>JAXEDY010000011.1:0-12784 GCA_034104345.1 Christensenellaceae bacterium | reverse complement strand
ACCGAACATTACGTAGATAGAGAAGTGATTAAACAGTTCGTTCATACCATTGTTCCCGTAACGGAAACGTGCTTTAATTGGTATATGAATTTTGACTTAATTGACGTGCCAAACGATATGAAAAAGTTGGTATGGGAATTTACGATTGATTATAAATCGGCAAGGTCTTATAGAAAGGAAAAGAACGGTATGCTTAGACCAAATCAATGGCAAGATTTGACGGTAAAGGTGTTTATATAACATAAGAATGATAAGGGAAAAACTTAAAAAAATTAAAACTGAATACAACCGCTACGGCGGATAAATATAAGGATAATAGTATCGTGATAACAGCCTAAAATTAAACGGGCAATTTGTCGCTAAGGGCAAAAGATAACGAGCACAGGCTAATATCCGTAATCCGAGGGGCTAAATCTTGGATTAGAATTTAATAAAAACATCATATATTATGTTTATGAGCCTGTATCGAGAAGATGCAGGCTCAATTTTTACGGTTTTTGGGCAAAAAATAAGCCGAAAAACGCCCAAAAAAACTTTTATTCCACTTAAGTTGAACACTTTACTTTTGTTTTTTTGTGTAGTACAATATACATAAATAAGATTTCAAGCAAAAAAGGGTAGAAAAAGGCGAAAATGACCAATTACAGAGCTATTTTACAGTATCATTATGCGGGAAACACGACGACGCAAATCGCTAAGCTTTGCGAATGTTCGCGTACAACCGTTTTGAAAACGATTAAAAGAGCGAAAGAATGCGGTATTGACGAGCCTGCCTTTGAATTACTGTCGGATATTCAGTTGCTTGAAAAACTTTATCCCAAGCGCGTGCATAGAACCGGCTACGAAGAGCCCGATTTTATTGCGCTCGAAAAGGATAAAAAGAAGAGAGGACTTACGGTTTTCGTAATGTGGCGCAGATATTATAAAAGAACGTTAGCCGCAGGCAAAAAACCTTACGGAAAATCGCAATTTTTCAAGTTATTTAAGCGGTACGACACGGGTTCTTTTCGATTTGAGTTTCAATATACGGAAACGATGAAAAAAGTGAGCGCGTTAATTTCCGATTACGTTTGTATTCCCTCGAGGCTTGGCGAGGGCGTTAAGCGTGCCGCGAAAAAGAAATTCCATTTATGGTGCAAAAAAATGCGCTTAGACCCGCAGAAGATATAGCGAGAGAATAACTGATAAAAATCAAAGTAGGATTTGATTGATAAATAAGAATTTGACGGCAAGAAATTATTTAAATCAACACAATATGCTATTCTTGTTGTTCCGTTTCTCTTTGGTAGGTGGTATAATAAAGTTACAATAAAAACAACCGAAAAGGAGAAACAACATGAACACAGACAAAATCTACGCAGAATCCATCGCAAAGGAGTATGCCCCCAAGGACAGCTCCAAAATCGTAGCACTTCGCAAGCTCGACCGAAAGGCAAAGTTGCCTGCAACCATCTTCACCTATACTTGGGGTATCATATTTGCCCTTGTATTCGGTACGGGAATGTGCCTTGGTATGCAGGTTATCGGAAGCGGTATCACCGATATGGTGATTGGTATTATCATCGGCATTATCGGTATGATAGGATGCGGCGTGAACTATCCTATCTACAAGAAGATGCTTGAGAACGGCAAGAAGAAGTACGCCTATGAGATTGTGGAGCTTGCGAGAGAGATTAGCGAGAGCAAATAAGCATTCACGGAGGGCGGTCTTATGAACAAGAACGAAAGCAAATACTTTAATACGGCAATAAAAATGGACGAAGCCCTCATTACGCTACTTGAAAAGGAGGACTTTGAATATATCACCATCAAGGAGATATGTGATACGGCAAGGGTAAACCGCTCCACCTTTTACCTACATTATGAAAACACCTCGGATTTGTTAAAGGAAACCACACGCTATATTATTGACAAACACCTCGCATACTACGAAATAGACCAAAAACGCATTTCTCTGCAATTTGAAACCTGCAAGCATGAGGAGCTTTTGTTTATCACAAACGAGTATCTTGTGCCATATTTGACATTTATCAAGGATAATCAGCGTTTGTTCAAGGTGTCCATAAAGCAGTTTAACTCATTGAATATGGATGAAGTGTATGGCAGGATGTTCAAACACATCTTCAATCCCATTCTTGAACGCTTCAACGTTCCCGAAAAGGAGCGTGCCTATGTGATGAAATTCTATCTAACTGGAGTATTTGCTATTGTTATGGAATGGCTTGAAAAGAACTGCTCTGACGATATGGCAACGGTTATTAAGGTCATTACCGATTGTGTGATGGGCGCAAAAGAAATGAGTGTCATTTACGGTATGGGTACATATGAAAAAGGCGATGTCAAGGGCAAATCTGCTATGACCGAAGCCTATGAAATGGGAAGAAATAGTTAATCATAAAATGCCCATAGTTTGAACAGTTAGGAAAATAAGAATTTGACGGAGAAAAATTGTGATTATTAAAGACATCGAATATAAACTCAAAGATGGAAGGAATGCGTTGATTCGTAGTCCGCAGTATGAAGATATTCAAGGGATGTTAGAGTATCTCTATATTTCAGCAGGTGAAACGGACTTCATTTTACGCTATCCTGAGGAGTGCAAAAAATATACAGTAGAAGGCGAAAAGGCATTGTTTGATAGAGTAAACAAAGCTGAAAACGAAGCTATGCTTGTATGTTTGGTTGAGGGAAAAGTTGCTGGAAATTGCCAAATTACATGGAACAAAGGAATAAAAACAAGGCATCGAGCAAGCGTTGCAATCGCATTATTAAAAGAATATTGGAATCAAGGTATCGGAACAAGACTGCTCCAAGAGCTAATCCGTATTGCAGAGGAAAACCCGAACTTAATTCAAATCGAACTTGAATTTGTAGAGGGAAATAGCCGTGCACGAGCTTTATATGAAAAAATGGGATTCAGAATCACAGGTGTCAAGCCCAATGCAATTCGCTTGAAAGATGGAACACTACTAAATGAGTATTCTATGATTCGAGAAATCAAGCGATAAATTCCAATTTATCGAGATAACGTATATGAATGATGAATGTTTGATTTGCAAAGCTCCGCTTGAATACCTCAATGCGGATGAGGAAATGGAATGTGTGCTTTGCCACAAAAAACAATATAGTAAAACAAGATGTGTAGGCGGTCATTTCGTTTGCGATGAATGCCATACAAGCGGAATGGACAGTATTATTGCGATTTGCCTAAACAGCAAATCTGATGATCCTATTGCGATTTTGGAAAAAATGATGAGCATGCCGTCTTGCCATATGCATGGCCCCGAGCATCATACGATGGTCGGCTCGGCGCTTCTGACTGCTTACAAAAATGCAGGCGGTGAAATTGATCTTGAGTCCGCACTTGGAGAAATGCAGAAAAGAGGAAAGCAAGTTCCCGGCGGTGCTTGCGGATTTTGGGGAGCTTGCGGTGCGGGTATCAGCACGGGAATGCTTATCTCCATTGCCTTGCAAGCCACTCCTTTGGCAGGTGAAGCTTGGGGATTATCCAACCAAATGACAGCAAGAGCGTTAGATGCGATAGGCAAAAATGGTGGCCCCCGTTGCTGTAAAAGAGATTCCTATCTTGCCATCATCGAAGCGGTCAATTTCACGAGCGAAAAATTACATATCGATATGAAGCTGAACTCTGTGATCTGCACTCGTTCACACTTGAATAATCAATGCAGACAGGAAAAATGCCTTTTCCACAAAAACTATTCAGAGTGACAAATTCCAATTTATCGAAATGATAAATAAATCATGCGTTTGCAAGAAACAAAACATTTAATCATTAAACTTTTACAAAAAAGGTCAGATATCCCAAAACGTGGACGTTTGACCTTTGCTTTTTTCTTTGAAATTTTATATAATATATGCGTAAACTGTCATATTTGCTATGATATAATAAAGGCGGACGATAGAGTTGTAATCTCGCGGTTAAGCGAAATAGCATACTAACTATATTTTTAAAAATTTTTAAAAATTTTTTTGACGAAAATCTATTGAATTTTTGTATTTTATCGCCTTATGTGAAAAATTACGGCTAATGTCGGCTAAAAAGCAGGGTTTAGTATAGGGTGAAATTTTGTTTTGGTTGGAAGGGAAAACTGGCGAATCCGCTTATCAACAAAGCCGATTTCAAGGATAAAATTGCTTTTAAAGGTTATCAAAGAAAAAGAAACATTGCTTTCTATGATGGACGAATCGTATTTGGCTGAAAGCATAAAAGGTCGTTTGAAAGAAATAATTTCCGCACGAATAGGCATTTTAGAAGAATAAAATAAAAATTTTTATAAATATTTTTGTAAACATATGTTGGAAAATTTATACGAACTTGAATTAAATTTTTCAATAAACAAGGAAGATAAAAACAAAACAATAATAATTAATAGTGGGATTGAAACAAGGATAACTACTTTGGCGATTAATCCTAAGGAGATATAATGATAGAAGTTGTTGCAGCACTTATATGGGATAAAGATAAGTTTTTGATTTGTCAAAGACCTAAAAATAAAGCAAGAGCTCTTTTATGGGAGTTTGTTGGCGGAAAGGTTGAAAAAGGCGAAACAAAAGAACAAGCCTTAATTCGTGAGTGTAAAGAAGAACTAAATATTAAGCTTAACGTTGGTGACGTTTTTATGGAAGTGGTCCACGAGTATCCCGATATTACCGTGCATTTAACGTTGTTTAATGCGATAATAGCAGAAGGAATTCCAAAAAAGTTAGAGCATAACGATATAAAATGGATAACGCCGGCAGAAATTTCGAACTACGATTTCTGCCCGGCAGATGAAGAGATTTTGAAAAAGATAAAGGAGAAGGCTGTTAATGGTTACTCGTAAAGAAGATACGTCGAAAAGAGTGGTAAGACGTAAGTACGAAGAAAAAAATAAAGAATTGCGCAAAGAGAAAAATGCGAATTTTCAAACGATGATTCCAAAAGAACTGTTTGAAGAAATTAACGCATTTTTAACCCAAAAGGGTATGACGAAAGTTGAGTTTATTAAAAAAGCCTAAGAAATAATTAAAAAAGAGGATTAAAACAATGTTAGAAGTTGGAATGAAAGCACCTGAGTTTACGTTGCCCGATAAAAACGGGAATATGGTTTCGTTGACCGATTTTCTCGGCAAGAAAGTGGTTTTGTATTTTTATCCGAAAGATAATACGCCCAGTTGCACAAGACAGGCGTGTGCGTTTGCACTCAAAAATAAAGAAATCGAAAGCAAAAACGCGGTAGTTATAGGCATTAGCAAGGATAGCGTTAATTCGCACTTAAATTTTGCGACGAAATATAATTTGCCGTTTGTTTTGCTTTCGGATAGCGAACTTTCGGTAATTCAAGCCTACGGCGTTTGGCAAGAGAAAAAGTTATACGGCAAAGTGAGTATGGGCGTTGTTCGAACGACTTATCTGATCGACGAGCAGGGCAACGTGCAAGCTGTTATGCCCAAAGTAAAACCCGACACCAACGCTGACGAAATTTTGGCGTTGTTATAAAGTTAAAAATGTTCACAAAAGTAAAAAATTCATTAAGTAAAATCAATTATAAACTGTTTTTGGCATTGTTGGTGCTGGGGTTAGTGCCGACGATTTATACGACGGTTCGGGTGTTCTTTTTAGGGCAACTCCCCGGTGAATATTCGTTTTCGATTGCAGGGCAATTATCGTGGGTAAATCTTTTATACGAAATTTTGAGCGAAGCAATCGTGTTGCCGTTGTTCTTCTTTATCGGCAAAGTGTTGACCGATAAAAAAGAGTTTGCAAACCGTATGCGTACGGGCTTGCTTGTATCCATCGGCGCGTACACGGTGCTTTCTGTTATCATAATTGCGATTGCAAAACCGCTACTTTCGTTAATGGCAACGGATAAGGCAATTATCGACGCTTCGGCAACCTACATAAGAATTGAAAGCGTAGCAAGTATTTTCTCACTTGCCTTCAACTTTATTATGGTTGGTATGGTCACGTTCGGCAAAGAAAAATACGTTTATGTGCTTACGGCGGTAAAACTCGTTTTGTGTTTGCTTGTCGATACGTTTATGGTTTCCACCTTGCCCGTGTCGTTAAATCTCGGCGTGAACGGAATTGCGTTCTCGAATATAATCGTAAACGGGATTCTCGTCGCAACGGCAATTATCTTATTAAACAAAGAGGGAATTGTTCTTTTCAAAAAAGAAAAACTCTCTTTCGGTTGGATGAAAGACTTTTTGAAAGTCGGCGGAATATCGGGTTTGGAATCGTTCGTTAGAAATATTGCCTATATGCTTATGATTGTGCGTATGGTAAATATGGTAGGCGAGCAGGGAACGTATTGGGTGGCGAACAACTTTATTTGGGGTTGGTTATTGCTCCCCGTATTGCAACTCGGCGAACTTATCAAACGTGAAACGGCAACGGACGAAAACGCGGTAAAAAACAACACGCTTGGGTATTTTATTATCACGTTGGCGATTTGCGTTTTGTGGTGTATTACCATTCCGCTTTGGAAACCGTTTATGGAGCACGTTTTGAATTTTAGCGACGTGGACAAACTGTTTGAACTCGTTATGGTGTTGCTTGGATTTTATATGCTTTATGCTATCCAAAACGTGTTTGATTCCACGTTCTACGGACTCGGTAAAACCAACTATATGTTGTTTGAATCGGTAGTTACGAATACGATTTATTATGGAACTGCGTTTATCCTTTATCTTTGCGGAGTATGGACACCGTCGCTTATCGGTATAGCGTTGTTGTTTGGTATCGGTAATGCGTTTGATGCAATCGTATCTCTCGTGGCGTACGTGTTCTTGCTGAAGAAAAAGAAAATCAATATTTTAGACGTTGACGAGAACTAAAAATAAGGGCGGTTTTAGAACCTTAAAAATAGTAAGACTTGCGGTGATAGTGGGTGGCGTTAAGATAGCAATTAAAAGAATTTGAAAAATGCTGAAAAAGTCAGGTTTTATAAGGGATTAACGCTCTTTCAAAACTCAAAGGACTGTCAAGACCGGCAACGAAAAATTGGGTGAAAAATCGCCAAAAACTTATAGCCACCATGTTTTGTATAAATATACATAATCAGATAAAATATGCAATACGTATGCATAAGGCAAACAAAACGCTTGAAAAAGGGTATAAATATACACGACCAACTTTCCACTATACACACCCCTTCAGGCTAACGTTAAAAACTCCGTAAAGTCATTCTGCGGTCAACTTAAAATATAAAATGAAAAGCAGTTGCCCTTTGCTATAAAGGCGGCTGTTTTTTTACGTTGTTTTTACTTAAAGCATCGATAATCGACCTATAGGCGGACTTTTTTAGTTTTTATTATTATTTTTCGGCGCTTATTACAAACTTAAACCGAAGAATTAAAAAATGCTTTTTCATTAAAGGCGGTTGCTTGCGTCGCTTGCTATTTTTTAGTTACTATGATAAAATGTTTATGATAAAAACAGAAAATGCGTTAAGACTTGGCGGGGAAAATTCAGCCCGCCGAGATTACGGAGTTAAAATGAAAATAATCGAAAATAAAAACTTTCCTTGCGAAAGGGATTTATACGGCGCGGAAAACGTTTGCTTAAAAAATTGCACGTTCGATGGAGTTGAAGACGGCGAATCGGCGCTTAAAGAAGCGACCAACGTTCGGCTTGAAAATTGCTATATGAATTTGCGTTATCCGCTTTGGCACGATAACTGCGTTGAACTTATCGGCGTTACGATGACCGATAAATGCCGCGCCGCGCTGTGGTATACAAGCAACGTGAACATAGAAAATTCTAATATGCTCGGCATAAAAGCGCTGCGCGAATGTCATAACGTAAACATTAAAAATACAAAAGTCGTATCGCCCGAATTCGGGTGGAAAAGTCATAATATCGACCTTTCTGACAGCGAACTCGAAAGCGAATATCTGTTTTTTCTTGCAAGCGATCTTAAAATAAACAACATAAAATTCAAAGGCAAATATTCGTTTCAATACGTCGAAAACGCAATAATCGAAAACAGTTTTCTCGACACCAAAGACGCCTTTTGGCACACTAAAAACGTAACGGTTAAAAACTGCGTCGTAAAAGGCGAATATCTTGCGTGGTATGCCGAAAATCTGACCTTTATTAACTGCAAAATCATCGGAACGCAACCGCTTTGCTATTGTAAGGGCTTAACTCTTATCGATTGCGAAACAAAATTTGCCGATTTTTCGTTTGAATATTCCGACGTAAACGCTATCGTAAACGGAGATATTCTGTCGGTTAAAAATCCGCGATCGGGAAAAATCGTGGCGGATGGCATTACCGAACTTATTTACACCGCCGATAGCAAGTATAAATGCGAATGCGAAATTTGTATCCGCAGCGAAAAGGGCGGTAAGTCATAAAATAAAAAAAGCGAATCGAATAAAAGAAGGATATATAAACGTAAAACAGGACAAAGTTTGAAATGCGGGGCAAAAACAAAGCCCGAATGTAAAATTTTTGTAAATTCGGCTTAAAAATAAATAAGCCCGCGTTATTTTGTTGTGTAAAATCGGATAAAATTATATAATTTTTACGATGGGTGAAAAGGATTTTTAATTTAAACGCCTTGTGCCGTCGCTCGTTCGGGCGGCTAAAAGACTAATGCCCGCAACAAAGGAGAAAATATGCTTAAAGCGATTTTATACGACAAAGACGGAACTTTAATGCAGTTCGATGCGTTCTGGGTTCCGGTGGCGCGCGCGGCGATAAGAAAAATTGTCGAAAGCGAAATTAAAAACAGCAGAGAGAACAAAACGAAAGCGGGCGAAAAAATCAGATCGGATGAAACTACCGACAAAATTATTGAAGAAATTTGCATTAAAATCGAGCGACTGGTCGGTATAACGGGCGAAACCGCTGCTCCGCACGGCATTTTGTGCGGCGGAACTTACGGACAGTTTGCAACCGAAATTACAGCGGCTTTAAAAGAGTTCGGGCTTGATTGCGCTGTTGATAAAGCCGCCGTAGAAGACGCGGTTGCGCAAAGCGTTAAATACGGAAAAATCGTGCCGACTTGCGAAAATCTGCGTTCGTCGCTTTTAAAGGCGCGCGAAAAAGCCGCCGTTTACGTCGTTACGACCGACGACAGAGAAGTAACCGAAATTTGCCTTAAAACGCTCGGAATCGACGATTTGTTTGACGGAATTTATTGCGACGACGGAAAAACTCCGCACAAGCCGAATCCGTTTGCCGCCGACGAAATCGCAAAAAATTCGGGCGCCGAAAAAAGCGAAATTTATATGATCGGCGATACGCCTACCGACGAAAATTTTGCAAAAAACGCGCAAATCAATTTTGTTTGCGTTGGGGGCGACGAAGATCTTTTAAGCCGTTCTGCGTTAAAAGCGGCAAATGCGGGCGAAGCAACCGACCTTATTTTAAAAATCGAAGAAGCAAAACAAGCCTGATTTTATAAAAAAACAAGCCTGATTTTATAAAAAAGTTTTGCGTTGAACTTAACAAATTTATATAAACTTATGAAAAAATTTAATCTTGCAAAATACATTATTCCGTCGGTAATTTCTATGGTGCTTGTGGGTACCTATACCAATATCGACGGATTATTTATAGGTAATCGCGCCGGCGACGAAGGGCTTGCCGCAATTAACATCGCGTGGCCTATCGTTGCGTTTATAACTTCTGTGGGTACGGGCATAGGAGTAGGCGGCTCGGTTGCGATAAACCGTTTAAGGGGACAGGGGAAAACCGCCGACGCCGAAATAACGAAAGCAACCGCGTTGTGGCTTTTAATAATTGCGGGGCTTGTTTCGACGGCGCTGTGCCTTGCCGTTTATTCTCCGCTTTTAAAATTGCTTAACGCAAGCGGACAAACTTTGGTTTATGCGCAGAATTACGCGCTCGTTGTGTCTGCTGGCGCCCTTTTTCAGGTGCTGGGCGCGGGGCTTGTGGTTCTTTTGCGCAACGAAGGCAAAACATATTGCGCATTGCTTTATACCGCGATAGGGCTTGCCGTGCATGTGGGGCTTGATTTTATAATGGTCAAAAACTACGCGCTATACGGAGTTGCCGCTTCTACGGCGGTTTCGCAGGCGGTTGTGGCGCTGCTTGCTTTTTGTTCGTTCGTCCGCGCGAAGAAGATAAAAAACGAAGGCGAAATAAACGCCGGCGGCGGGCTTTATTATAACGAAAACGGCGAAAAATCAGTCAAAAATACCGCCGAAAATTTTAACAAAAATTCGGGCGAACGGGCAGATGAACGAGTAAGCGAACAAATAAGAGGCGAAAAATTTGAAGACAAAGGGTTTTTTAAACTTTTTGTAAGTTGCAAATTAAAAAACGGAGCGGCGGTTTTAAAAAATTCGGCTGCGCCGTTCGGGCTTAACTTTGTTCCGTCGGCGGTTCTGCTTTTTACAAACTATTTTGCTCTTGAGGCAGGCGGAACCGCTGCTGTAAGCGCTTACGCAGTTATGAGTTATCTGCTTTACACCTACGATTACGTTTTTCAGGGCGTATGCGACGGCGTTCAGCCCGTTTTAAGTTATTATAACGGGGCGGGCGAATTTGCCGAAAAAAGTAACACGGCGCGCCGCGCTATAATAATTCTTGCGGTTTTTTCGCTTGTTTTTATTGCGATAACGCCGCTTGCCATAGCGTTTTTGCCCAAGGTTTTTTCGGTTTCTGCCGAAGCGGAAAGCATGTTGCGCACGGGATTTATCGTTTACGCGTTTTCGTACCCGCTTAAAGCGACCGTTAAGTTTATATGCGCCTATGCTTATTCGGTTGAAAAAACGTTGTTTTCAAACGTTATAACTTATTCCGATCCGTTTTTGTTTACTCCTCTTTGCCTTTTCGTTTTGTCGGCAAAAGGAATAAACGGGGTGTGGATTTCGCTTCCGCTGGCGCAACTGCTAATAGTGTTGTTTGCGGCGATATGGTTTTTTGTAATTAAAAAACGTGTAAAAAAGCGTGATAACAGGTAACGTTTTTAATTTCGCAGCTTTTAAAGCGGCGTTTAATTTATTATTAAAATTTTTAATTTAATGTTCGATAAATTATTTTTTAGTTTTTCTTTCCGTTGAAAAATCTCTTAGGTTGTTATATAATTTGTTTACGATAAAACGGCGGGCGACCGGTGACTGCCCCAACGGTATAGGAAACGTAAAAGTGCCTCTATAGGTCGATTATCGGCATATTCGGCGTTGTAAAGCGACGAGCAGCCGTCCCTATCGATATAAAAACCACAATAAAACAAGCAGCCAGGCAAAAACGCCCGACTGCTTGTTTTAATTTTAAGTTTTTTCGTAAATTTAAAATGCTTTTCGCATAAAATACGCGTCGGTAACAGTAATTATTTATCCTTTAAAATCGCCTGTGCTTTCTATTCGATATTCTTTTTAAAGAACGAATGATAAAACGCGTCGTCGAGGATAAAATCTTCTTCGTTAATTCTTACGGCAATCGACTTATAAAATTTAAAAGTGTAGTCGATTTCGTCGTTCAAAAAGGAATTGCGACGTTCGGTAGGGGTTATGCCCGTGGTTTTTCTGTATATCGCAAGGTAGATTTCGCTATATTTTTTAAACTCGTTCCTTCGATAAGTTGCCCATAATAAATAGAAATAACAGAGTTTACGTTAAACGGGTTGTATTCTTTGGGTTGCTTTGGTTCGAGTTCGATAATACGTTACATTTTGTCATAGTAAAATAACAAAGACATATATAAAGATATATATAAAGATATATAAAGATACGTATATTGGAATAACAAAAAACGATGAAAAAACAGTTGACAACGGGGGGTGGGGAGAGTACAATATATCATACATTATTGTTATAAGAAATAACTTTGAAAACTACGGGAAGGAGGAAATTTGATGGCTTTGCTCAAGGGTAAAATTTCTCGCAACTTAATACGCATAGTCGCCGCGATTTGCGCCTTTTCGGCTTGCCTGACGATGATCGGGATTACGCTTGCAAGATACGTTTCCGAAAGTAACGCCGACGGGAATGCAACGATCGCGCTTTTTTCGCCTTCCTGGGTCTACGAGAATATAGATATTTCGGGCATAAAAAAACCCGGAGATCGCGTTGAAAAAGACTTTGAAATTCGAAATTACACGGAAGACAATCATCTGTCCGAAGTGTGTGTACGGTATAAAATCATCTTAAAAACGACGGGAAATCTTCCCCTACATTTTGCTCTTTTTGCTCTTTCGGGCGAAAACGCGCTGCAATTACGAAGTTGGGATTGCGCAGGCGACAGCGGGGAGTGTACGTTTGAATACGAAAGTTTGTCCGTATTTGCGCCCGCAACAAAGCAGTCGCACGGTTATAAATTGCTCGTGGAATGGAACAGCGAGCAAAACGGAGCGCAGTTTGCAGGGGCGGTAGACGCCGTTTGCATAGAAGTAGAATGGACGCAGGGAGACTGAAATAAAGGGTAGGGATTTGCGTTATGAAAAAAAACAGAATAACGGCCTTGATCATCTCCCTGTCTTTGGTTCTGATCGTCGCGCTGGGAGCCGTTTCTACGTTTGCAAAATATATAATGAAGTCGGGCGAGCAATCAGAGATTGTTTCCGCTAATTTTTATTTCGCAAGCGATTATTTGAAGGCGGACGAAACGCCGACGTATACCATTTCGGGAAATAGCGTTACTTTTCAAGCACGCAATTATATAGACGGTTTGAGAATCAATCAGGCGGATATTTCCTATACCGTAACGGTGGAAACGGCGGGAGAAGGGATTGCTTTGAGTCGATCGGGCGGAACGCTTGCGGGAGGCGCGAAAAACGCCGACAATATAACGCTTTCCTACGAG
>JAXEDY010000010.1:0-21378 GCA_034104345.1 Christensenellaceae bacterium | reverse complement strand
TAGTTAACGTAATTTTTAAGCGCGTCGACCACCATAACGAACATCGACTTATAACTTTCGAACTCGCCGCTTAAATCAATATCCAAATTGCAACACTCGCCCAAAGTTTTGCCTTCGAACACTTTAGATAAAAGCCTGTTTGCTTCTTCTAAGTTTTCGTCGGATATTTTTTCGGGTAGATTGATGTAGTTATCTTTTAAAAGCTTGTTCTCGGTTACGATTATAACGAGAGCCGTATCCGGCTTGTATCTGAAAAGTTTAATTTTCGTAATCTTTTCGTCTCCGTCGTGCGGAGCGATCGCAAGCGAAGTATAACTCGTTAAATCGCTTATAATCTTTGCCGCGTTTTTTATAACGCTTTCGAGATCGTCGGTCTTTTCAAGAAAAATTTGCTTTATATAATCGAGTTCTTTTGCGGTAAGTTTATCTTTTACCATAAGCTCGCTTACGTAAAGTTTATATGCTTCGTTCGAAGGAACTCTGCCCGCCGAGGTGTGCGGCTGTTCGAGATAACCGAGTTCTTCCAGCGCGCTCATTTCGCTCCGTATGGTTGCCGAACTGATGTTGTCGCTGTATTGTTCCGCAATTATTTTCGACGAAACGGGAACAGCGGTGTCGATATAATTATCGACCGCTATTCTAAGAATCTCTTTTTTTCTTTCGGATAACTTCATTTTTCCGCTTGCTCCTTCGTAGTTTTAATAAATCGTTTAGCAACACCGTTTACGGTTTGTTAGCACTCTTTCTTTTTGACTGCTAATATTCTACAACTATTATACGCATTTGTCAACGATTTTGCGCAAAAAATACGAAAAAATTTTTTAAGCATAAAAAAATCGGCATTTTAAGCCGAATTTTATAAAAAATATTTGTTTAAAATCGTTAAAAACGCAGGTTTTTTGCTTTGAACTCGCGCATGCACGCGCTAATCGTTATTTTTATTATCGTCAGGCGCGTTTATTTTCGACGCGGATTGTTCCGCCATATTTTCAGGCACGATTTTCGCTATATTTTCGGGCGCAATTATTTTATTTAGGTAACCGTTGTTTTTGTTTTTTATAAATAAAACTATGGCGTAAACGCAAACGATTAAACCGACCGCGGCTGTTAAAATCATATTTTTCGTCGTCCAGATAACACCTTCGATCAAACCTTTACTTTCAAGCAATCCGCCGAAATCGAATATAGCGTGAAGCGCAACGGCGTGATAAAAATTCCCGCTTTTAACAGCGGCAAGCGCGCACATACTTCCTATCAAAAACGAATACCCCACTTGCAAAATCGTCGCGCCGACGCCCGCCCCCGCGAACAGGTTTACAAGGTGCGCTCCGCCGAATATCGCAGACGATAGGATAATAGACAGAAATGCGCCCCTTTTAAGTTCCGTTCCGTTTTTGTTTTTGCAAAACTTTCTAAAAATCACGTTTAATATAATGCCGCGAAAAACACTTTCTTCTAAAAACGAAATTCCTAAACACATTAAGACGTAACAAAAAACGGTTAAAGCAAATTCGGGCGCTTCGCCGATTATAAATTCTACGTTGCCTTTAATAAGCGGTAAAAACGGAAAATTATTAAGCGCCACTATGTAAAAAGGCAAAATCGGTAAAATATTTTTTAAAAACAGTTTGCCGTTAAAAATTTGTTTTAACTTAATTTCGAAAATAAGCCAGACCGGAATTATCGAGCAAATCGCCCTTGCCAAAAAATTCGAAAAACATACGGCAGCGCGGCTTTCGCCGAAAATATTATAAAAAATCGACGGCGGAAACGAAGCCGCCCCCACGGCGTAAAGCAGAACGACCGCAATAAAACGCCACGGGGTTAAAGCCGAAAATTTATATAAATTGTCGTTAAAATTGCCGTTATTTTGCATTATAATCCTTTTTTATTATTTTTATAACCTTTTTTGTTTAAATATGTCGAATATTCTTTTTTGTATCGTTTTACGCGCAAAAAGTATTCGCGCGTTTCGGGATACGGAATCTTTTTTAAATTTACGCCGTCATCCGAAAATTCTTCGTTTTTTAGCCAGTTAAAAACGTTGGTTTCGCCCGCGTTATACGCGCACACGGCGGCGTTTTCGCTTTTGAATTTTTTCAGTAAATAACTTAAATAAGCGCACCCGAGGTAAATATTGCAATCGGCGTCGTATAAGTTTATTTCGCCTTTATACTTTATAATTTGAGCGATATATTCGGCTGTTTCGGGCATAAGTTGCATAAGTCCCGCCGCTCCTTTGTTGGATTTTGCGTTTTTATTAAAGCCGCTTTCGGTGCGGATAACGGCAAAAGCAAGCGCGGGATCTATTCCGCTTTTTTCCGAAAATTCTACAACTGCGGAATAATATTTTTTCACCCCGATATAGTTTTTTAAGTTATACGCCGAAAAAACAACGACGCAAACTATAAAAACCAAAGCAATCGGGATAATTATGAATTTGTTTTTAATTTTGTTGTTTTTTAATTTATTTAAGTTCATTAAGCGCGCTTTCAACCCTTTGTTTAAGCAACGACAAATCGCCGTCGTTCAATATAATGGTATGTATCGAAAGATCGCAACTTTCATAATCGAATTGATTTTTTATTCTGCTTTTTATTTCGCTTTCATTAAGTCCGTCGCGTGCGGCAACCGAAGACACCCTCGCCGTTTTATCGCGCACAATCACCCAAACTTTATCGAAGCGGTTTTGATACCCGCCTTCGAACAAAAGCGGAACTTCATAAAACACCCTGCCGCCGTTTTTTTCGAAAGGTTCGCCATCTTTAAAAGCGGCAGCAAAAATTTTTTCGTGAGTGTAAGCGTTTAATTTTCGTAAAGCGTTTTTATCCGAAAAAACCTTTTTCGAAACCGCGCCTTTGTTAAAAATCAATTTTTCGTTTTCGTATTCGGGCGATAAACCGACGGCTTTATACACTCCGAAAACAAACTCGTCGTTTTTTAAAAGCGTCGCATAAACGTCGTCGAAACTAATTGTTTTTTCGCCGAGTTCGTTTAAAATTTTAAGGGCGGCAGATTTTCCGCTACCTATTCCGCCTGTTAAAGCAATTTTCATAATAATTTTAATAATCTCGCATTTAATGCGTGTTTTTAAAAGTTTTTACGTTACGCATAATTGCGTTTTTCAATAAAGCGATAAATTATTTCGCGTTAAACCAATTTATCCCGCTCGAAACGCTTACGGTAAGCGGAACCGAAAGTTTAACCGCCCCTTCCATTTCTTCGCGTAAAATTTTCGCAACAGTGCTTTCGTCTTCTTTTTTACAATCGACTATAAGTTCGTCGTGCACCTGCAAAATAAGTTTTGCCAAAGGAACTTCGCGCTTCAACCTATTAAATACGTTAATCATGGCAATTTTGATAATGTCGGCTGCCGTGCCTTGGAGCGGCATATTCATGGCCGCCCTTTTGCCGAACGAACGCATGTTATAATTCGACGAGTTGATTTCGGGTATAAAACGCTTTCTGCCGAAAGCCGTGCAAATATAGCCGTTTTTTTGCGCAAACTCGACGTTTGCTTTCATATATTCTTCAACTTTAGGATACTCTTCGAAATATCTTTTAATATACTCGCCTGCGGTTTTTACGGGGATTTTAAGATTTTTCGAAAGTCCGTAGTCGCTTATTCCGTAAATTATACCGAAGTTTACAGCCTTGGCGCTACGCCGTTCTGCTTCGGTAACCTCTTTAATCCCCACGCCGAATACCTGCGAAGCGGTTAAAGCGTGAATGTCTTGGTTGGCACAAAATGCCGAAATAAGCGGCTTACAGCCCGAATAATGAGCGAGAAGCCTTAATTCGATTTGAGAATAATCGGCGCTTACCAAAACGCCGCCCTGCGTGCTCGGAATAAAAAACTTACGGATTTCTTTGCCTTCGTCGTCGCGCACGGGGATATTCTGCAAATTAGGTTCTTTCGAAGAAAGCCTGCCTGTCGAAGTTACCGCCTGATTAAAAACGGTATGAATAACACCCTTTCCGTCTGCAATTTGCCAAAGCCCTTCAATATAGGTCGAATAAAGTTTCTGCAACATCCTATATCTTAAAATAAGCGGAATTATCGGGTGTTCGTCTTCTAAACTTTCTAAAACTTCGGCGCTCGTCGAATAGCCGCTTTTTGTTTTTTTGCCGTGCTTTAACCCGAGTTTTTCAAACAGCACGTCACCGAGTTGTTTAGGCGAATTAAGGTTAAAATCGATGCCCGCGAGCGATTTTATTTCGGCAGAAATAGCTGCTATACGTTTTTTATAAACTTCCGACGATTCTTTCATCGCTTCTTTATCGACTTTAAATCCGTAGCGCTCCATTTCGAAAAGCACGTCGCAAAGCGGAAGTTCCGTTTCGCTGTAAAGCTTTTCGAGATTCTGCTCTTTTAAAGCCGCCGAATAATCGTTAAAAAGCGAATATAGTGAAAACGCAGGCGTTTTTGCGTTTAATCCCGCGCGTTCGACACATTCCGTTGCGGACAATTCTTTCTGCGTGTAATCAACGACGTATTTTTGCAACATAACGTCGTCGCAAACAACTTTATCATCAATTTTAACGTTAAATTCTTCAAGAGTGTGTTTAAGCGCTTTTTTATCGAAAACGATCAGTTTGCAGTCGTTTTCACCGGAAAACAGCGGTTTTACGCAATATAACGCTTCATCGAAACTAAGTCCGTCGCCGATAAGGTCTTTTTTCGTTTCTATACGATACTCGGTTTCGCCGTCCGAAAAATAAACGTCTTCGCTTAAATAAAACGCCGCACGCTTACCTTTAAGCGAATCGAGTATCTTTGCAATCGACGTGCAATCTTTTATATCGACTATGCTTTTCGCTTCCGCTTTCGTAAACGCAATCGCCCCGGGAAAAACAACTTGATCGTTCGAATGCTCGGTTTCCGCCGTTTTTTCGCCCTGCTTTTCGTCGACTTTTTCGTTTTTATCCGATTTATTCGTTTCAGATGTTTGTTTTTTTTCGGTTACGCTAAACTTTTCATCGTTTGAGGCAGCAACGGTTTCCGCATCGTCGGTTTTAAAAATGTTCTTCTTTGCAAAGTTTTTAAATTCGAGCGATAAAAAATATTTGCGGGTTTCGCCCGAAAAAGGATATTCGAAGGACAAATCGTCAAGCGTAAAAGGAATTTCGGCGTTTACGTTTATCGTAGCCAAAGTTTTCGACATAAACGCGCTTTGCTTTCCGTTTTCTACTTTTTCAAGAGTTTTGCCCTTTAATTCGCTTAAATGTTCATATAAATTTTCAACCGAACCGTATGACTGAACGAGCGCAAGCGCACCCTTTTCTCCTATTCCGAAAATACCCGGGATATTATCCGATTTATCGCCCATTATAGCCTTTAAATCGATAATCTGAACGGGGTTTATTCCGGTTTTTTCTTTAAAATTTTCGTTCGTATAAATTTCGAGTTCCGAAATGCCTTTTTTCGTAAAATAAACGCTCGTGGTTTCGTCTACAAGTTGAAAACTATCTTTATCGCCCGTAATAACAGCGGTTGAAACGTCGAATTTTTTTGCCGCCGAGCCTATAATGTCGTCGGCTTCGAGTCCCGCACGTTCATAACGCGAAATACCCATGGCGTCGAGCGTTTTTTTAATCAAATCGACCTGCGGAACAAGTTCGTCGGGCATTGGTTTGCGCCCCGCTTTATATCCGTCGAACATTTTATGCCGATAAGTGGGTTCTTGGCGGTCGAACGCAACGAGAATGTGTTCAGGCTTGACGTCGCTTATAATTTTTAAAAGCATGTTCACGAATCCGTAAACCGCATTTGTTGGTGTTCCGTTTGACGCGGCAAGATAAGGCGTTGCGTAAAACGCGCGATATAAAACGCTGTTACCGTCGATTAAAACTAAATTTTCCATAAAAAAACCGTATTATAGCAAAAAAATTCTTGCATTAAACTTAATTTTATGTTATTATATATGCGTTTGAAACGCAAGCAATATATTAACGCATATATTATGCCACATTTTTAAAGATATTGCAATCGTTTTTAAGCGAATTATAAGCCGGTGTGGTGGAATTGGCAGACGCGCGGGACTCAAAATCCCGTGATGGCGACATCGTGCGGGTTCGACCCCCGCCACCGGCACCAAAAAAGAAAAATACGAACGCGAGAAAATTCTCTGGTTCGTATTATTTTTTTGCAAAAATTTATTTCGGATTACAATAAAAACAAAAATTAAACGCACAGCCGAACGCAAAATAAAAACGCTCGGCTGTATTTTTTAAATATGTTTTTTGTTTTTTATATGTGTTTTTATAATTAAATTTCAATTTCCATTCCGTCGTAAGCGGGAACGGCTTTACCTTTAAAATATTCGCAAAGTTCGTCGTAAGCCATAACTCCGTTGTGCGAAAAATGCGTAACGATAAATTTCGTTTCGGGCTTTACGAAGTTCGATTTTTTCATTTTCTCGATAATTTCAAGGCAATCCGCCGCACCCATGTGCGAGCCGACTTTGCCTATTTTATTCGTTCCGCAAGTGCAATCAAGCGAAATAACGTCGATTTTTATGCCGAGATTATTCAAAAATTCGAAATTTTCGTCGTAAATATAACCCGTGTCGTTGCATTGCATAAACGCTTTATCGCCCTGTCTGATAAGATAAAAAAGCGATTTTTCGGGATTGGTGTGTTGCGCTTTAAGAGAAAACACTTCGTATCCGTTCGCGGTAAAATGCGCAAACGGTTCGATAATATGCCACCTTATACCGCTTAATACGTCTTTATCGAATTCTTCGAAACCTGATTCGACTTCGTAACTTTTTTTAACGAAATCGTTCGAATAAACGTCGATTACGGGCGCCGTAAGGTCATGAGCATAGCACGATCCGCGCAAACTTAATTCCATAGGATAAAAATGATCCATGTGCGAATGGGTTACTAAAAGCGTTTTTATAGCCGACAAATCTATGTTGTATTTTAATTTATGGAAGTATGTATCGGGCGGAAAATCGACGAGCAGATCGCCGTTTATTAAAATCTGCGAACGAGTGCGAATATTTTTGCCGCCGAGTTTTTGCGCCTGTTTGCAACGCTCGCAATTACAAAACGTTGCGGGAACGCCCTCCGCAGCCGCCGTTCCTAAAAATTTAATTTTCATGTTTTCTCCGTTCGTTTATAAAAAGAACGCGTACAACTATGTTCTTGTTACGATTATTGATTATTATAATTTTATCAAATAGTTTTTGTCAAATGAAAAATTTAAAGCCACCCAAAAAATCGCGCAAGCGGTTAGTCTGCGGTCAGTTAAGCGTAAGCATATCGTATTTTGCTTTTGCCAATTTGTTTTCGGGAAGTTTTTCCCACGGGCTGTCGCCTATAAAGTTTTTTATCGCGGTCAAATTTTCGTTATCGTCGGTTATTCCTTCGATTAAAGGCGTTCTTATAAGATAAGGCTTGCCGCTGTTTTTAAGCGTTAAAAAATTTGCCTTTATAAGGTCGTTTTTAACGCCGGTATATTTTTCGTGCTTTTCGCTATCGAAAATTTTTATATCCATAATGATATAATCTAAATCGTTTATCGCGCTTTTAAAAACGTTTTCGCCCACATACCCCGCCGTTTCGACAGCCGTATTCATACCGTTAAGCAATTTAATCGTCCGGCTTAAAAATTCCCATTGCATAAGCGGTTCGCCGCCCGAAAAAGTTACTCCGCCGCCCAGCGCTTTAAAAACGGGCGCATAGCCGTTTATTATCGCGGCAAGTTCTTCGGGCGTATAGTCTTTGCCGCAAACGCTTAAACAGTTATTCGGGCAAACCTTAACGCAACGCGGAAAGCCCGCGCATTCTTTATGATTGCAAGGTTTAAGGCACGCGCCGCATTTAACGCATTTTGCTTTTTTATATAAAAGTTGTTTTTCGAAAGACAGACCTTCGGGATTATGGCACCACTTACAGCGCAACGGGCAACCTTTCATAAAAACGGTAAGCCGAACGCCTTCGCCGTCGTGCACCGTCAGTTCTTTAATATCGAATACCCGCCCGAAATTCTTTTCTGTTTTGCCAGAAAAATCGGCGTTGTTTTTATAAATCTCATTCATAATGCACAAACGCTAAATAAATTATAATTTATATTCTTGCCGCGCTATAACGTGGTTTTGATATTCTTCGTTAAGTTCGGTAAAATAAGCGCTCCACCCCCACACGCGAACGATAAGCCGTTCGTAGTTTTCGGGGTGTTTTTGCGCGTCTTTAAGCGTTTCGGCGTTTACCGAGTTAAGTTGAAGTTGATGCCCGCCCGCTTCGAAAAAGTATTTTACGAATTTTGCGAATTTATTTATAACGCCGCTGCCCTTCCACATGCTTTGCATAAATTCGAGCGTGACGGGGCCGCCGTTGAAAGCGTTTAAAAAGTCGGGTTTTACGAGCGAAGAGATAACCGACAACGGACCTTTTACGTCGGCAAACAAACTTACCGAAAAATTTGCGCCGAGCGGTTCGCCTTTTCTTCTTCCGTCGGGCGAAGCGCCTATTTCGTTCGCGTGCCAGATATAATACATTGCCGAGCCCGTTCCCGCGCGGAATTTTCCGCCGCGGCAATTAGTTTTATCCGACAGCGAATCGGAAAAGCATTTCAACAATTCAACGAGATATTTATCCGCCCCGTCGTCGTTATTGCCGACTTTTTTACATTCGTAACGCAATTTATGCAAAAGTTCGGGGTATCCCGCAAAATCGCAGTCTACCGCCTTAATAAACTCGTTTTTTTCGATAAACTTTTCTTCAAAAATAACCTGTTTTATCGCAGCTAACGAATCGGCTGCGGTGCAGATGCCCGTGCCGTGAATTCCGAAGTTGTTATATTTGCCGCCGAGCGTTACGTCGCACGCCATAAGCGCGTTCATAAAAGGCGACGGAACGAACCATAAGTTTTTTAAATTCGAAGTTATTGCGTCGCACTCGGTTTTTACTTCGCGTTTTACGCACTCGAAAAATTCGTCGGCACTTTTTGCCGTAAGCAAATCGCGGTGCAAACATTTATCTATTACTTTAGCAAACGACAAAGCCGAAATATTGGCAACGTCGGCACCGACAGACGGAATAATAAGTTCCCAGCACGCCGCCACAACGTAGTTTACCGCGTCGCCATGCTCATATCCGAGTTTTTCAAGCGCGGGTATTGCTATATCGTCGTTCGTATATTGCGGAAAACCTAATCCTTTCGCCGTGAGTTCGGTTCCGCGTTCGAAAACTTCAAGCGGAGTATTTTTACTTACGCGGATATTTATTTTAGGATCGATAACCAAAAGCGAAGCGCTCGCTTTAAGGCAAGCCGACGAAAGTTCGTTAAAAACTTCGTTGCCGTTTTCGTCGATTCCGCCCAAAACCATACTTTGCCCGTTATCGCCCTGCTGAACGCCGGGATATAAATCGCTGTCGCGGTTAAACGACAAAAAATATTCTTCGACAAGCAAATCCGCTTCGGCTTTGGTTAAAACGCCTTTTTCGATATCGTTTTTATAATAGGGGTATGCGTAACGGTCGAACGAGCCTGCGGTAACGTGATAATTTCCCTCTAACCACGCCCCGAAATGCACTATTCTTAAAAGTTGCAACGCCTGCGCGAAATTTTGCGCGCCGCCGTTAATTACGGCATTTATGTTTTCGGCAACTTCGTCGTTGCCTACGCGCTTAGCCTCTTCGATATATCTTTCGCAAAGCCCGATAAGCGCGTTTACCGAACGAACCGAAAATCCGTCTTTCCCCGCTTTTAACCCCGCAATCCCCGTTTTTAAAACTTTTGCGTAATCGGGGCAAACGTTAGAAATAAAGCCGAGTTCGTGAATATAATTAGTGTTTTTTATTTCTTGCCACTCTGATTCGGTAAAAATATCCGGAAGTTTTTTAATAGTGCGGATAAACGCAATGCGCTCGTCTTTAAAAACTACGGGGCGCTCGGTTTTGCATAAAAGCTCGAATCGTTCGGTCATTCGTTCTGCGGGCGTAAGCCCTTTTTTCGAAAAATCTTCGGCAAGATCAACGCAAAAATCAAACCTGAAATCTCTGTGCTTTTTAGATAGTATAAAGTTTTTTAAATTTTCGTAATTTTTCATTTTCTTATATCCGTAATTTTTTATTTTCTTATATAAAATAAACGAGGACGCGAACTAATTTACGATAGTTAAATTATAATTTTTTTATTTTTGCCTTTTCGGTCAATTTATAAATTGCAAAAACGACCGAGAAAACGATAACCGAACAAACGCCCGTTAAAACCAAAGATAAAAGCGCGCCGTCAAAGCCGTTCTTATCCGCTATTACTCCAAGCCCGTAAGAAGTTATCGTGCTGCCGACGTAAGCCGAGCCGTTCATAACCCCTGCCATTACTCCCGAATTTTTTTTGTTCGGAATACACATCGGAACTTTTCCCGTCATAATGTTTGCAAAGCCGTATAAAATGCACGACGTTAAAGCCGAGCCGATAATAAGCATGGCGACTATTTTTTGCGTAAAACCTATATATCCGGCAAAAATCGTAACCGTAGCCGCCGCCATAAAGATAATTCCGAACAAAATATAATCTTTAACTTTTTTATTAAACCAAATACCCAAAGTGTTGCCTAATATTCCCAAAAGCGGCAACAACAGCGATAAAATTACCGAAACCGATTCGTCAAAGCCGAACCCTTCGATTAAAATCGACGGGAACCATACGCCGATACCTTCGCGTATTATGCTTCCGATCGCGCTTAATACCGCTAAAACAGAAATATAAAAAACAAGATTTTTTGCGGTTAAAACACCGTCGCTCGATTGAACTTGTTTTTCGGCGACTTCGCTACTAAATCCCTGTTTGCTTTTTCCGCACAAACCGAGAGCAAGTTTGGGCGAAATAAAAAACCAAAGCGCCGCCGCAATAATCAAAACGAAAAATCCAACCGTAAAAATCGCCCTGAAATTGCCGATTTTTATAAAAAGAGAACTTAATCCGTAAGAAATAGTAAGCCCTACGGGCGTGGTCGTTCCGATAATCATAAGCGCTTTATCGAAATTTTCGCTTTCGATATTCTGCGCCATGGTTTTTACGATAAGCGGCCATATAAGCGACAACGTGAAGCCGTTTAAAAGCCACAAATATTTTACGGGATAAAATACGGACAAAAATCTGACGATTATATTTATAGCCGCAGAAATTAAAAGCGCAAACGGTATTAAACAGCGCGCATTATAACGTTTGCTAAACAGCCCGTGAACAATCTGCCCGGCACCGTAAGAAAAGAAAAACAACGAACTTACAAGTCCCGATTGGTCGTGGTTTACGTTAAAAAACGGTTCTATCTGATTAATGTTCGCGTTATAACTGTATTTTCCGAGATAAGTCGAAACGTAAACGAGCCAACATAGAAGTATAAGATAAGTGTTTCTTTTTTTTACGCTTTGCATTTTTTTGCGCCGTTCGTTTTTAAGGCTTTTTCAGCCTAAAAAATTCAGTCCTTTTTTTAGTTTTATCTTTTTATCGTTAAGAACGATTTGATTTTTTTCGCTTTTCTCTACCGAAACGTCATCGCAAAAAACCGCAATTTCACAGTTGTCGATAACTTTTAATCCGTCGTTTTCGCGTTTTATCGCCGCGGGCGAAAGATATTTTTCGGTTGCGCCGATAACTGCAACGCCGCCCGAAATCGGGGTAATTATATAAAGCGAATAATCGTAATTGTTTTTTAGCGATATTTTGATTTTATCGTTTGCCCGCGCTTTTTCGCAGGTTTTGTTAAACCAGTTATAAACGGCAACTTCGCCTTTAAATCCGAATTGTTCAAGCGAAATTTCGCCGCAAACTTCGGCATTTTCGTGCGTTACGTTAAACGCGGCAAGACATACGCTACCGCCGCATTCGTTGAACACGCAAAACGGCTTGTTCGAAATGCGCATATCTTCAAACAAACATTCGGTAACCGGCACGAGATTTTTATCTGCTTTTAAAATTTTGCCGTCAGAAAAACAAATAGGTTTTAAAACTTCGACGTTGCTTCGGTTAATTTTGTCGCTGACGTAAACCGGCCCGCCCGAAAGCGCGCGCAAAAGTCCGTTTTTACCCGACTGCGCGTCGTCCGTCCACCACATATCCCAATCGCAAACGTAAACTTCGCCGTATACGAGCGAGTTATACGAGCATTGAAAAATATGTTTCGAAAACCACTCGGCGTTTTCGGGCATAAAATCATCTGACGAGCGACAAACCGCAGATTTTTTGCGGTTAAGCATACATTCCTGATCCATACCCATGCAGTTTATAAGATTACCGCCGAAAAATTCGAACGCGCTGTCTTCTATGGCGCGCTGAATACCTTTTGCCGCCGTTCCCACAGGCATTACGTCTTTATAATAAAGTTCATAGCACGACTGATTGTCTACTTTTATAAAATCTACGCCGTCCGCCTTTAAAACGCCGTTTAAATAATCGAAAAACTTTTTAGCTTTATCGTATTCGGGCGAAACCACTTCTCTGCCGCCGCTTACCGTAATAAGGCAATCTTTAATTTTTTCATACAGCGCGCCGCCTTTAAGTATTCCGCGCCAATAACCGGTCATCGGATACCATACGCCGACTTTTATGTTTTTTTCGTGTAAAAAATCGCAAACTTCTTTAAGTCCGCCTTTAAAACGGGTTTTATCAGCACAAAAATCGCGCATTTTCGATTCGTGCTGAATAACGACCATGTTAGCAAACTCGGTTTCTATCGGAATTTCGTTAAGCAGAGTGCAATCCGCCCACATGTCGTCGATTATAACGTATTTTACGGGAATATTCTTTCTTTCGAATTCTTCGATTTTCTGCTTTATTCCGCTAAATGAAACCCTTATCTGTAACGCGTCCCACGTGCACCACCCCAAATAATCGAAAACTTCGGGATAGTCGCGGTTTTCACGCAAAAACGCGCCGTTTTCGCCGAAGTTAAGCGACAAAGCGACTTTAAAGCATTTTTTTATTATTTCTTTAAGTTCGTTGCCTTCGGCGCACACTAAAATCGGCTGATTTTCTACGTTTTGTTTTTCGTTAAGCGAAAAAACGACGGCTTTAAACCCGTTTGAATTTTCTCCGTCAAAACAATCGGCGCCTTCGAAAAAAGTTTTGTTTTCTCCGTGGCATACGCTTAAAACGAACTTATATCCGCCTTTTTTCTCTAAAATAAGGGCTTGCGTTCTTTTTGGAATTTGCCTGCCGCATGTACCGAAAAAAGGTTGGCACCAATAGGGGCTGAACATAGTAATCGCCGTAAAGCGCGAAAATTCTTCGTAAAAATATATCTCGGCGCCGCGTTCCGAATTTAACGGTTTTTGCGTTTTTGCGCCGAATTCGTATATTTTTACGTCGCCGACCTCTTTTTCTTTTGTGTTGCTTTCTGTTTCGAACGCATTTCCGTTAACGTCGAAAAATTTAATATTTTTTATTTCCATAATATTATAGTTTATATTTTTTCGTATTTCAACACGATTCGTTTGCTTAAATAACCCGTTCGTTTGTTTTTTTAGTTTTTTAACCACCGTTAAAACGTTTTTAAGTTTTCAACGTCGTCGAAAACGAACGCATTCCGCTCGTCGAGCGTTTCGGTTTCTATGTTTACGTTAAACAAAGTTAAGTTTTTAACATGGCGAAAATACATTCCGAACGTGGGAAAAACTTCGCCGAATTTATAATTTTCGGGGTATTCTTTGGTTATTTCGGGCAAAACCACGTTTTTATCGCTTTCTTTACCGCCGCCGAGCGTTGTTATATACACGTTCGAAATAGAAATGTTTTCGATTTTTTTATCGGGCTGACCGGTTATAGTCGACGGCATTACCTGCGACGACCACACGGTTTCTTTTTCATCCCACAGCGCGGTTATGCGCGGCGCTATCCACGGTTCGTAAGGTCCGGTTGCCGTAACGTTTGAAATTACGATATTTTTAAGGCTGCCCATCTTAGTTCCTTCGGGCGCGCGCAGTCTGCCGCCTAAAATTATAAAAAACGGATACCCTACGTTTTTCATCGCAATATTCGAAACGGTTATTCCGTTTACGTCGCCGCCGTCTACGCTTTCGATAGAAACAGCGCCGTAAAACGTGTCGTATATAACGAGATTGCTTATCGAAATATTTTTAAACCCGCCGTTCGATTCGGTTCCGAGTTTTACCGCGCTGCAACGCGAAGTTACGGTGCAGTTCGTTATAACTACGTTTTCGCAATCCTTTTTTCGGTTTAAAGTATACGAACTTTTTAAAACTATTGCGTCGTCGCCGCTTCTTATAATACAGTCGGATATAACTACGTTTTTGCAAGCGTCGGGACTTATACCGTCGATGTTTACGTTCAGCGTCATATTTTTAAGTTTTGCGCGTTCGCACCCGGCAAGATAAACCGCAAGGTCGGTCGAGTTATACAAAGTTAAATCGGTTATAACTATATCGAAACATTCTTTAAAGGCAAAAATTTTAATCGCGCGTTTGTTAATCCATTCGCCTTCGCCTTCAATGGGTTCGTTTTCCCATACTTCCTGCATGTCGATTATGCCGTAACCCGAAAAGGTTATGTTTTTGCAATTTTTGGCAACGAACATACTTCTGTCGAAATAGGCGTGCGAAGCGTCCTGATAAAGCGGATAGTCGGGTTTTTCGCGCGGCAGAAAATCGTTTAAGTTTTCGCTGCCGTAAATTTTTGCGCCGGCTTCAAAGCAAAAATGAACGTTGTCGCACAGCGTAACCGTGCCTATCGTATATTCGCCGAACGGAACGTAAATCGTTCCGCCGCCGTTTTTTTTACATTCGTCAACAGCCGCCTGAAACGCCTTCGTCGAATTAAAATTTTTATCGTTTTTTGCGCCAAATGAAATTACGTCACACATAATTACCTTTATTTTCTCCCATTATTACTTAAATTTTAAATCAGTACACCATTTTGCGCGGTGCCAATGGTCTCCTTTTTTAAACGTTCTTAACCCAAGCGAAAATTTAAAAATTTCGGTGCGTTTTAAAACGCGGAGTTTTATCGCGTTTTCGCCCTTTTTAAGGTTTGCCGTGCAAAAATTGTTATACGGAGTCCAAAGCCTGATTTCGTCTTTTTTCAAAACTTCAAGTCCGTTCACTTCGATTTTAAATCCGTCGTTGTTCCCTATCACAAGCCACACCGTCTGATCTTTGTTGCTTACGATTATCGTTTCGAGATCGGCGGCGTATTGCCCTTCCATGGTAATAACCGAGTCTAAATCGATTAAATCTTCTTTTGCGTAAAGGTCGGCAAATTTTTCGCTCGTTTCATATTCTTTATCCAAAAACGCCTGATTGTTCACCATACAAACAAGATCGGGCAAAACGCACCCTTCTCCGTGCGGACTGGGATAATCGGGGTTCATCGGCTGCTCTAACTGCTCGAAATAAGGTCCGTATATCCGCCATATAACGGGCTGTATTTTTTCAAGCGATTTTTTGTATCCTTCCTTAGTAAAAGGCTCGGTTTTTATATCGGTTATATTTTCGCTTAAAAGTTTTTTATGAAGATTAAAAACGTCGCCTGCAAGCGCGCGTATACTGTTCGACGGGCGAACCACGTTTATTCCGCAAACGAATTCGTCTTTTATAAGCTTCCCGTCTTGTCCGAGTTCGGAAAACCCTTTTATAATGCCTACTATCGAAGCCGCCGACGCGCAGGTGCAATCGGTATCGTAGCCGCAGGATAAGGCAATCGAAATCGTGTCGGACATATCGCATTTTCCGTAAAGCAATGCCACCGCAACAAACGCAAGGTTCTGAACGCAATTGGTAAAGTCGGGATGGCCGTAACGAATAAGCGCGTTATTCCGCGTTTCGAAAACGCTTTTTCCTCTTTCGTAATCAGATAAAACGCCTTTTATGCAACGAAAAAGTTTGCTGGTTTCGGGGATAAAATCAAGCCCTTTTTCAATTAAAATTTTTACGTCGCTTTCATAAAACGCCATACTTTCGACAGCCGCCAGAAACTGTTCGGCATAAACCGCATTTTCGGCGTGATCGAGCGTTGCATCGAGATAAGCGTATTTAACGGCAAGTTCGGGGATCCCCGCGCAAAGACATGCCCAGATTTCGCTTCTTATCGGGCAACCCATTCCTTCGCGGAAAAACGAATTGTTAATTTCGCCCGAATAAGGCGGTTTTATTCCGCGCATATAGTTTTTCATAAAATAGCCGTATTCCGAAAACGGATACCAGCATTTTTCTATCCACGCGTCGGCAAGGTTGCACGAAGTAAGGTTAAAACCCTTATTTTCAAGCACGTCGAGCCATAAAAGTTGTAAGTCGAGATCGTCGTTGGGAAGATCGGGGCGAAAAACTTTTTTATAATCGTCGATGTTTAAAATTTTTTTTATGCCCTCGAACGGCGCGCCCGCCGCCCCGCCCAGGCATTTGCCGTAAAAACAACCGTAAATTTTATCAAGCAACTTTTCGTCGCAAATTTTTACGTCAGCGTTCATAAAATCCTTAATTTTTTTAGTGATTATTCGTATAAAAATTTATACGTTTCGTCGTTTGAATAAGTTTGATCCCAGCAGTTATGATATGCGTCGTCGTAAATGGTCAAAGTGGCTTTTTTACCGAAATAAATCATTTTTTTAACCATTTTTTCGCTTTCTTCGGGATAAACTTCCGTGTCTTTTTTTCCGTGGTATGCATGAACTTCGGCATTTATCCTGCCCGCATTCCAATACATTCCTCCTCCGCAGCAAATAATCGCTTTTTTAAACAAATCGGGTTTCGATTCGAGAAGTTGCCACGAAGTATAGCCGCCCATGCTCGTTCCCGAAACTATGTAGTTTTGAGTTTTTTCGCTTTGTTTTATATATTCGGCAAAATCCTGAAGTTGCTCGAAAATATCGAACCAACTGTCGAATTCGCACTGCGGCGAAACTATAACGAACGGAAATTCGCCGTTTTTCGAATCGGCGTAGCGCATAGGCGGATTATATTTTACGAGAGAAATATCCGTCCCCCTGCCGCCGGCGCCATGTAAATGCAAAATAACGCCCCTGACGGCAATGCCTTCGTTCGGGCGATATACAACGTATCTTAAATTTTTATACTTATTATACTCGATATTCATAATTTTTTATATTTAATATTTTTTATTTTTTTTTATTTTTTTATAAATTTTTCAGGTCGTTTTCGGTAGGAAGTCCGTCTACGACGTATTGCGATTTTACTTTGAACGAAGCGGCTTTAATTGCGTAATTTATCGCGCTTTCAACACTTTCGCCTTTAGATAAAGCGGTTAAAAGCGCGCCGTTGAAAACGTCTCCCGCTCCGGTAGTGTTTGTTGCTTTTACTTTTTTTGCCTTAAAATATTCGATTTTATCGCCGCAGATAAATTTCGCGCCGTTTTCGCCCAAAGTAACCACGCACTTTTCGGGTTTGATTTGCGAAAACAAGGCGCTTTCTTCGGTTTCGTTAGGCGTAAAAAGCCACACCGACTTTAAAAATTCGGGCGGAAGTTTGCGCACGGGCGACGGATCGAAAACGATTTTGGTTTCGCTTTTCATCGCAATTTCTGCGGCTTTTACCAAAACTTCGTCGCTAAGTTCAGCCTGCATAAGCAAATAGTCTGCCGAAGAAATTTCTGTAGCGAACGAATCGACGTCTTCTTCGGTTAAAAGGCGCGAAGCCGTGGTTGAAACGCAAACGAAGTTATAACCGTTTTTGTCGGTTAAAATCACGCCGTAATCGGTAGAAACTCCGTGTTTTTTCGCAACGCAAACGTTTAAACGCTCGTCTTTAAAGAATTTTTCACACTCTGCGGCGTAAAAGTCGTCGCCGAGAGCGGTTAAAAAACTAACGTTTCCGTTAAGCCTTGCTATGGTCGCGGCTGCGTTTACGCCCTTTCCGCCGGCTTCGGTATGCAAATTGTCGAATACAACGGTTTCACCTTTTTCGGGCAATTTTTCGCCCTTTAAAAAGACAGATTGTCCGCATATTCCGATAACGGCAATTTTTTTCATTTAACTACCTTACGTAAAAATTTCGTTTTTATTCAGGTTTAAATTTTGCGGCTTACAAACTTTTTATTTTGCCGCAAAATTCGTCTTCTAATTTTTTGTTGAATTCTTTTCCGCCTTCAACGTTGCCGCTTTTAAAAACGGGCGGAAATTTTCCGCGTTCCACGCATATTTGTTCGGCGCACACAAGCAGTTTTTGCACCAAGAACGACGAAATCACAGTCGAACAAGGTCCGCTTTTTTCGCCGCCGTCCGAAAGAGAAATAAGCGCGTCGCCGTGCGGCGCAAAGTTATCGATAAAAACGTCGCAACAATCTTTTAAAATTTTACCCGAAGAATGACGCGACTTGTCGCCGAAATAACTCGATGAACCAAGCCCTATAACGAACGCGCCGGTTTCTTGGCCGCTAATAGCAACCTGAACCGGAGCGCCGTTTATTCCGGACGTCGAAATAACTATAAGCGCGTCGTTTTTGCCGATTTTATAATCAGATAACAGCCCTTTAACCGATCCTTCATTTTTTTCGAGCCGACTGCTGTTGCTCGCGCTTAAATGCAGCATAAGTTCGGGTTTTAAAATCGGCTGAACGCACGCAAGCCCGCCCGCGCGATAAAAACAATCGAGCGCGATAAGGTGCGAATGTCCGCAACCGAAAAGATAAATTATTCCGCCGCCGCATATAACGTCGGCAATTTTTTTTGCGGCGGGGATTAAATCGTTTTCGGTTTCGGCCTTTTTTAAAAGTGCCGAAATTTTCAAGTAATATTCGCTGTATTCTGCCATAATTTAAAACTTTTTTAATAAAAGATTTATCAAAGCATTTTTACGCGCGGACGATATTTTTCCAAAAGCGCGGCATTCTTTTCGTCGCCGCCCGGGGTATTTGCGCTCGTCCAGCACGGCGGAGTGATTCCGCGGCGTACACATTCTTCGACAGCGGCTATTTCCAAAAGATGTGCGATGTAAAAATCGACTATATTCGAAACGGGAGCGATAGGCGTATCGAATCCTTCGACTTTAATTACCGCGTCGCCCACGGGATTGTAATCGTCGATACAAACGTCGGCGTAATCGAAAAGGTTTTTTCCGTTAGGATGGCGGATGAAATGATCTTTGGGCATTTCGTTCTGCCAATAACTCGACGAAACGGCAACGATTATCGCTCCGCGTTTTTTTGCTTCTTCAACCGCGTCGATAGTTGCGGGATTTATGCCGATATTATGGAACACGATTAAAAGGTCGCCTTTTTTAAGATCGTAATATTTCATAATGGCGCTTCCGTAATTAACGGTTCTTTCAAGTTCGAGATATTTAAGCGCCTGATTGAACACCGAAAGCCCCGTTTCCATAACGGGGTTTATGTTTGCAAGCCCGCCTGCGCGGAAAAACATTTCGCCCATACAAAGCGTGGTGTGTCCGCCGCCGCCGTAAACGCTTATTAACTTATCGTTTTCGATGGCGTCCGCCATAAGTTTTGCCGCTTTTTTGATGTTATCGATCTGGTTTGCGTTGACTTTATCGATGTTTTCTTTAATAACAGAATAATATTTTTCAAAATTGTTCATGTAAAACACCTCTTTTTGTTTTAAACTTTTATTTTAAATCAGAAGTTAAATTAAGATTTTTTACCGAGTTTTTGCGATAAACAAAGAACGGAATTATCTGCGTTTTTTTAGCGGATTCGTCGCCGTTTACGCGTTTTAAAGCAAGATCTACGGCTTCTTTTGCCATTTCCTGCACCGAATAAGCGATGGTGGTTATTTTTATTTTGTCTTCGGGAAGAGGCAAATTATCGCACCCGACTATTCCTATTTTATCGGGTACGTTATATCCGCATTTTTTACATATATTTAACACCTGATTCGCCAGAATATCGTGATAGCAAAATATACCGATGGTTTTATCGCCCGAAGCACGCACTATTTCACCGAGTTTAAAACTGATTTCGGCGGTTTTATTGCTGCATATAATGTTTTTTTCGTTAATTTTAACACCATGCGATTCAAGTTCTTTTATAAAACCCGAAATACGCGGATTATCACGATCAACGAGCGAATGTCCGATAAACAAAAATTCGTCGTAACCGCTTTTATAAAGCAAATCGGCTGCGGTTTTACCCGCAACCTTATTGTTTATGGTAACACAGTCGAAAGTTTCGTTATCTACGTTTGTGGCGGCGAGTATTATAGGATAAGTGTGTCGCCTTTTATTCTTGCGATTTCCGCGTATTTCAGACGAATACGATTCGACGATTGCCGCGTCGACGCCGAGCCTTTCGAAACATTCGAGCGCGTCGTAAAAATGCGTTTTTTCGCTTTCGTTCATTATAATAACGTTATAACCTCGTTCACCCGCATAATGCTGAACGCTTTTTGCAAGCAACGAAAAAAACAAGTTTTGTATATCCGGAACGTAAACGCCGATAAATCCGCTTTTTTTGCGCTTTTTATCAAGCGCCGTTCCCTTTTCGATTTCGCCGTAGCACAAATAGTTGCGCTTACCCTTTAACACAATAAGCCCGCGTTCGTGCAGAACGTCTAAAATAGCCGAACATGTAACGGGCGAAACCTTATATTCCGCCGCGACAGTTCTTATCGACGGAAATTCGTCGCCCGATTTACCGTATTCGCCTTTTAAAATTTTTGAGGCTATCTCTTCGGCAAGTATATTTTTTTTCATTATTTTACCTTAAAGTTTTACAATTTTACCCGTAGCCATACTTTCGTAAGCAGCGTTCATCGCTTTTATTATCGATACGTGTTCCGAAAGGCTGGTGGTTAAATCTTCACCCGCTTCTTCGCCGCGTATACGACGAACGAAATTATGCGTAAAAATTCTGCGCGTATCCGAAAACGAAGCGCCCGACGAACCCCAATGTTTGAAATCTTCGCTCGGCAGATACATTGCCTGATAGGCTTTCGCCCCGTAAACGTTCGCAATTATGCTTCCCTTTTCGCCGTGAACGGCAAGCTCGACTTCGACAGTACGCGGATATTTCGAAAAGTCGTCGTTTACGCGCTTGAAAATTTTCTTTTCGAAGTTGCCGTATGAAGGATCGAGCGAGAAAATCACGCCGTTTTTAAGCCGCCCGGTAATGGTAAGCAAGTCTTCTACTTCGGCGTCGTAACGCATGTTAGGCGCGGCTTCGGCATAAATAAAATCATAATCCGAATCAAATATGAAACGCGCCAAGTCGAAAATATGCGGATGATCGGTAAGCGCGCCGCCGCGATAACGATAATCTTCGGGATCGTTCGGTTTTAATTTTACGCGCTTGCCGTAACTTTCTTCGGGTGTGTTCATCCACGGATTCCACCACATCGGAAAGTGCGAATAGTTATATGCGTTAAGCGAAAGAGGCTTTCCGATAGCGCCCGATTTTATAAGGTCTTTAATTCTTAAAATCTCGGCGCGCCAGCGCATTTC
>JAXEDY010000004.1:0-25045 GCA_034104345.1 Christensenellaceae bacterium | reverse complement strand
CCCTACGGCGCTTGCCCCGAATGTAAAGGCTTGGGCTTTAAAAACGAAATTTCCAAGGCGCTTATACTCGGCGACACTTCGAAAAGTTTAAACGAAGGCGCGCTTTGCATATCGGGCTGGAATTTAGACAGCAGCAAAATTACGCAGATGTATTTCCGCGCGCTTGCAAGGCATTACGGGTTCAGTTTGGATACGCCCATCAAGGATTTGCCCGCCGACGTGATAGATATTTTGCTTTACGGAACGCGCGGCGAAAAAATCGAAATGAATTACAGTACGCGCACCTTCCGCGGCAGTTATCAGGCTGCTTACGAAGGCGTTATAAACAATTTAGAGCGCCGCTACCGCGAAACCACGAGCGATTATACCAAAGCCGAAATCGAAAAATATATGGTGCAAAAGCCGTGCAACACCTGCCATGGCAAGCGCCTTAAAAAAGAAGCCCTTGCGGTTACCGTAGGCGGCAAAAACATCGACGAACTCTGTAACATGCCCATAGATAAACTTTCGGAATTTATCGACGGGCTCGAACTTTCGCATACGCAGGCGTTAATTGCCGAAGGTATTTTAAAAGAAATTAAAGCGCGGCTCGGCTTTTTAAAGAACGTAGGGCTCGAATATCTGTCGCTTTCGCGCTCGGCGGGCACGCTTTCGGGCGGCGAAGCGCAGCGCATAAGGCTCGCCACGCAGATAGGCAGCGGACTTACGGGCGTTTTGTATATTTTAGACGAGCCCAGCATCGGGCTGCATCAGCGCGACAACGAAAAACTGCTTGCCACGTTAAAGGGCTTGCGCGACCTGGGGAATACGCTTATCGTGGTAGAACACGACGAAGACACTATTCGCGCCGCCGATTTTATCGTTGACATAGGGCCCAAGGCGGGCGTTCACGGTGGTGAAGTGGTGGTTGCGGGAACGCCCGAAGACGTAGCGAACTGCACCCGCTCGATAACGGGCGATTATCTGTCCGGCAGAAGAAAAATCGAAATTCCCGCCGCAAGAACCCCGCTTAACGGCAAGTTTGTTACCGTGCGCGGAGCAAGCCAGAACAACCTTAAAAACATCGACGTTTCTTTTCCCGCGGGCGTGCTTACCGTGGTTACGGGCGTTTCGGGCAGCGGCAAAAGTTCGCTCGTAAACGAAATTTTATATCCCGCGCTTGCAGATAAACTTAACGGAGCAAAAGAAGTAGAAGGTAAATACCGCGAAATCGAAGGGGTGGGGTATTTCGATAAAGTTATCGCAATCGACCAGTCGCCCATTGGCAGAACGCCGCGGAGCAACGCCGCAACCTATACGGGTGCGTTTACGCCCATACGCGAACTGTTCGCACAAAGCCCCGACGCGCGCGAACGCGGATATAACGCAGGCAGATTTTCTTTCAACGTAAGCGGCGGCAGATGCGAAAATTGTTCGGGCGACGGCATAATTAAAATCGAGATGCACTTTTTGTCCGACGTTTACGTTCCGTGCGAAGTGTGCAAGGGAGCGCGCTATAACCGCGAAACGCTTGCGGTTAAATACAAAGGCAAAAACATAAGCGAAGTTCTGGATATGACGGTTGACGAGGCGGTCGACTTTTTCGCAAACACCCCGCGCGTATATTCGAAAGTAAAATGCTTGCAGGAAGTAGGTTTGGGATATATAAAACTCGGGCAGTCGGCTCCCACTCTTTCGGGCGGCGAAGCGCAAAGGGTTAAACTCGCAACCGAACTTTCGAAGCGCGCAACCGGTAAAACCGTTTATATTTTAGACGAACCCACCACTGGGCTTTCGACCTACGACGTTGATAAACTTATAAAAATCTTATTCAAACTGCGCGAAGGAGGCAACACCATAATAGTTATCGAACATAATCTCGACGTTATAAAGGTGGCGGATTATATCATCGATTTGGGACCTGAAGGCGGCGACAAGGGCGGCACGATAGTTGCGAAAGGCACGCCCGAAGAAGTTGCGAAAGTCGAAAAGAGTTATACGGGCAAATTTTTGAAAAAACTGCTCGAAGAAAATAAAAAATAGAAAATAAAACATTAAAGGAGCGCTTTTTAATGATAAGAGACGAATTTAAAAACGACACAAAAGAGCAAACAAAGCAAAAACTTAAAAAAGAAAAACAAAAAAAAGTTGAAAGCCGCGATTATTGCGCAAAAAAAATTGCGAAAATAAACGATTTGTTCGCACCCGTTAAATTTTCGACCATATTCTGCCTTGTCTGCTTTTTAATTGGCGGCGGAATTTACATACTCGCGCTTATCGTCGCACCCGAATCTTCGATCGGCTGGTTTGGTTGGGCGTGCATAGTTTTAATGGGGCTTTTGATTATCTGGACTATAGTGTGGTTTGCGATTTTGGTTCCGCACCTTAAAAATAAACTTGCCGAATATAAGCAAACGCTTGCCGATTATAACGCGCAATATATGCAAAGATATACAAGGCGCTGACTTTTTAGCCGGGTTCTGCTTTGTTAAACTTGATTTTGCCAGGGCGGAAACTTTGCCTCGGCATAATAAATTTTTAACTAAAAATGAATTTAAAAAAGCCTTCGCGTGTATATTGCGAAGGCTTTTTTATATGGGTTTTCAGACACCGAAAACATTATTGCGTTTAGTTGCCGTTTTTAAAACAGACCATTGTTTATGCGATGAAATAGATAGAAAGTGCGATTAAAATCTGCGCGGGATAATAGGTAGAGTGGCACAAAATGCTTATAACGCGTTTTCTTTCGCCGAAATAGTTGTGCATAAGCACCATATCCGAAAAATAAAACAACGTAAAACCGACGGTTAAAAGAAGTTTTTGCGCAGAATACTCTTGCAGAAGCGAAGTAAAACACAGCGCGAACGAAAGCGCTTCGATAAGCGAATAAGCGATAAGCCCGACCGTAAGGTTTTTATAATCGAGTTTTCCGAACAGTTTGTTGCCGAAAACGTAAAAAACCGAAAGGGGAATTATTATCGGAATAACCCACAGGTTTATGCCGAACAAAAAAATAAGCGAGATGCAATAAATAACGTGCGCCAAGCCGAAATAGCTTGCCCCGCCGATTAAAACCGGCAGACTGTCGCGGCGAAGTTCTGTTAGGCGCGGAAGCCCTAAAATTACGTCGCCAATCAGACTGAAAACAAGTCCGAGTAAAAGTAAAAACCCGCCTATAAGCCCGTTATCGGCTATTTCGCCCGATTTTCGGCTGACGAGATAATAAAGACAGAACACGCCCAAAACCGTAAATAGAACGCTCGACGCGCTTTTTAAATAAAGGTTTAAAAGCGTCTTTTTGAACGATAAAACCGTAAATACGGCGGCGACCGCCAAGCACAGGCAAAGCGTAATGATTATTAAGGGCATAAACGTTTCCTTCAAAATTCCTTCTTTTTGTTTTTTTTTATTATTTTTTGCGGCTTAATCTTAAATCGTTGCCTTTAAACGAGATAAACGCACAGTCGTTTGACGACAGTCTGCTGAAAAGTCGCTCGGTATATCTGTTTTTTATTTCTGCGCCCGTTAAGTTTGTGGTAATTATAAACGCTTTGTCGTCGTTAAGTCGTTCGGATAAAAACGCGGTTAAATATTCGACGGTAACGTTGTTTTTTATGGGTTCGGTGCCTAAGTCGTCGATAACCAGAAGGTCGCATGTGGTTAAAACTTCGAAAACGGCGGTTTTATCGCTTCCGCTCGAAACGTGGTATGTAAAAAATATTTCGTTAAGTTTAACCGCCGATAAAAACAAAACGTTTTTGCCTCGCTTTTCAAGTTCGCCGGCAACCGCGCCGGCCGCAAACGTTTTGCCCGTTCCCGTGTCGCCCGAAAAAATCAGGTTTTTAACCTTTGTTTCGTCGAATTTTTCGCAGTAAAGCAAAAGTTTTTGTTTGAGAGTAGGGTTTACGTCGTCGGCATAATCGGCAAAATCGGGCAGTTTGCGTTTTTCGATGCCCAAAAATTTTTCGGCGGCGGCGTTAAGTTTTTTATAAAAACATCCGCATAATTTTCCGCTTTGCGTATAGCCGGTATCCTGACAGGCGGGGCATTTGAATTTCGGCGTTAAATCGTCTGCCGAAAATCCGTGCGCCTTTATGATTTCTGCTTTTTTTTCGTTCAGTTCGTCGCGTTTTTTATAAAGCGCGTTTAATTTTTCGCCTTTTTCTCCGTCGAATTCAAGCCGCGATATTTTTAAATTAAGGTCTTTAATTTTATAATAAACGTCTTCGTAATCGGGTGTTAAAAGCAAGGCTCTTTCGGCGTTATACGCTTTTTCGAGTGCCGCACTTCGGTCTTCTTCGTAAGAATTTAAAGCGTTTTTTATAATTTCGTTGCTCGTAATCATTAAAATTCGATGTCGTCGATGCTTTGAACCAAAGAATCGAGTTGCTCCTTAGTATATTCGCGTTCGTTTTCAAAATGAACGGTTTTGTTTTTGCTTTGAGCCGCGCCGCCCGCCTCGGGCGCGGGGATTTTATCGGGCGTGAAAATTCCTTTCGACTTCCAGTCGGATAAAATCGCGTTGGTATAAACCATCGGGCGCGCGGTTCCCACAGACAAAGCGACCGCACGTTTTATCATTTCGTCCGAAAAGCCCCAATTTTGCCAGGTCGAAACGGTTTGCCTGTCCCAATCGGTGGGGCGGCGGTTCACCGTGCAAACGCCGAAAAGTTCGCGTATAAATTCGTCGAGTTTAGCGGCGTTTTTAACGTAGTCGGCTATTGCCGAAAGGGTTATTAAGCCGCGGTCGTAAAGCCTGTTTATCTGCTCGTCTAAATCGGCAAGAGTGCGGCGGTTTTTCTTAAAGCAATAGTTCGCCAAAAACTCCAAGGTATCGCCGTCGAAGCCCTTTGCAAGCCATGGCGAAACGTATTCGGTAACCACGGGCGTAACGTCCTGAACGTAAACCGAAAGGTTTTTGCAGACGTTTTTTGCAAGTTCGATATATTCGTCTTTTTTCTTCAAATAATCGCTTATTTCGCTTTCGGTAAACAGTTTGTTGCCGTAAAGTTCGCTTATAAAAGCGTCAAGCGCGTCTATCGCTTTGCGCTTGCATTTTTTCGCAATAAAAAGCAGAACGCTTTGTTCGTATCCCAGTTCCGATTTCCACTTTTTCAAAAGATTCAAATCTTCTACTTCGGGTTTGCGCTTTAAGCCCAAGGCGTTTAAAATATCCGTAATTTCGCCGCCGCGCATGTTATAATCGGCAAGTTCCTGCTCGATAAGTTCGGGGGTTACTATTCCGCGGTAGGCAAAATCTTTGGCGACGGTAACGATATAGCGATAACCTATGCTTTCGCCCTTTAAATCTATGCAATAGTTGCATATCATAAGCATTGCTTCGGGTTTGATTTTAAAGGCTTCCATAACGTCGAAATAGGCTGTAAATTCCGAAACGCTTATCATTCGCGCGGGGAACAAAGCCTGCAATGCGTTAGAAAAATCGGTGTATTTTTCGGGTTTGTATTTGCGCGGGCGTGCTTTTCCGCCCATAGGCAAATAGCGCACGGCAAGCGGCTCGTCCGAAATAATAGCCACAAGGTTATATTCTTCCCAAAACTTAAAGCAATCTTTAACTTCGGCTTCGGTAAGGCTAAGGGCAGCCGAAAAATCCGCAAGCGAAATTTCTTTTTCGCTTCGGCAAAGATAAAGCCCGTATATAAAAACTTTAACCGCGTCGCCGCTTGCTTCGGGCAGATATTCGGTTATGAACGAAGTGTCTACGGTGATTACTCCGTTTTTGTCGTAATCGCCCGAAAATGAACAAAAAGCCATAAATAATTCTCTCTGAATTCGTCGTTAGCAAGCGCAAGCAGACGTTTCGTTAGCGAAAAAATCCGTCTTTTAACGGCGTCTTAAAAATTTTGCCGCTTTAATACGCTTGATTTATTTACTTAAATATAATAAAATATATTAAACCAAAAAGCAAGCGAAATATAAAATAAATTAAAATAGAAAATTAAAAAATTGTTTTTGAATCGTTTTTACTTTGAAAAAAACTTTAAACGATAAGGCGTTATAATGAAAATAATTCACACTTCCGATTGGCATATCGGAAAAAAATTAAACGGAAGATCCCGCCTTTTGGAGCAAGCCGAAATTTTAAACGAACTTACGGATATATCGGACAGAGAAAAAGCAGAACTCGTGCTGGTTGCCGGCGACGTTTTCGATACGAGCATACCGAGCGCCGAAGCCGAAGAATTGTTTTTTAAAACGGTTATGCGCCTTGCGAACAAAAACCGCGCGGTGGTTATAATAAGCGGCAATCACGACGACTGGCAACGTCTTTCGGCGTGCCGCGATTTTGCTTCGCTTTCTAACGTTTATATTTTCGGCGGGAGCGAAAAACCGCCCGCGGGCGACGAAAAAAACGATGTTTACGCCGAAAAAACTGATAAATATTCGTGCGTTATAAACGCCGAAAAGTCGGGCGGGGGCAGGGTGTATTTAGGGCTTTTGCCTTATCCTTGCGAACGCGCGGGCGAGGTTTTCGAAGGGGATACTTTCGAGCAAAAAATGCAGTCGCGCATCGCGGCGTGCTTTAAAAATTACAGCGGCGATATTCCCGCGATTTTTATGGCGCATATATTTATGCTCGGCGGCGAAAGCGGCGAAAGCGAACGCAATATCGAGCTTGGCGGAACGCGGCTCGTCGATAAAAAACTCGTTCCCGATTTCTGCGTTTACACGGCGCTAGGGCATCTTCATAAGCGGCAGTTTATAAGCCGCGAAAAAAATATGCTTTACAGCGGCGCGATTGCGGGTTACGCTTTCGACGAAGCGGGCGTCGAAAAGTCGGTTACCGCATTCGAATTAAAGGGCGGAAAAGTAGAAAATTTAAGGGTGATTCCTCTTGAAAAAGGCAAAAAGCTCGTAAATTTAGCGGCGATAAATCTTGACGACGGCAAAAAACTTTTACAAATCAGCAAAGATTGTCTCGTTAAACTCACTTTAAAATTAAAACACGCGCTTTCCGAAAAAGAAAGCAAAGAACTTGCGGGCGATTACCCGAACCTTTTTGAACTTAATTTGCAGATCGCGGGTGGCGAAAACGGCGAAAAAACTATCGACAGACGCACTTTATCCGAAAAAGAAGCATTCGAAGAATATCACAAAAGCCGATTCGGTGCGCTTCCAAGTGGCGACCTGATGAATTTATATCTCGAACTTATGGGGGATGACGATGCGACCGCTTAAGTTGAAGATCGAAGGATTAAAAAGCATTTCCGAAAAACAAACTATAGACTTCGAAAAACTTTCGCAAAACGGAATTTTCGGGATTTTCGGCAAAACGGGCAGCGGAAAAAGCACCATTTTAGACGCAATCGTTTTAGCGATTTACGGTGAAGTCATCGAAAATTTAAAGGGCAGCGATTTTATAAACGTGGGATGCGATTTTGCTGCGGTAGAACTCGATTTTTCGGTTAAAATAAACGGAAAAACGCAGGTTTATAAGGCAGAACGCGTTTATAAATACAACAAAGCGCGCACTTTGGTTACGTCGAGCGCAAAACTTTGCAGGTTAGACGAAAAGGGCGATTACGTTTGCATAGCCGAAAATGCTTTAAACGTTACGAGTCTTTTAAAAAACGAAATAATCGGGCTTGAAAAAAGCGATTTTTTAAAGTGCATAGCCTTGCCGCAAGGCGATTTTGCCGCGTTTGTAAAAATGACGCGAACCGAAAGGCTTTCGGTTATAGGCAAACTGTTCGACCTTACAAAATACGGCGACGAACTTGCACAAAAGGTTAAACGGCGCGAACGCGACTTAACGCTTGAAAGCGAAAGATTAAACGGAAAACTCGAAGCGCTTTGCTGCCCCGACGAAAAAGTAGTGAAAGCCGACGAAGCGGCGATAAGCGAACTTGCGCTTTCGGCAGAAAAAAACAAGAGCGAAACGGCTATGGCGGAAAAGGATTTACTGGTTGCAAAATCGCTTGAAAATCTTGTTCAAGAGCGCAAAGAAAAAAGCGCCGATTTAAAGCAAAAGTCCGCCTATAAGCCCGTTATCGAGCAAAAGCGACAAAAATTAAAGGCGTTCGAAAGGGTAAAAATCGTAAAGCAGACGCTTTTAACTTACGAGAAAACGAAAGCCGAAAAAGCGCAGTCGGATAAAAGACTCGGCGATTTAACAAACCGGCAAAACGCCGCCGCCGAAACGTTTGAAAACGCAAAAAAACAAAAAGAACTTTTGCCGGCTTTAAGCGAAAAAACGGTCGAACTTAAAGTTAAACTTCAAACGGCGACGGGGCTTAAAACCAAAAACATCGAACTCGAAAGCAAAAAACAAAGGTGCGAACGGTTAAGAAAGGACTATATCGCGATTTTAAACGACGTTAAAGTCAAGCAAAAGCAAAAAGAACTTTTCGAAGAAAAAGCAAACGAACTGAAAATAAAAATCGAAAGGGTGAACGTAAGCGGCGTTTTAGAAAAATTAAAAAGCAATTTATCCGCCGCGGTAGTTTCGGAATTTTGCAAAAACGAAATCGAATTTTTGCAAAAAGTTTTAGCCGGCCTTGATAAAGAGAAACAATCCGAAAGTGCCGTTTACGGGCTTATAGCCGCACATATCGAAAAATTAAGCGCGCATATAACCGAAGAAAAGGTAAGCGCAGACGGGCTTATTAACGAGTGTGCCGAAGCGCTTAAAACCGCAAGCGAATTGTCGGGCGAACTTGTAAAAGCTAAAAGCGTCGCCGAAAAATTAAACGCCGAAATTTCGGGGCTTAACAAAAACGCCGAACTTATAACCACCGAAGGGTTTAAAGTTCGCGCTGAATACGACGCGTTAAGCGAAGAAATAAAAAGCGTTTTAAACGGCAAAAATTACGACGAGGCGGTTAAAGATTTTAACGCCGAACTTGAAAAAACGGCAAAAACCGAAAAACAAATAACCGAAAACTTCGAAAAAGCCGCCGAAATACAAAACGCGGTAAAAAGCGAACTTGCCGCCGAAACCGCGCTTAACGAAAAACTTACCGTTATGCTTTTAGAAAGCGAAAAAACTTTGGCGATAGAACTTGCTCCGCTGGGGCTTGAAGTAGCCGCCGCGCGCGAAATATTAAACTATCCCGAAGCCGAAAACGACGAAAAATTGGTGTCGTCTTACGACGAATCGGTTAAAACGCTCGAAAATCGGCTTGGCGAGTTAAACAAAAAAATCGCAGAATACGACGAAAAATATCTCGATTACGCAGCATTTTACGAAAAAGTTGCGAATTTAAAGAAAAATCTTGAAGAAATCAACAAAAAACACAGCGAATTATCGGTAAAGCATAAAAACGATTTGAAAAATTTGACCGAAAGGTGTATAATAGTCGAGAGAACTGCGGAAATAGGCAAAAAACTCGAATTGCTCGGCAGACTTTACGAAATAGTGCGCGCGGGCAGGTTTATGGAATTTATCGCAGACGAATATCTTAAAGAGATAGCTGGCGAAGCCGAAACGCGCGTTTTAGAACTCACTTCGGGAAGATACGGGCTTGTATACGACGGCAACTTTTTCGTAACCGATAATTTTGCGGGCGGAATAAAACGGCCGGTCGCGGGGCTTTCGGGCGGCGAAACTTTCATCGTTTCGTTGTCGCTGGCACTCGCTTTATCCAAGCAGATAAGCGCAAAGGCGTTAAGGCCTATCGACTTTTTCTTTTTGGACGAAGGATTCGGCACGTTGGACGAAGACCTTGTAGACGACGTGTGCGACAGTTTGGAAAAACTTCGCATGGCAAACTTTACCGTGGGGCTTATAACTCACGTTACGGAACTTAAAAACCGCATTGCTTCTAAACTTTACGTTCACGGGGCAACGGCGGCAAAGGGCACGGAAATAGAAATCGTTTATTAAACGAAAGGCGGTAGCCGAACGCAATAACCGAAGGCAACAGGTTAAAGGAAATTGCGAAGGCGGTTAACCGCGGGGAAAAACCGCAAAGTTTTAAGCCTTGCGTTTACAAAGCGTTTTTATCGGAGAAAATATGGAAGAAATGGCAAGTAAAATACTTACTCCTTCCGCATTGTGGAAAGACTTCAGGGGCGATTTGCCGCTTAAAGAGAGTAAGATCAACGAAATGACCTACGACGGAATTTCTTATACCGAAGTTTATTTTTCGGGCAGGGAAACCGAAACGGGCAGAGTGAGAATTTACGGGCTTTACGCGCGCCCCACGGTGCTGCCGAAAAACAGAAAGTTGGGCGGCATTTTAGTGCTTCCCGATTTTTGCGAAACCGTAAATTTAGAAACGGTAAATCACTTTGCCAAGCAGGGCTATTCGGTGTTTATGGCCGATTATCGCGGCGACTACGAAGGCGTGCAGAATCACACCAACTATCCCACCGAGATAGACTATGCAAATTTTATAAAAACGGGCGACAATCTGTTTAAAGTTCCGCTTACCGCAAAAGAAACCTGCTGGTATGAATGGGTTGCGGTTGCAAAATATTCGCTTGCTTATTTAAAAAGCAAATCCGAGGTAGGAAAAATCGGGGTTTTAGGCATAAAACAAGGCGGCAACGTGGGTTGGCAACTCGTGGCGAACGAGCCGCGAGTTTCATGCTTCGTTACGCTTTTCGGCATAGGCTGGCAGGCATACAACAAAATTTTCAAGTATAGCGGCGAAGATAAAGAATTGGTTATGAACGACGAGCGTTACCGCTATTTAGGCGGGGTAGACGCGCACGCTTACGCGCAATACGTCGATTGCCCCGTGCTTTACGTCGCCGGCACAAACAGTTCGGATTTCGACTGCGACCGCGGAACGGACACCATCGCCCGCGTTAAAGAAAAAGTGCCTTGCGCATTTAACTTTGCGCCGCGGCTTAAAAACGTAGTCGACAAAAAATGCGACGAAGACATTGCCGTTTTCTTTAAAAAATACCTTGCGCCCGACGGCACTAACGTAGATAAATATTATATTCCGTCTGCGCCGCAGATCAGCGTTGCGCAGGGCGACGACAACCGCACGATTTTTGCCGAAGTCGTTCCCGATTGCTATGAAAAACTCGCGCGGGTAAACGTTTATTTCGGCGAAGGAATAATCGATCCGTCAAAGCGCAACTGGACTAACATGGCGCCGCTTACAAAGAGAGAAAGCGGCAAAAAGTATTTCAAAGCGCCGCTTGGGGGAGGGTGCGATTTCGTAACGGCGTTCGCAACTGTCGAATATAAAAACGGCGTTACGGTGTCGTCGCGCGTGGTGTACAAAAAAATACAAAGCGAACAGCCGCTTTCAACCAAAATGCTTTATAACTCGAAGTCGGGCACCGACAGTTTTACGGTCGTCGACGAAGAAAAAAATTCGCTCGGCGGGGCGTTTTTCCTGGAGCAACGCTCGGCCGAAATGGTCGAATGTTCGAGCGGCATTGCGGGCGTTATATCTCCGTTCGGGCTGCTTACATACAAAATCGGCGAAAAACGCTTTGTTTGCGACGAACGCTCGATTGTAAAACTCGACGTTTATTGCGAAGAGTTTACCGAACTTAAAATTTCGCTTACCGTAAGCGAAAACGACAAGCTTACGGATTATTCGGTTATCGTAAAACTAAAAGGCAGCAAAGTGTGGCAGAACGTTCAGGTTACGTTCAGCGAACTTAAAAGCGACAAACGCCTGGGAATTAAAGATTTTTCGTGCATCACGGCGCTTAAACTTAAAGCCGAAAGCCGTTTTGCCGTCAACAATATTCTGCTTATTTAACTTTGCCGATAAATCCGTCGATTGCGGAATAAGCGGCTTTATTTACTTGTTTATTCTATTTTTTAATCGATTAAATGATTCACGTAAACGACAGCCTTAGCGAAAAACTTAATAATCGGAACAAGGCGACGCGCGGCGATTTTTTGCTTATTGCCGTCACGATTCTTTTTTGCTTTTTCGTTATCTGGACGCGTTTTTGCTGGCTTAACTGCATGCAGGTGTCGGGGAATTCGATGTCGAATACGCTTATAAACGGCGACTATGTTCTGGTTAACAAACTCGCTTCTTACGGGCGCGGCGACGTTATAGTTTTTACTACCGACGCTTTTTCGAAAACCGACGTTTTAACCGGCGAACGCGCAGAAATTTCGTATATTAAGCGCGTAATCGCGCTGGCGGGCGACAGGCTTATCATAAAAGACGGCAAAGTATGGATAGAAAAAAGGGGAAATAGCGGATTCGAACAGATAAACGAGCCTTATTTAGACTGTGATTATACGTTTACCGTAAACTACCCTTCAAGTGAAAACGAAGTTATAACCGTTTCGGAAGGGTGCTTGTTCGTTATGGGCGATAACCGAGCGGTAAGCCGCGATTCGCGCACGTTCGGCGAAGTAAAAACCGAGTGGGTAAACGGCGTCGTAACGCAAAGCGTTATCGATAATCGATACACGTTCTGGGGTAAGTTTTACAAATACGTGTAAACAAACGTGTAAGCAAACAAACACGCGTTTACAACCTTGCAAAACTATAAAGATATACCGAAAAAATTAAAAAACAATAAAAAACCATAAAAACGAATAATACGGGAGAAAATTTAATGGAAAACTTTGTTATAACCGCCGAAACCACCTGCGATTTAAGCGACGAAATAATTGCGGCACGCGGCTTTAAACTTATACCAATCACCGTAATTTTGGGCGACAAAGAATATAAAGACGGCAAAGACATAACGCCTTTTACTCTTTTCGATTATATAAAACAAACGGGAACGATGCCAAAAACGGCGGCGCTTACCGAGTTCGAATATGAAGAATTTTTTACCGAACTTAAAAAATCTTATAATAAAATCTTGCATTTCTGCATTTCGTCGAAAGCTTCGAGTACCTATTTCAACGCGGTAAAGGCGGCTGAAAGGGTAAACGGCGTTTTTGTCGTAGACAGCAAGGCGTTATCAACGGGCGAAGCGCTTTTAATGCTTAAAGCGCATGATATGATTTCGGGCGGCGAAAGCGTTGAAAACACTTACGAAAAAATCGTAAAACTTACCGAAAAAGTGCAAACTTCGTTCGTTTTAGACAGGCTCGATTACCTTCATAAGGGCGGAAGATGTTCGTCGGCGGCACTCGTCGGTTCGAAAATTTTAAAAATTCACCCGCAGATTTGCGAAAACGACGGCGAACTTACCGTTAAAAAGAAATATATGGGCGCGCTTTCGCGTTGCTTAACGCAATATATCGCAGATTTAGCAGCCGAGTGTACGGCGTATGATAAAACACGCGCGTTTATAACCCACAGCCCATGCGACGGGCGCGAACTTATCGACGCGGTTATCGAAGAAACCAAAAAGAATTTCGAGTTCGAAGAAATTATCGAAACCGAAGCGGGCGCAACCGTTTCGACGCATTGCGGTAAAAACACGATAGGGCTTTTGTTCATTAAAGAATAACGACGTAAAAAAAAGCGACGTTACTGACGTTTTAGGTCATAAGTTATAAGTCGCGGCTTAAAAAGTTGACGTAAACGCGGCTTTTTACGTTAAGCGGAGAAAAATGGTAGAAATTTATAACGACGAAGATTATGCCGTCGTAAAAAAACAAAAAAAAGATTTTTTAACGGTGTTTTTTATAACGCTTGCGGTTTTGCTTGCCGCAAACGTAACCGTGTTCGTTATTTACACGATGCAGGAATATAAAACGCCGCTTAAAGCGCCGATGCTCGCATTCAACATAATAAGTTGTTCGGTTTACGCAATAATTTATTACGTTCTGTTCGAGATAAAATTCAAGCGCATAAACAGTTATTCAAGAATGCTTGAATACTTTAAAACGGGGCTTATCGAAACGGGCAGGCATGCGTTTGTGCGCGTAGATTCGTCGGTTACCGAAAAAGACGGGGTGCGTTTTATTCCGCTCGTGTTTTTAGAATGGTCGGATAAATCGCAGGATTATTACGAACGCAACATTTTGTTCGACGTGGAAAAACCCGTTCCCGAATTTAAAAAAGGCGAAATGATTCTGCACAAAACGCAGGGCAACGTTTTAGTCTCTTACGAACTTTTCGACGACGGAATTTTCGATTGACGCTTTAAAAATCTGCGCTTAAAAATAAAAGCGGAAAGTTGGGTTTTTAAAAAATCTTTGGGAAAAGTTAAACAAAGATAAAAAATATCACCATATAAAAATACACACAAAATTTAAAGGAGCAAAAAAATGGCAGAAAGAAAAGAGGTTGCAAGCAACTTAAAGTGGAAAACGAGCGACATGTTCGCCGATCAGGCGGCGTGGGACGCGCTTTACGAAAAAGTAGAAAAAGCAATCGATTTTAAAAAATACGAAGGCAAACTCGGCGAAAAAGCCGAATTTAAAAAATGCTACGACGAATTATACGCGGTTATAGGCGATCTCGAACTTCTGGCGGTTTACGCTTCGATGCGCCACGACGAAGACACCCGCGATTCCGAATTCAACGCGCTTTTATCGAGAGTCGACGCGCTCGAGGTTAAATTCTCGTCGGAAATTGCGTTCATTACACCCGAACTTACCGCGCTCGACGAAAATATTCTTAAAGGATATATCGCCGATCCCGATTTAAAAGATTACGATTATGAACTTAAAGACGTTTTAAAATCGAAAAAACACGTTTTAGGCAAAGAGGCCGAACAGGTTTTAGCGATGGGCGGGCAGGTTTACGGCGCGTTTTCGAACATTTTCGGAATGATTAACAACGCCGATATGCCCTTCCCCGAAATAACGGTAGACGGCAAAAAGGTAAAACTTACGCACGGAACTTACAGCGTTTTAGTTCAAAGCCCCAACCGCGAAATAAGAAAAAAAGCGTTCAAAGCGTTATATAAAGCGTATCACGGGCTTTTAAACACCATTTCGGCAACCTATATCGCAAACGTAAACAAAGACGTTTACCTTTCGAAAGTAAGAAAATACGACAGTTGTCTCGAAAAGGCGTTAGACGGCGAAGACGTAAGCCCCGTCGTGTATCAGAACCTTATTAAAAGCGTAGACAAAGGCTTGAAAACTCTACACAAATACGTTGCAACCCGCAAAAAAATACTCGGCGTAAAACAAATGCACATGTATGATATTTACACGCCGCTCGTTGAAAACGCCGAACTCAAACTCGATTATGAAGACGCGTTTTTGAAGGTAAAAGAAGGGCTTAAACCGCTCGGCGAAGAATACGGAAAACTTTTGCAACGCGCTCACGACGAAGGCTGGATCGACGTTTGCGAAACCGAAGGCAAACGCAGCGGCGCATACTCGATAAGCGTTTATAAATGCCCGCATCCTTACGTTTTGCTTAACTATCAGCAAACAACCAACGACATATTCACCATAGCGCACGAATTAGGGCACGCCATGCACTCGTATTTTTCGGGAAAAAATCAACCGCAGGCAAAGGCGAATTACCGCATTTTCGTGGCGGAAGTGGCAAGCACCGTAAACGAAGTTTTATTGCTTAAATATATGCTTAAAACCACTACGGACAAAAAACTTAAAAAATATCTGCTTAATTACTATATGGATATGATTAAGAGCACGCTTTTCCGCCAGACGCAGTTTGCCGAATTCGAAGCGGTCGCTCATTCGGCTGCCGAAAACGGGGTTCCGCTTACCAAAGATTTCTTAAACGAAGAATATCTTAAACTCAATAAAAAATATTACGGCAGAAGCATTGTATCCGACGAAGAAATTTCGTATGAATGGGCGCGCATTCCGCATTTCTATCGCGCGTTTTACGTTTATAAATACGCAACGGGCATAACCAGCGCAATTTCTATCGCCGAAAGAATTTATAACGAAGGTCAACCCGCCGTAGAAGATTATTTCAGATTTTTATCGTCGGGCGGAAGCGACAGCCCTGTCGAACTTTTAAAACTCGCGGGAGTAGATCTTACCAAAAAAGACGCGTTCAACGCGGCAATGGTTTCGTTTGAAAACGCACTTAACGAATTTATCGCGCTCGGCTAACGCGGCGAAAAAACAATGCGAAAAAGCGGCGAAAATTCAAGCCGCAAATTAGTGAGAACCGTTAATAATTATATTTAAAATCCACAATTTTGCGCTTAATTTGGCGGTTCATCTTAAAAATTATATCGCCGAACTTTGCAAAAAACCACGAAAAGGTGAAACATGCCCGATAAAATTTCGGTTATGCCGTTCAATCAGGAAGCGGAACAGTCGCTTCTCGGTTGTTTGTTGGTAGACCAGGAAATACAACTCGAAACGCTTGCCGGACTTAAAGAAGAAGATTTTTACGTCGAAGCGCACAAACTTATCTACGATTCGATGAAAAAAGTCGCGCACAACAACAAACCGATAGATATAGTTACTCTGTCGGATATGATGGAAAAGGACGCGACGCTCGAAAAGGCGGGCGGCATAAGTTATATAACGACTATTGCAAACGCAATGCCGTCGAGTGCGAACTATCGCTATTATTTAGAAATAGTAAAACGCGACGGCATGCTTCGCCGTATCATCAGAAGCGGCGAAGACATCGCAAAAGAAGCGCGCAAAAGCGCCGACAGCGACAAAGCGCTTCAATACGCCGAAAACAAAATTTTTAAAATATCCGAAGAAAACGAAACTTCGTCGCTGTTACCGCTTGCCGATACCTACGACGATTTACTCGGCGAACTCGAACGTTTAGAGCGCGACAAAAACTTTAAACAAGGCTTAAAATGCGGCTTTACGCGCATCGACTATTTAACCAACGGCTTTAAACCCGGTAACCTTATCGTTCTGGCGGCGCGCCCGTCCGACGGTAAGACCACGCTCGCTTTGAACATGCTCGAAAACATTGCGCTGCGCGATAACGCGGTTTGCGCCATGTTCGCTTTGGAAATGACGCGCGAAGAACTTGCGCAAAAACTTTTGTGTTCCATAGGTTCGGTGCAAATGGACCTTGTGCAGAAAGGTAAACTTTCCGATACTGATCAGAACGGTTGGCGCAGATTGTGGGCGGCAAAAAAAGAACTTGCCAAAGCGCAGATTTACGTCGACGATTCGCCGTCGAACACAGTTCCCACGATTATTTCGAAGTGCCGCAGGTTAAAAGCCTCGCACGGGCTCGATTTTGTCGTAGTCGACCACCTGCAACTTATATATCCCGACGTAAGAACGTCGGAAAATCGCCAGCAGGAAGTTACCGAAATTTCGCGCGGGCTTAAAGTTTTGGCAAAAGAATTAAAAGTTCCCGTTCTCGCACTTTCGCAACTTTCGCGTTCGCCGGCGCAGAACAAACGTAGACCTATGCTTTCTGATTTGCGCGAATCGGGCGCAATAGAACAGGACGCCGACGTGGTTATGTTCATTTATCGCCCCGATAAGCAAGCCGACGAAAAAGAAATCGCTTCGGGCGCGGTTGAAAAAAACGTTGCCGAAATCATTATCGAAAAGAACAGAAGCGGCGAACGCGGCTCGGCAAAAATGCTGTTCAAGGGCGAATTTTCGAAATTCGTTACTTACGACGAACGCATGCCGAATATCGAACCGCCGCCCGAATTTAAGTCGAGACGGCGCGAACGCGACGAATATGCCGACGCTCCGCCGATCGAATCCGACGCGGAATATCTTAAAAAAATAACCGAAGGCGACATTCCGCCCGACGATTCCGACGTATTCCGATATATAGATACGGCGATAAAAAATGATAACGGAAATTAAAAAAATAGATAAAAAATCGCTTGAACAGGCGAAAAAAATTATCGACGACGGCGGGCTGGTCGCGTTTCCTACCGAAACGGTTTACGGGCTTGGCGCGTTGGCGACTAACGACGAAGCTGTTAAAGGCATTTATGCCGCGAAGGGCAGACCTTCGGATAACCCGCTTATCGTGCACGTTCATAAAGATTACGACATAACTTCGCTCGTCGATATAGATAGCGATTACGCCGTGAAAATAGCAAACGCTTTTTTGCCCGCGCCGCTTACCATGGTTTATAAAAGCAAGGGCGTGGTTTCTCCAACCGTTTCGTGCGGGCTGAATACTCTTGCGATCAGGGTGCCGCAAAGCCCCGCCGCGCAGGAATTTTTGCGGTTCGTAAACGCTCCCATAGCCGCTCCGTCGGCTAATATATCCAAACACACAAGCCCCGTTACTGCCGAACACGTTTTTGAAGACTTTAACGGAAAAATTCCGCTTATTTTAGACGGCGGAAGGTGCGAGGGCGGCATTGAAAGCACCGTTTTAGACGTGACGGGCGATATTCCCGTTATACTTCGAAAAGGGCTTATAACCGCCGAAATGATAAAAAAAGCGGTGGGCGAGTGCCGCTATGCCGACGAAAAGGTCGAAGGCGTAGCAAAATCCCCCGGAATGAAATACAGCCATTATCGCCCGCACGCAAAAACGCTTTTATTCGGGCGTTATGAAACCGAAAAAGCGGTAAACGCATATAACGAAGCGTTAAAAAACGGCTTGAAACCCGTGTTTTTGCTCGACGGCGAAATGCGCTTAAAACTTGAAAAACTCGGTTCGTTTAACGTTTTGAACTTCGGCGATACCGACGTCGAAAGGGCGGCAAACCTTTACGAAATGCTTCACGAAGGAGAAAATTACGACCTTATAATCTCGTTTGCGCTCGATATAAAAAGCGAACTCGATTTAAGCGTGAACAACAGATTTTCGAAAGCCTTTTATTCGGTAGACGAAAAGCGTTGACCTTAAAAAATCGGTAAAGCAGGGGGTGGCGTTACGTTAAAAATCGTTTTTGTATGCACGGGTAACACCTGCAGATCTCCGATGGCGGAATTTGTGCTTAAAAACGTTTTAAAAAAGCGCGAAGTTAAAGGCATAAAAGTTTCGTCGGCGGGAATTTCCGCGATAAACGGCGATAAAATTAACGAAAAAGCCGCCACGGCTTTAAAAAAACGCGGAATTACCGTAAGAAAATTTTCGTCGGCAAAAATAACGGCCGAAACGGTTAAATCGCAGAACGCCGTGGTTTGCATGACGAGCGAGCAAAAGCATTTTTTTCGTGGGTTTGGCAACGTTTATTGCGTAAGCGAGCTTACCGGGTTTGGCGATATACCCGATCCGTTCGGAAAAAGTCAGGAAGTTTACGATAAAACGCTCGACGTTATAATTTTGTCGTGCGAAAAAATCGCAGAACTTTTAATAAGCGAAAACGAACGGATAAACTTTGAAAAAGAGCAAAAACGCAAACTAAAAGCCGAAAAACAGGCTTTAAAAAATAATAAAAATTTAAACGATTAAAATAAATTATCGGAGAAAAATATGAAAATTGCGATAGGAAACGACCACGCGGGCGTTGAATATAAGTTTATTTTAAAAAAGTTTTTAGAAGATATGGGGCACGAAGTTATCAACTTCGGAACCGACGAAACGTCTTCGTGCGATTATCCCGACTACGCCGACAAGGTGGCAAAAGCCATTCAGCGAGGCGAAGCCGACCGCGGGGTTTTGATTTGCGGAACGGGCGTGGGCATGAGCATTGCCGCTAACAAACACAAGGGCATAAGGGCTTCGCTTTGCGGCGATACCTATTCTGCCGAATTTACACGCCGCCACAACGATTCGAATATACTCGTTATGGGCGCGCGCGTTATCGGCGTTGAAATTATGCTTTCGGTTGCCAAAGTATATTTTTCTACCGAGTTCGAAGGCGGGCGTCATCAGCGCAGAATCGATAAAATTGACGAACTTTCAGACTTTTAATAAGAAATTAAAACATGTTTTCAGGCTGCTTTAACGTTGCCGAAAAAATCGGCGAAAGTGCCGATAACGGGCTTATAGCCCCACTTTTTAAAATTTTCAGTTAAAAAATTTATAAAATTAAATGTTGCGGATACGCTTAGGGCGGCGCCGTAATAAATAAAATTTATACGGAGATTTTTTCCATGAGCAAACTTCACATTCTCGATCACCCGCTTATTACTCACAAAATCACCATGATGCGCGACAAAAACACTACTACCAAAGATTTCCGCGAACTCGCCAACGAGATTTCGCTGCTTATGGCATATGAAGTAACGCGCGACTTACCACTTGAAGACGTTGAAATCGAAACGCCTATCTGCAAAGCGAAATGCAAAGTAACTTCGGGTAGAAGCATCGGCGTTGTTCCGGTTTTAAGGGCGGGGCTCGGTATGGTCGACGGGATTTTAACCCTTGTTCCCAACGCCAAAGTGGGGCATATCGGTTTATATCGCGATCCCGAAACGCATAAACCCGTAGAATATTATTGCAAACTTCCCGTCGACGCCGAAAAACGCACCATAATCGTAGTCGATCCTATGCTCGCTACCGGCGGAAGCGCGGTTGCCGCAATTCAGTTCATCAAAGATCGCGGCTGCAAAGACATTAAACTTATGAACCTTATCGCCGCCCCCGAAGGTGTTGAAGCCGTTCAGAAAGCTCATCCCGACGTAGACATCTTTGTTGCCGCCTTAGACGAAAAACTTAACGAACACGCCTACATAATCCCAGGGCTCGGCGACGCGGGCGACAGATTGTTCGGCACCAAATAATTCGGGCTGACCAAAAAGCAAACGCTTCGGGCGGACGCAAAGCCGCCCGTTTTGTCGTTTAAAATATTTATCTGCCAAAAAAAACCTTTGATAAAAAAACAAAAATTTGTAGGATTTATCATAAAAAACGGAAATATTCCGCTTGCAAGGAAAGGAAAATGAAACAAGTAAAAAAAGCCATAATACCCGTTGCGGGTTACGGAACGCGTCTGCTTCCCGAAACCAAAGCGCTGCCTAAGCCTATGTATCCCGTTTTAAACAAACCTTCGGTGCAATATATAATTCAGGAAGCGGTAGACAGCGGGATCGAAGAAGTAATTTTAATCGTAGGTCAGCACAAGGAAATTTTAAAAGCGCATTTTTCGCCCGCGCCCGAACTCGAAGAGGTTCTTAAACGGGGCGGAAAGCAAGCCTTTTACGACAGCGTGGTTTATCCGCAGAATATGTGCAAAATCACCTATATCGAACAAACCGAGCAGCTCGGAACGGGGCACGCCGTTTTAATCGCCAAAGATATAATAGGCGACGAACCTTGCGCCGTGCTTTTCGGCGACGACGTTATGTCGAATCACGGAGGAAAGCCCGTTTTGCGTCAACTTATCGATTCTTACGAAAAGCGCGACCAAACGGTTATCGCCGTTAAAAACGTGGGCTTCGAACTTGTTTATAAATATGCGTCGGTCGAATTCAAGGCGCAGTCGGGGCGCGAATACGACGTAACTAAAATAACCGAAAAACCCGCGCAGGGAACGGCAAAAAGCGATTTGTCGCCGCTTGGAAGATACGTTCTGAAAGAAGGTTTTTTCGATATTTTGAAAAACACGCCAAAAAGCGCGAACGGCGAATATCAACTTACCGACGCGCTTGACGCCGAGGCGAAAACCCGCGGACTTATCGCCTATAATTTCGAAGGTTCGCGTTACGACATGGGCGACGTTTTCGGATGTTTGCAGGCTAACGTAGAAACCGCGCTCGGCACGCCCGAACTTAAAGAAAAGGTTAAAGAATATTTAAAAAATTTAAATCTTGACAAATTTTAAACTTTTAACCGCTGAAAGGCGATACGTTTTAAACCGTAATATTTCAATAAGATAAAACAAAAAAAGCCTTTCCGTTTTTTCGGGAAGGTTTTTTTGCGCGTTTTTGCATGATTTTTTATACTTTTAAAAAAAACCTTAAAAATATAAATTTAATTTTTAAAAATCGGCGTAAAATTCGAATTATTTTATCCTAAACTATTTACAAAAAATAAAAATCTGATATAATATAAATAAGAAATAAATTAAGTTATAAATAAGAAATAAATTAAGTTTTTAAACGCGCGCATGCGCGAAAGACGTTTAACGGTTTTTTCCGTTGAATTAATTTAAAATAAAAAAACAATCACATTTAATAAAGTTCAATAAAGTTTAACGAAATTCCCGATGAGTTTTTGCGAAATATGCGGGCAGAATCCCGCCGAATATAAAATCGAAAAAATAGTTGACGGGCAAAAGATCGTAAGATACGTTTGCCGCGATTGCGCCGAAGAATTCGGCGACGTGAAAATCGCAGGGGAAACCGAAAAAACATGCCGCGTTTGCGGAAAAACTTTAAACGAGATAAACCGCGATTTTACCGTAGGTTGCGAATATTGCTACACCGAGTTTTATAAAGAACTTTACCCCGTAATCAAAAAAGTGCAAAAACTTTAATCCGCAAAAATATGTCTGTTTTAGATGGAATAGTTGTTACAAGCAGAATAAGGCTCGCGCGGAATTTAAGCGGGTATCCGTTCAAATCGCGGCTTACGTCGAAGCAAGCAGCGCGCGAAATAATAGCAAAAACTTATTTTTTCGCGGATAAATATAAAAAATTCAGGCTTGTGGAAATAGATAAAATAACCCCGCTCGAAGCCGAACGGCTTAAAGAACGCTACGTTATATCCGAAGCGCTTAAAAACAACGCTTTTTCGGGTGCGGTGATAACTTCGGAAAGCGACGCCTTTTCGATTATGATAAACGAAGAAGACCACGTCCGCGAACAGCGGCTCGAAAAAGGGTTCAACTTAAAAAAAGCGTATGATGCGCTTTACCCGCTCGACAGGTGGCTCGACAAAAATCTGCGGTTTGCAAAAAACGAAAAACTTGGGTATTTAACCGCTTGCCCCACGAATTTAGGCACGGGGCTAAGGGCTTCGTGCATGATGTTTTTGCCGGGGCTTACGCGCAGAACTCTTATCGGCGCTCTTTTAAAAAAGGCGCAAAGCAAAGGACTTACCGTGCGCGGGGTATTCGGCGAAGGCTCGGAAGGCGAAAGCTGCCTTTATCAGGTGAGCAACGAAGTAACGCTCGGCATAACTCCGCAAAAAATGGTTGCAAGGGTTGAAGATTTCGTGAGCGAAATAGCCGAACTCGAAAGCACCAATTTAAACATATATTACGAAGAAAACGCGCTTGCCGTGCAGGATTCGGCTTTTAGGGCAAAGGGAATTTTAACTAATTGCCGCCTGCTTTCTTACGGCGAATGTTCGCGCTTACTCGGCGATTTAAAAATCGGCGTTATTTTAGGCGTTTTAAAGGTATCTGACGTTACGGCGATCGACGATTTGCTGGTTACGGCGCGCCCCGCTTGCATAAAAACGCAGATTTTAGCCGAAAACGGCGGCGTAAACGGTGCCGATTTAAGCGAAACGGGCGAAAATTTATATCGCGCGCAGTTCGTAAAAACCGCGCTTAACAAAATTTTAATTTAAAACGAAATAAAAAATAAAAATCACACTTTAACCAATAAGCGACATGATGAATCAGGAAGACAAATACACGCCGTCGGTACGCAAAGCCGTAATGAACGCGAATGCCGTTTCGAAAAGTTTCGGAATAGTTTACGTCGGAAGCGAAGAAATTTTATACGGGCTTATTCTGTGCGCCGAAAGCCGCGCTTCGAAAATCCTTGCTAAATACGGCGTTACCAAAAGTCGATTTTATCAGGAACTTAAAAAAGAAATATCCGTGGGATTCGACCGCGACGGCTTTACGCCCAATGCAAAAAGCGTTTTGGAAGCGGCGACCTTTATAGCTTACGACGCGGGGCTTCCTTACGTTGCCACCGAACATATTCTGCTTGCAATACTCCGCTCGGTCGATTGCCGCGCGTGCGCCGTTTTAAGGCGGCTTACCGAAAACTTTTCGGCGCTCGAATTCGATACCGAACAGGCTGTCTACCCCGAACGCAAAAGCGCGTGCGAACAAAACGCGGCGCAGAGCCAAAAAAACTTCGGCTTGTGCGGCGAACCCGCAGATCAGTCTTTTGCAACGGGCGGATTCAATCAATCGCAACCCGATAGAAACGCTAGCGCAGGCGGTTTTAACGGATTTAACGCCGGCGAACAAAACGCAAACGCAAACGTAAACGCAAATCCGCAATCAAGCGGCAAAGCCGAAAAAAGGACGGACGGGCAAAACGAAAACGATCCGCTTTCGCGCTTCGGCACTGATCTTACCAAAAAGGCGCGCGAAGGCAAACTCGATCCGGTGATAGGCAGAGATAAAGAGATTGCGCGGCTTGTGCAGACTCTTTCGCGCCGAACAAAAAACAGCCCCGTGCTTGTGGGCGAAGCAGGCGTAGGCAAAAGCGCCGTGGTCGAAGGGCTTGCTTTGGCGATAGCGCGCGGCGAAGTGCCCGATAACGTTGCGGGCAAACGCATTTTTTCGCTCGACGTATCCAATCTTTTGGCGGGCGCTTCTTATCGCGGTGAATTCGAACAGCGCTTTACGAGAGCCATCGATTACGTTAAAAATAGCGGCGACGTTATACTTTTTATCGACGAGATACATAATTTAATAGGGATGGGCGCTTCGGGCGAAGGCAAGTTAGACGCCGCCGAAATTTTAAAACCCGCGCTTGCGCGCGGCGAGTTTCAGTTAATCGGCGCAACCACTTTCGACGAATACCGCAAATATATAGAAAAAGATCCCGCGCTCGAACGGCGTTTTCAGCCGGTAACGGTCGATCCGCCGTCTGCTTCGGATGCGAAAATAATTTTGAAAGGTCTGCGCGATAAATATGAAGCGCATCACAAGGTGCGAATAACCGACGAAGCCATTTCGGCGGCGGTAGACCTTTCGGTAAGATACATCGTAGACAGAAACCTGCCGGATAAAGCGATCGACGTAATCGACGAAACTGCGGCGCGCGCAAGGCTTAAAAATTCGGATTTTTCATCCGAACTCAATGCGAAACGCGCCGAACTTCAACGCGTTTTAAGCGACCGCGAATATTACATGCGCGAAGGCTTTATGCAAGAAGCGAAAACCGCCGAGCAAACCGCACTTTTGCTTAAAAAACAGATAGACGAACTGCAAACGGGGCGCATAGACCAAAGGTCGCTCGTTCGCCCGTCGGTAACGGCAGACGACGTTGCCGCGGTTATAAGCGACATGACCGACATTCCGCTTACAAAAATAGAAAAAAGCGAATCTGAGCGGCTTTTGAATTTAGAAGCAGAACTGCATGCCCGCGTTATCGGGCAGAACGAAGCGGTAAGCGCGGTGGCAAAAGCCATAAGGCGCGCCCGCGCAAACTTAAAAGATCCCAAACGCCCGATAGGCTCGTTTATTTTCGTAGGGCCTACGGGGGTTGGCAAAACCGAACTTTCAAAGG
>JAXEDY010000003.1:0-10090 GCA_034104345.1 Christensenellaceae bacterium | reverse complement strand
TCAAAAACAACTATTTCCGCTTGTTCGTCAAGCCTGCGTATTCTCGCCGCCGCAGTAGCGCCACCTGCAACACCGCCTATAATTACAACTTTCATTTATTTTACCACCTTTCCACGGTAGCTGCTGATGCCACCGATATTTTTTGCATTTATATAACCAATTTGCTTCAAATAGGATACAGCTTGTCCGCCTCTACCACCGCTTAAACAATACACATAAAGCGGTGTGCTTTTATCTTTGACGGTATTCTCAACGGAAGAAATTTTATCAAGAGGTATGTTGATGCTTCCGTCAATGTGCCCGTCATTGTATTCCTCTGCCGTCCTAACGTCAAGCAAAACAGCGCCGACATTTGTTTCGTATTCCGCAACACCGGTGTTAATGTCGGCGGTGTTGCGGAAGAAATTAAACAGTCTCATCTTTTTCTCCTTACAGCATTGCTTCAATTTGCTCTTTCGATCTGTAACCAACAACCTGATTTTTGAGTTTCCCGTTTTTGATCACAGCGAGCATCGGGATGCTCATTACCTGAAATTGTGCAGCTAGTTCCGGCTGTTCGTCAACATTGATTTTGCCGACTTTAACATCGTTTCGCTCATTTGCGATTTCCGATACGATCGGACCTACCATACGGCAGGGACCGCACCAATCGGCATAGAAATCGAGAAGAACAGGTTTATTGGAATTCAAAACTTCGCTTGCGAAATTTTCTTTACTAATTTTAATTACAGACATCTTCGTGTCCTCCTTTGCTTTATTGTGTTTTTATTATATCAGATTTGAAATCAGGGTTCTGTGATATTATCACTTAACAAACCGTCAAAAGATAAAAGATTGCTATTATTCAATTCCTATCCAATTAGCAAAGGAATATACTAAGTTTCAATACACAAAGGTATCGCCACGTAGTTTATATAAAAAATATGAAACTTTAAACGTTATTCTTAGCATTTGTAAAGTGCCTGAATGCAACACTAGAGACGTTGTTGACGCAACAAAAAAAGAGGATAATACATGAATTTGAGCAAAGGATAAAATCATGGCTGAAATAGAAATTGGTAAATTTACATTAGAATCCTTGACGACGGGTATGTATAACAAAAGATTTATCTAAGAGATAAAATTTGTTGATTTTAACAAAACAAAATAGTATAATATAGCAAATAAATATTTGATGCGAGTTGCAAGTATTAGCAGAAAGTAGGGGAAGAACGGTGGAAATCCGTCGCAACAGTCATTACGGTTATAGTCCGATTGCCTACCCGTCAAAGTAAGAATGTAAATTTTCTTGGGCAGTGAAGAAAAAGCATTAAAGTCGAAAGACTATTTTTTTGCGTGCTCAAAAAGTACGCAATTTTTATTTTAAGAGGTTTTATGAAAAAAGTTTTTAGTTTATTTGTTGGCGTATTAGTAATTGTGGTAGGATTGTTTTCTTTCGTAGGTTGTTCTCCTAAAGAGCCGTTAGTAATAAAAGAATCTGACACTTATATTGTAATAAACGTTTCTAATGAGCAAATGGATATTACGGATACTACGACTTTGGTGGATTATATGAATTCATTGAAAGACGACGGACAATTGACTTTTGAGATTAATAACGGAATGGTTAGTTCTATAAATGGAATTGACAATCCGGCTGATTGGTCTAGTTGTTGGATGCTTTATACAAGCGATAGCGATAGTTCAAATACCGCATGGGGAACTATTGAGTACAATGGCAATGTTTATGGGTCTGCGGTGCTTGGTGCGGAATCATTAATTATTAAAGATGGTTGCATATATATTTGGGTTTTCAAATCTTTTTAGTTAAATGAATTCAGCAAAGAAAATAATATTGCCGGGAGTATTTACTGCATTACTTATCGGCGGACAATTAGCATTAAGTGGAATATCTGGTATAGAAGTTGTTACGGTGCTTTTGTTGGCGTTTGTTTATAAATATGGTATAGGGCAGGGGCTATTAGTTGCTAATTCTTTTTCTTTACTTAGGTGTTTTATTTTTGGCTTTATACCAAACGTCATAGTATTATACTTAATTTATTATAATATCTTTGTCCTTACGTTCGGTTTTTTGGGAAAAGTATTTAGACACGAATATAGTATAAAAAAGCATATGATAGTGGTTGCTATCGCTATTTTGATGACTGTTTTGTTTACTATAATAGATAACGTGTTAACACCGCTTATGTATGGTTTTACAGCGAATGCGGCTAAAGCATACTTCGTTGCTTCTTTACATACTGTAATCCCTCAGATATGTTGTACGTTCGTGACGGTGTTGATAATCTTCCCCGTATTAATCAAAGTTTTAAAATAGGTGTACGTCATTCAATCCATGCGACACTCGACTCTATCTTTTACTTATTCTATTAAACTTGCGGCAATTGCGGCGGGTTAATACGAGATTGAATCCCTGCGAGAGTGAAAATAAATGTGTATTTTTAAAAAATCGCGTTAGAATAGAAATATCGGGGGAATCTCCAGTCGAGAGTACCAAAAAACAGCCGACGTATTTTTACGTCGGCTGTTTTTTCATATTCTGTCGTTTTTTATACAATATCCTTTTATGCTTTTACCCTTTATATCCGATAACTTCGCTTTTTAATGGGATAGATTGTTGCGCTCCTTTGCGGGTGCAGGCGATAGAAGCCGCCTTGCTTCCGAACGCGCACGCGTCTTCTAAACTTAATCCTTCGTCGAGACCAACGGCAAGTCCGCCGCAAAGGGTGTCGCCCGCCGCCGTGGTGTCTACCGCTTTAACTTTAATGCAAGGGTAAATCGCCGAAGTTTTTTCGTCGGCTATTTCGTAACCTTTCGAGCCGAGCGTGGTAACGATTTTTTTTATGCCCGCGTTAAACAAATTCTGTTTGCCGCCGAAAATTTCAAGCTCGGTTTCGTTGGGTGTGATAAGGTCTGCGAACGCAAAATATTTTTCGATTTCTTTGTTCGCGGGGGCGGGGTTTAAAATCGTATAAAGCCCAAGTTCTTTGGCGCGTTTTAAGCCGTAACCTATAATATCGATGGGATTTTCGAGTTGGGTAAGGTAAATATCGCCGGGCTTTGCATCCTTTAAAAATTCGTCGATATCGCTTTTTTTAAGGTGTGCGTTTGCGCCTTTATCGAGAATTATGCGGTTGTTGCCGTCGGTGATTATAATTACGGCAATTCCCGTGGGTACGCCGCTTTCGGTTCGGACGGAAGAAACGTCTGCCCCCGCCGCCGAAAGGTTTTTAAGAAGGGTTTCGCCGAACGAATCGGCGCCCACAACGCCGCACATTTTAATTTTGCCGCCGAGTTTAGCCGCCGCCGTAGCCTGATTTGCGCCTTTGCCGCCACCGTTCGTAATAAAGCCGCCGCCGGTTATCGTTTCGCCGGATTTAGGCATATACGGGCTTTCGATGCACAAATCCATATTTAAACTTCCCGCTATATAAATCATAGTTTCTCCCTTAGCCGATATGCGCACGGATTACGCTCGGCTTTACGCAAAATCGTTATGTTTTTGCGGTTTTAATAGATTTTTATTGCTTTTTTCGGTGCTTTTTCGGCGATTTTTCATATTTGTTTTCGCCTGCAAAGCGTATACAGTTTAGCAAAAACTAAAAAACATTGCAAGAAAAAACCCGCGCGATTTTTGAAAAAAACGTAAATTTTTTAATTTTCGGCTAAAAGGCGTTGACTGAAAAGCCCGACCGCGGATATAATATAGCGAAGGAACTATAGCCGAAGAATATTTGCTTGATAGTTGAAAAAACACACATAAAAAGGGAGCAAAAATGAAAAAAGTATACGCCTTGGGCGAAGCATTGATAGATTTTACGGCGGGGCAAACCGAAGCCGACAAAAACGCGTTTTACAAAAACGCGGGCGGCGCGCCCGCGAACGTGGCGGCATGCGTTGCTAAACTTGGCGGCAAAAGTTACGTTATTACAAAACTCGGCAAAGATATGTTCGGCGAGTTTTTAAAAGTCACGCTCGAAAAAACGGGCGTTAACACCGATTACGTTTATTTTACGAGCGAAGCGAACACCGCTCTTGCTTTCGTATCGTTAGGCGAAAACGGCGAAAGAGAGTTTTCGTTTTATCGCAGTCCGTCGGCGGATATGCTTTTAAGCGCCGATGACGTAAAAAACGTTGTCTTCGACAAAACCGACGTTCTGCATTTCGGAAGCGTTGATTTAATCGACGCGCCCGTTCGCGGAGCGCATGACGTGCTTATAAAAAAGGCGAGAGAAAGCGGCGCGGTTATAAGTTTCGATCCGAATTTAAGATATTCGCTCTGGAAAGACAAAAACGAACTTTTGCAAACCGTAAGAAATTACGTTCCGCTTGCCGATATTATAAAAGTGAGCGACGACGAACTGCGCGATATAACGGAAATAGCGGACGAGAAAGCCGCGATAAAATCGCTTTTCAATGGCGAAGTAAAACTCGTTATCGTAACTAAAGGCGCGGGCGGCGCGATTGCTTACACTCAAAAAAACGAAGTGTTCGTTCCGTCGGTAAAAGTCGAAAAGGCGGTTGATACAACGGGCGCGGGCGATTCGTTTATAGGCGCGGTTCTTTATCAACTCGTCGAAAACGGATTTAACGTGACCGAAAGCGAACTTAAAAAAATATTGACCTATGCAAACAAAACCGCGGCGTTCGTGGTTTGCAAAACGGGCGCTATCCCGTCGATGCCGGACAGGGCGCAGGTTTTCGAAGAATTATGAGCGATTTCGAATCAGAATGCGCCTGCAAATCGGGCGAGGGTGAAGATATGGTTGAAAACGAAGAAATAGATTGCCGTAAAAACGCCGCCGCAGAGCGGTATACGATTTCACGCGCCGAAAAATACGTTGACGAACATGCCCCTGCGGTAAGCAAAAAATACAGATGTATTTATCATGCAATGCCGCCGATAGGCTGGATGAACGATCCGAACGGATTTTGCCGCGCGTTCGGAAAATATCATTTGTTTTTTCAATTTCACCCTTATTCCGCGGGATGGGGACCTATGCACTGGGGACATTACGAAACCGAAGACTTCGTAAAATGGAAGTGGAAAGGGGTTGCGCTCGCACCCGATAAAGAATATGATAAAGACGGTTGCTTTTCGGGCTCGGCGATTGAAAAAAACGGCGTAATGTATTTGTTTTACACCGCGGTAAAAGGCGACGTTCAGCGGCAGGCTGTGGCGACGAGCGAAAACGGTGATAAATTCAAAAAGTGCGGAATAGTTTTAGACGGAGAAAAATTGCCCGAAAACTGTTCTCGCCGCGATTTCCGCGATCCTTACGTTTTTTTAAGCGGCGGCAGATACTATATGATCTGCGGTTCACAAGCGACCGACGGCGACGGGCAAATACTGCTTTTTTCGTCGGATAATTTGTTCGACTGGGAGTTTTCGGGCGTTTTGCGAAAAGATTCGAAGCCTACGCTCGGGATATACGAATGTCCGTGTTTTTGCGTTTCGGGCGGCAAAGATATAATAATTGTAAGCCCGCAGGGCTATAAAACCGACGACTGGCGTTTCGAAAACGCGTGGTCTTCGATTTATACGGCGGGAAAAGCGGATTTTAAAAACGGCAGTTTTTTGCCGGAATGTGAAGACGAAATAGACGGCGGCTTTAATTTTTACGCGCCGCAGGTTTTAACGGTGCCCGACGGCAGAGTTATAATGATTGCATGGATGATCCCCGGAGTAATCGAATCGCCCGCCGCGGCAGACGGGTGGCGGGGAACTATGACCTTGCCGCGCGAAATCGAATTAAAAAACGGCAAATTATATCAATATCCCGTGCGAGAAATCGAAAATTACAGGAAAAATCACGTGCGTTTTGAAAATGTTTCGATGGAGAAAGATACGGTTTTAAACGGAGTTTCGGGCGATAAAATCGAACTTTTATGCGATATTTTCGTGGGCAAGGCAAAAAAAGTCGGCGTTAAGATTTTCGAAAGCGAAAATAATTACGCTTCGGTTTATTACGACGGCGAAAGCGGAAAAGTCGTATTCGACCGCTCGCAAACGGGCATTGCGTTATATCACGACGAAAACGAAAAAGACGCGGCTGTGAGGTCGGTAAAAGTCGATTTGAAAAACGGGGGTATTTCGTTCAGAATTTTTTTGGACGTTTCGTGCGCCGAAATCTTTATAAACGGCGGCGAAAGAACTATGACGGGCAACGTTTTCACCAAAGAAAACGGCAAAGGCGTTTCGTTTTTTGCCGATTCGAACGACGCGAAAATCGTATCGCTTGAAAAATACGATATAGTTATGATATGATACCGAAAGGCGCGGGCGTATAAAAAAATGCGGACGCGCGATAAAAATCGCGGACTGATATAATAAAACGCGGAACTAACACAAATAATAAATGTATGCGCATATAAGCACGCGTTTTAAAAGGAGCCGTCGGGGCTTCTTTTTTTTGTTTTTGTTTTTATTTTTTTAATGATAAAATTAAAATAATCTACGTTTTTCTTTTTAGTTTTTAACAAAATAATTCAAATAAAGTTGTAAATACAGAACAAAAACACAGTATTAAAGAACATTTTACTATTGTTTTGTTTTATTTTATGTGTTATAATTTGCTTAGCCGAGCGGAAATCGAACCCGTTAGAACTCGATGAGGCTTAGTCCTGCTCGGCTGAACACAAAAACTTTACCAATCCGACGAATCGGGGAGTTTGGGATATGAATAATAAAAAATTTACGGTTGCCATAATAGGTCTCGGTGCGCGCGGCGCCGAATCTTACGGCAGACTAATGCATTCGATGAAAGATAAATTCGAAATAACCGCGCTGTGCGACGTAGACGAGTTAAAACTCGAAAAATACGGCAAAATATTCGAAACGAACGAATTGTTTAACGACGAAACCGAATTTTTCAAACAAAAACGCGCCGACGCTTTAGTTATCGCCACGCTCGACCGCGACCACGTTCGGCAATGCGAACGCGCGCTCGAACTTAAATACGACGTGCTTTTGGAAAAACCCATAACCGACGATTTAGGCGAATGCGAGATGCTTTTAAACGCTCACAAAAAATACGGCGGCAAGGTTGTGGTGTGCCATGTTCTGCGTTACGCGCCCGCGTTTATCGAACTTAAAAAGGTGTTAGACAGCGGCGAATGCGGCGAACTTGTAATGATTGATACAATCGAGCAGGTTTCTTATTGGCATCAGGCGCACAGTTTCGTAAGGGGCAACTGGCGCAATCGCGAACAGACTTCGCCTATGATATTGCAAAAATGCTGTCACGATTTGGATTTGCTTCAATATTACGCAAACTCGAAATGCGAAACGCTTTCGTCGATAGGCGATTTAAAGCATTTTAAAAAGAGCAATCAGCCCGAAGGCGCGGCAGACAGATGCGAAGAATGTAAATACGTCGACGAGTGCTGTTACAGCGCCCGCGGAATTTATATAGGCAACTGGAAAGCGATCGGCAGCCCCGATAACTGCTGGCCGTATAACATGCTCACCACCGAATATCCGCTTACCGAAGAAAACATAAGAAACGCAATAAAAACCGGGCCTTACGGCAGATGCGTTTACGCCTGCGATAACGACGTTGTAGACCACCAGATAGTTTCTATGACGTTTGAAAACGGCGTAAAGGCGAATTTAAGAATGACGGCGTTTACGCAGGGCGGCGGCAGAATAATGAAATTTTATTGCACCAAAGGCGAATTCGAACTCGACGAAGCGACCAATATCATTACGGTGCGCGTGTTCAGCAAGCCCGACAAAATAATAGACGTAAACGCGCTTATCGATAAGTCGGATAATCACGGGGGAGGCGACGCGGGGCTTATAAAAGCCTTTTACGAAACGCTTTGCGGCAGGGGCTCGCCCACGGCGCTCGAATCGTCGGTCGAAAGCCACATTATGGCGCTTAAAGCCGAACAATCGCGGCTTAAAAAAGGCGAGCTTTTAAAAGTCCACGATTAAACGATATTGTTAATATTGTTGGAATCGTGTTGTTTTATAAAAAAACAAATAAAATATTAAAGGAGAAAACGATGAAAAACAAAATCTTTAAAGTGTGTGCGGCTGTTTTATCGGCAATGCTTTGCGTTACCGGAGCCGCATGCGGCGAAAACGCCGACGCGGGTTTTGAGTGGAAAACAAAAACCTATCGGGGCGCGGTTACCGCGGGAAGTAGCGAAGTAAAGGTTTATTCTACGGGCAATGAAAGCAATTACAAAACCGTTTCGTTCGAAGAAACCAACGCTCTTTGCGAAGACAACGAAGGTCAAGGCTGGGTAGTTTTAGAAGAACCCCTTTACGGCGGACTTCCTTCGCTCGGTTATAAAGGCACCTTGCCTGAAGTAAAAGCGGTTTCGCTTTCTACGGGCTGGTCGGTTATCGAGCAAACTCCGGGCGTTTACGATTGGAGAGAGATGGATAAGACCATCGAATATTGGGTAAGTCAGGGCAAAACGATAAACATGCGTCTTTGCACCGACGGATTAACCCTTAACCAAGGCGTTATTCACGGTTGCCCCGCATGGATATTCGAAGAACCTTACAACGTTCCGCAAGTAGTAAACGACGGACAGATTTACGCAGACCTTTCAAGCAGAGTTTATCAGACCGAACTTGCAAAATTCCTTGAAAAATTTGCCGAACATTATACGAGCGAAGACTATCCTTACCGCGACGCTATCGAAGTTGTCGAACTTCGCGGCTACGGAATGGTAGGCGAATGGCACTCGGGCTGGAACACTTACAGCACCGTCGAAGAAAGAACCGAAACTTTGTGCAAAATTATCGATATGTGGCGCGAAGCGTGGGGCGATAAACTTCTCGTTTTATCCTGCACCTACGAATTTTTGCAGAACATGCACGGCGTTATCGACGCGCAATCGTATTCCGACTTTATGTATTATATGGGTTACGACCACGCTCTTACGCTCGATAACATAACTTTCCGCCGCGACGGTATCGCTTTTGCTCTTCAGAAATACGATATGCGTATGGCTAACGATTATTTCTATATGAACACGGGGCTTCCGCTGTTCGGCGAAATAGGCGACGGATATTATAAACACGGCGACGACGCGGCGTATCCGCTTTTCGAATCGCTTAACGAAGCGCTTCATAAATGGCGCGTAAATTATAACACCGTGGTCGGTTGGGTTGCTCAGGATTTCGGCACCGTTATAGATAACGAAACCGCAATGATCGAATATTTTAACCGCTATATGGGTTATCGCCTTGTTCCCGATAAAGTAGGGTACTCGTCGAAAGTAAAAAGCGGCGACAAATTCTATTTGGACGCTCTGTTTACTAACAAAGCGATGGGCAGATGCTGGACCGATTACGACCTTTCGATTTATTTCGAAGACGAAAACGGCACCACCGTATACTCGCAGGCTAACGAAAACTTTAAGCCTGTTGCGATAAACGGCGGCGAACCGCGTATGTTTAACCTTGTATACGACGTTCCCGCAGACTTAAAATCGGGCAAATATACAGTAAAAATGGCGATAACGGGTGCCGACGGCAAACCCGCGATCGAAATGCCCGTATCGGGCGGAGACGGCAACAAAAAATATTACTTAGGCGAAGTAACCGTAGGAGCCGCCGCGGCGGAGCGCGCGATTAAAATCGACGAAATAGGCGCAGAAACCTCGTTTAAAGCGGTAGGAAGCGGCATGATCACTTCGCGCCTTGTTACCGTTGACGGAAGCAAAGCGATAGTAGGCGGCGGCGACGGCGTATTCGCCCGCGGACAAAAACTCGAAAACGGAAAAACCTATTACGTTACTTTCGAATATAAAACCGACAAAGACAAAAACGACGTCAACATCGAAGACGACAGCGCTTATATCGCCGGCGCGGTAACCGAAAGCGGCGAATGGGGCGATGGTTACGAATGGCTCGACATATCGAACATGGTTGCGGGACGCACCGCTACGATTAAAGTTCCGTCGGACAGAAAAACCTATTATCTCGGATTCGGAGCCAAAAACGGAGCGGCGAAAATCGCAATCGACAACGTAAGCGCGGTGAAAGCCGACGCTTTGGAACTCGCCGTCAACGTAAATCCCCGCTACACGACAAAAAACGACGACGGTTCTTACGATATGTTAAGTC
>JAXEDY010000027.1:0-46019 GCA_034104345.1 Christensenellaceae bacterium | reverse complement strand
GGAGCAGCTTCGGCAGCACCGGCAGCAGGAGCAGCAGCAACTGCTACGGGAGCAGCGGCGCTAACGCCGAATTCTTCTTCGAGCGCTTTAACGAGATTGTTGAGTTCAAGAACGGTAAGACCTTTAATTTCTTCCATCAATTTTGCTATATCAGCCATTTTTGTATCCTCCGATTTAATACTGATTTAATAATGATTTTTTTGCGCGTTTTTAAAGGCGGCGCCTTTTTTTGTTTTGTTTTTGTTTTCGCGCGTTGCCGCACGCGGGTTAAGCGTAATAATTGCAGGTTATTAAATTAACCGCTTACGCTTCTTTTGCTTTCTTTTCCGCAACCGCATTAAGCGCAAGAACTACGCTGCGGAGCGTTGCCGAAAGAACGCCTGCGAATTTCGATACGGGCGACTGCATCGAGCCGAGCATCTTCGCAATAAGTTGTTCTTTGCTGGGCATAGCGGCAAGAGCATTAACACCGTTTACGTCGACGTAACCGCCGTCGACGTAGGCGCTTTTAACGGCAATTTTGTCGCCGTATTTTTTAGCCGCTTCAACGATAACCTTCGAAGCACCCGTTTCGTCGCTGCCGAAAGCAACGGCGGTGGGGCCGTTAAGGTCGTTATCGAAGTCGGTTACGCCCATTTCGTTAAACGCTTTGCGAACAAGGGTATTTTTTAATACCTTATATTCGACGTTTTCTTTACGAAAAGCGTTACGAAGCTCGGTGTCTTCCGCTACCGTTAAACCCTTATAGTTTACGAAAACTACCGATTTGCTGTTTTTTATCTTTTCGGTAATGTCTTCTACTACTTTCTTTTTAAGTTCGAGATTGGTAGACAAACTTTTTCACCTCCGATTTTATTTAAGCAACCGAAAAAAACACCTGCGCCGCCAAAGCAACGCAGGTGATTAAACCATAATTTAAGACGCGCAAAAAACGCGCTTAAAAATCGTTACCTCGGCAGGTCTGCCGCACGCAGCGACAATTAAAACCGGCTTTCTTCGGCTATTTACTTATTACTTGAATATTTTATCATCTGCAAGCCGAATTTGTCAAACGATTTGCAGGGATAAATTATAATTTTGGGTTATTTTTTAAATTAAACCGAAACTTTAGCGTTTACTTTAACGCCGGGGCCCATAGTCGATGCCAAAGCGATATTTTTGATGTAAACGCCCTTTGCTGCGGCAGGTTTAGCTTTAACGATAGCCTCCATTAAAGCGCGATAGTTTTCAAGAAGTTTTTCTTTGCCGAAACTCTTTTTTCCGATAATGCAGTGAATAACCGCGGTTTTATCCAAACGATATTCAACTTTACCTGCTTTAACGTCTTTAATCGCTTTGGCAACGTCCATAGTAACCGTTCCCGATTTCGGGTTAGGCATTAAACCCTTAGGACCTAAAACCTTACCGATACGACCGATAAGTCCCATCATATCGGGGGTTGCGATGATTACGTCGAAATCAAACCAGTTGTCTTTCTGAATTTTGGTGATCATATCTTCGGCACCTACATAGTCGGCACCCGCGGCAGTTGCTTCGTCGGCTTTGTCGCCTTTTGCGATAACCAAAACTTTAACGGTTTTACCGGTTCCGTTAGGAAGAACGATTACGCCGCGAACCTGTTGATCCGCTTGTTTCGGATCGACGCCGAGTTTGGTGTGCAATTCGATGGTTTCGTCGAACTTCGCTTTCGAAGTGTTCAAAACGATATCCATTGCTTCTTCTAATTCGTAAACTTTAGTTTTGTCGTAAGATTTAATGCTGTCGGCATATTTTTTTCCGATTTTCATGATATATCCTCCTTGTGGTCAAACGAGCAATGCTCTCCCACTATTTCGCAATGCGCCCATGTTAGATTTTTGCGCACGCTTTTTCGCCTGCTTTAAGTTTTATCGGCAAAGCCGAATTAACTTTATGCAAAAAGCGAAGAATTAGTCTTCAACGGTAATACCCATCGAACGAGCGGTGCCTTTAATCATCGACATGCACGATTCGAGCGACGCGGCGTTGGTATCGACCATTTTGGTTTTGGCGATTTCTTCAACCTGCGCTTTGGTAAGTTTTGCGACTTTCTGTTTGTTTGGAACGCCGCTTGCCGTTTCGATTCCGCAAGCCTTTTTAATAAGAACGGGTGCGGGCGGAGTTTTTAAAATAAACGTAAACGAACGGTCCTGATAAATCGTGATAACGCACGGAATTATAAGACCTGCCTGGTTAGCCGTTTTTGCGTTGAATTCTTTCGTGAAACCCGGAATGTTAATACCGTAAGGACCGAGCGTAGAACCTACGGGCGGGCCCGGAGTTGCTTTACCGGCGGGTAATTGCAATTTCACGACTGCTGTAACTTTTTTTGCCATAATTGTTCCTCCATATATTGTGGTTCAAGCGAAAACGTCGGTTTGTGATTTTGGCGTTTCTCCCACTCACCGCAAAAACTTGCGGACGTAAACTGTTTCGGATACAAAAAGTATCTTTACGTTTTTCACGTTGAATTATCGGTCGCCGCCTGCCCGCCGAATAACCGCCGACGAAATAACCGCCGAACGATTTCCGCGCGCACGCGTTATATTTATAATGTTAAAGGAAACCGACCTTAAAGCGATCGGTTAGCCGAGCGGGAATCGAACCCGTTAAGTTTTAGCGGCGCAAAATTTGCAAAATCTTCGTTAAACTCGCTTATAATACGCCCAGTATTATTGCGTTCGTTTGCCTTGATTTTTCTAAATTTATCGCCGCTAAAATGCTTTGCACCTTAAAGAGCGTATTTTTAGATGATTTTTGGCAAGCGTGAACGAAGTTGTATTGGACATACTACGAGCGAACGGTTGCAAAAAAGCAACGAAAAGACGCCTTTAAGGCTTGACGTGGTTCAAATCCCGCTCGGCTAAGGCTTTCGCGGCAACTTAATCAAAATGCCGCAAAGCGAAAACGAAATCAGAATTTTTCGATGATTTTTTCAAGTTGAACGAAATCGAGTTCTACGTCGGTTTCTCTGCCGAACATATCGACTTTAACGATCGCCTTTTGCGCGGCTACGTTAAGCGAAGTTATGGTGCCGATAACCGAATCGAGCGGGCCCGAAATGATTTTAACGTTGTCGCCTACGGCAAGGTCTACGTTCTCGACCTTGGTTTCTAAGCCCATACGTTTTACTTCGTCGTCGGTAAGAGGTAAAAGTCTGCCTTGAGGACCGACGAAGCCCGTAACGCCTTTGATGTTTGTTATAACATACCAAAGGTCGTTGTTAAATATCATTTTTATAAAGACGTAAGACGGAATAAGTTTGCGTAAAACTACCTTTTTCTTGCCGTTCTTTTCTTCGATGGTTTGTTCCATCGGGATTTTTATGTCGAGAATGGTCGAAGACAGATTGTTGTTTTCGATAAGCTTTTCAAGGCTGCTTTTTACCATTGCTTCGTATCCCGAATAAGTATGGATTACATACCACTTTGCGGTGTTTTGTTCTTCCATTATCTTATCCTCAAGAGTTGGTGACAAGTTTAAGAAGTTCCTGCAACCCCAAGTCAACCGCGGTTACAAAAATCAAAAAGACCAAAATTACGCCTAAAACCACCCCGGTTTGTTTAACAACCTTGGGAAAAGTAGGCCATGTAACCTTTTTAAGTTCCGAAAAGATCTCTTTGCCCTTTCTGCCTATCCATCTGAAAAAACGGACGAAAGCGTTGGGTTTTTTGTTTTTATTCGCTTGTTTTTTTGCGTTATTCGCCGCAGCTTTCGAATTATCCGCAGCAGCGGGTTGAACGTTTTTGGTTTCTTCGCTCATAATACACCTTTAAAAAATTGATAGTTTGCCCGATTTATCAAGCAATTTTGCCGCTTACAAAGCAAATTTTTTTCGTGCGGAGCCCGCACGAACGAACCGCAAAAACGAAATTACTTCGTTTCTTTGTGAGCGGTGTGCTTTTTGCAGAACGGGCAATATTTGTTGAGTTCGAGCCTGTCGGGAGTGTTCTTCTTGTTCTTGTATACGTCGTAATTGCGTTGTTTGCATTCGGTGCATGCAAGAGTGATTTTTGTTCTGGTTCCTTTAGACGCCATATTTGCCTTCCCGTTTACCGCCCGCTTAACAGCCGCGGCAAACTTATTTTAACATAAAATTAACACCCCGTATCCGAGATGTTATTTTCATTTTACTATATCTTGATTTTATTGTCAACGATTTTTAGGCGTTTTTTTGCTTTTTTGCGCCGATTTTTTAAAAATTTTTATTTATAATGCGCGCGCTACACACGCGCATACGCATGTATAGCGGCGTTTTTATAGGCAAATTTCAACAAAAAAATTCAAATAAGCGGGGCTATAAGCCCGTTAACGGCACTTTCGGATTTAAACACTCACTTAAAAAGATATCTTTTAAACGTGTCGATAACCGAAGCAATGCCCGACTTAATCGCTTTAAAAACAAACAAAATCGTAGGCATTACGAAAAAGAACGCGATTATTACAGCCGACAAACCGAGCGCGGCGTAATAAACGGGTTTTATAAGCGCGCTAAAAATCTTCTTTTTACGATAAACGATAAAGACGAGTAAAACTATTACCGCGCCCGCCGCGATACCGATGACGATATAATTTATATAAGGCGAACGATAAACGATTTTTACCGTATTATGCCCGCTTTCGAGTTTTACGAGCATAAAATTCAAACCGTTATCGATAAGTTCGGTTTTTTTGCCGTTGACGTAAGCGGTATGACCTTTAAGCGAAATATAATTTAAAAACAGATATTCGCCGTTTTCGGCATCTGTTTCGGCTGTTATAACGTTCGGAGCCAAAGTGATTTTTGCCGCGTTTTTTTGCGCTTTTTCGCTTATTTTTTTAACGCTTTCGTCGCTTACTATAAACGACGAAAACCATTTTGCTATTTCTTTTTTTTCGATTTTTTGCAAATCGAAACCGTTTCTCGCCTTAAAATATATCGAATAGCTGTATCCGCTTCCGTGCCCCGTGCGAACCACGCACCCCGCACTTAAATCTTCGGCGGCGTCGCTATCCCAACTTCCGATACAATATTTTGCTTTATATTCTTCGGGAACGTTACAGACGATAAACATATCGCCCGAAACTTCGTATTTAAAGCGCACGCTAACAACGCCTTCGGTTTCTTTGAAACTTATTTTCGAAGGCGTGGCGGCATATTCGTTAACGCTTTCACCCGCGCACAAAAAATTTAAAAGTTTGTTATAACTTTGTGCGTCTTTTTTATCAAGCGAACCTAAATCCGCCCCGTTCACTTTAAAGGCATGCGGCATGCTCCATTCGTTTTTGTAAGCCGTGTAAGTGCCGTTAATCGACCTATAGGCGGGCTTTTCGCTATAACAAGGCAGCCCGTTGCCGCCCGATTTTGTTATTAAATAGTCGAACCCAAGCAGGCAGTCGCCGAGCATAGTTCCTTTATAACTGCGAATAACGTTTTTGCCGTTTCCGCCGTAACCGAAAAAGTGCATGGGCGCAAAATTGCGTTTATCGGCAAGAGATGAGAATACCGAAAACGAATTTGTATGAAGTGTAAGCGGCGCGTCTGCCGAAACGTAATCCCAGTTAAGTTTTGTTCTGCCGTAACCGTCGCCGTTTTCGTCTATCCGTTTGGTTATACCGCCTATTTCGGCAAGGTCGGAATAACTGTTCGAATTGCCTTTCGTAAGTGCATAATCGTAAAACAACGTTTGCCCCGCAAGAACGACCACGCAGGCGATTATAAACGGAGTTTTCGAAAGTTTGCCTTTTATAACGAACGGAAGCCCTGCGGCAAAAACCAGAAGAACGCCCGCCGTTAAAAGCGAAGTAACCTCAAGCCCTCCCAAAGAATGAGCGAATCTGCTTGCGAAATATTTAACGAAAGTTTCGCTTTTTACACCTTCGTAAAGGAAATACCACCCAATAAAAACTCCTGCGCAAACCACGACAAGGCAAGAAATATAAATCGATTTGTTTGCCGCAATCCGCCCCCAAAAACGCGAAGCGGCGCCGGTTTTTTTATGGTTTTCAACTTCACCGTCGTTTATAGTCTGAACGTTTTCACCCGAAAACTCACTCGCTTTTTCACTTTTCCCCTTAATTTTTGCGCGGGCTTCGTTTTCGAACGTTTCGTTTAAATAAGTTGCCGCAACAAAAAAGAAATAAAATCCGTTTAAAAAGCCGAAGCGCAAAGCGTAACTCATATACGAGCCGAAGTTAAGCAAAATCATGCTTTCGTCGATTAAAACGGGAAGCATCGTAACAAACAGACAAATGAACAAAAACTTTGATTTCCGATTGCCGAGCCCGTGCCGCGCAAAATATAAAAGAGTTAAAATAACCGCAAACGAATCGGTTAAAATATACGAAAATTTAGCATAAAGCGCGTTTGCCGAAAGCGGATTCATCAGGTTATCGAAAAATCCGCCCTTTCGTTCGGACGAAGAAAACGCCATAAACGACGGAAAAAGCACCGGTAGCGCAAACGCAATAGCAAGCAAAAGCGAAAAACAAATATCCGTTAACACCTGCGCGCGTTTTTCAAGCGGATAGTTTTGCCTGTTAAAAATAAGCAGAACGTAAGCGGTTAAAATGGGAAAGATTATAAAAAGCGAAAAAGCGGTTATCGAAAAAGTGGTGTAAAACATAAGCGCGAGCGGCACCGCAAAAGCAAGTTTTTTGCCGCTTTTTGTCAATTTTTCGAACCCTGCCGCCAAAAACGGCATATAAATAAGCAAATCTACCCAGTTTATATAGGTGTTTGCAACGAACAAATATCCGCAGTACGTATAAGCGACCGCAAGCGCGCATTTAACGACGCACGGTAAACTTTTAAACTTTTTGTTTAGATAATAAAGAGCCGAAAGGGCAACGCAAACAAGTTTTAACGGAAGCACGAAACTCGTGGCGTAGCACGCCCTGCCGCTTCCGAAAAGCAGATATATAAAGGTAAACGGGCTTACGGCGCAGTATACGAGCGAACCGAACATATCCATTCCGCCGGCAAGCGAATAGGAATAAAAAAGCGAAGATTTACCGCTGAACACGTCGAAAAAGTGTTCTAAAAGCGGGGCTATCTGCGCGTTTAAATCGTAAGACGACATATACGTTTGCGAAAACGGATAAATATCGTAAACCGCAAGGCACAAAACAAACAATCCCGCCACAAAAAGCGAAGTAAGCGCATAGCACAAAAACGATTTGAATTTTTCGGTTTTAAAAAAACTTGTTTTTTCGCCGCCCGTTTGCACGAAAGCCGCGCTTTTTTCGTTATCCATTAAGCACCCCCTTTACTTTTTTAACGCGTTTTACTCTTTACGAATTTTTTGCGCGATTCATATATTTTGCGCGCATTACACTTTTTGCACTTATACTTTTTGCGTCTTTTCGAGCGAGCGTTTATAATAAAACAGATACTGCTGAAAATAGCCCGAATCGTCGCCGAAAAGAGAAGTGAAATATTCGGTAATTTTCTTGCGGTCGGTAAGTTCTCCCTTAAAATCCTGCTTATAAACTTTTTCGAGCCACACGTCGACAGGAAAACTGCCGGTATCGTGAAACCCGAACAAAAGCGCGCAATCGGCAACCTTTTCGCCCACGCCTTTTATCGAAAGCAGGCTTTTTTTAAGTTCTGCGCCGCTTTTGTTTTCGATGGTTTTAAAAAAATCGCCGTTTAAAATCTTAACCGCTTCGCACATATAACCGTCGCGGTAGCCGAAACCGAGCGATTTGTAAAAATCGGACGTTTTACCCGCAAGTTGCGAAACCGTAGGGAAAGAATAATACTTAACGCCGTTGAACTCACGTTTTTCGCCCGCGGCGGCGCACAATTTTTCGATGGTTTTTTGTATGCGCGGAATATTGTTGTTCTGCGAAATTATAAACGACAAAAGCGCTTCCGCCCTATCCTGATTTAAAATGCGAACGCCCTTGCCCGCCGTTGCCGCCTTTTTTAAAATTTCGAACTCGCTGTTTGCGGCTCGACCGTAAATTTGCGAATAATCGCGTGACAAATCGAAGTAGTTATAAAAATAATCTTCGTCGCCGTTTAAACATTCAACCGCGGTTTTAACTTTACCCGTTTTTCCGCCGTCTGAATATATAAGGCAGGCTTTATCGCCCGAAAAAACGTAATAGGCGTTACTGTGGCAACCGCCGCGGCTACCAGAAAAACCGCCGCAATCATCATAGAAACCGCCGTCACGGCTACCGTAGCAACCGCCGCCGCAATTACCCGCGGCGTTTTCTATTTTTTTATAACGAAAAACCTGCCCGCATTCCAAGGTGTCGGTCGGGTTAAAAAATTCGCCGTCGACGCAAAATTTAGCCATAACGCCAAAAACTCCGAAGTAAAAAAATAAAAATTTATAAACGAACAAAGCCGAAAGCAATATTTCTACTGCTTTCGGCTTTGGCTTAGACTGTTAGTAAAAACTTAAATTATTCGGCGTAAATGCTTACTTGCTTTTTATCTTTACCAAGGCGTTCGAATTTAACTACGCCGTCGGTAAGAGCGAAAAGCGTATCGTCGCTGCCGATACCTACGTTGTTGCCGGGGTGAATTTTTGTTCCGCGCTGACGAACGAGAATGCTGCCCGCCAGAACTTTTTGCCCGTCGGCACGTTTAACGCCCAAACGTTTAGCCGCGCTGTCGCGCCCGTTTCTACTGCTACCTACACCTTTTTTATGAGCAAATAATCTAATTAAAAACATATTCTATTATTTCTCCTTATTTTTCTTCGATAGCGCTGATCTTAACAGCCGTATAGGGTTGTCTGTGACCGTGCTTTCTTCTTTCGTTCTTTTTCGCCTTATATTTATAGACGATAACTTTTTTGGCTTTGTCCTGCGCGAGAACTTCGCCTATTGCCTTATACCCTTCGACGTCTTTGCCGGCTTTAATGCCGTTGTCGTCGGATACGAGAAGAACGTTGAATTCGACGTTTTCGCCGACGTTTGCTTTCAGTTTTTCAAATCTGATGACGTCGCCTACTTTTGCGGTGTATTGTTTGCTTCCGTTTTCGATAATTGCATACATCTTACAAATTATCCTCCTGTCTAATCTCGCCGGAAAAAAATCGGCGGCGCGCTCCGATAAAAATCGGCAACCCGCGCACTTAAAGCCTGATCCGAGCGGTCTAAACAATAATAACAAATTTCACGCAGTTTGTCAAACGATTTTACCCCTTTAACGAATAAAAATATCGCTTTGGGCAATAATTGGGTTATAAAAACGAATTTTAGGAGCAATTTTTTTATGGAAAATCAAAAATTAAACGAAACGGCAATTAAAAACGGCTATCAGAACGCGCAGATGGCACTCGTTTCGCTCGACGACGTTATCGAAAAAGCGAAAGGCGGGCTTAAAGAAGAACTGCTTTCAGAACGCGACGGTTACGAAAAAATTTTAACCGATTTCGAAATTTTGGCAAAAAACAAAGGCGTTGAAATAACCGACGTAAACGGCATGAAAAAATCGATGGTTGCGGCTTCGATAAAAATGAAAACGTTAATGGACGATTCCGATTCGCACATTGCCGAAATGACCTTAAAAGGCACGATTATGGGCGTTACCGAACTTATCCGCGACGTATCCGAAAACGGGCACGTTTACGATAAAGACGTTTTAGAACTTATCGAGCGGCTTAAAACCTTTGAAGAAACCTGCGAAGAAAATTTGAAAAAATATATTTAAACCGAAATATTTAACTGAAAAATTATTTTGCGTAAGCCTTTTTCGGTCGGTGCATATAAACACCCGCACAGAAAAACGTAAACCCGATAAAAACAAAACAAAAATTAAAAAAGTGCCGCTATAAGTCGATTAACGGCACTTTTAAATTATTTAGTTTTTATTATTTACGCCGTTTACTCCGCGCATAACACGCAAATTTTACGCAGCAATATCGTGGCAATAATGGTTTTCATAAACCAATTTAATAGCGTTTTGTGTAAATTTTCCGATTTCTTCTCGATTTCCATGAAGAATAGCAGGGATTTCAACATTATGGTAGGCTAAAAATTCTAAACTTTCTTCTTCTGTAATGTTTGCAAAGTTATAAGCTTCATCCGCTTTAACTTTCAACGTTTTTCCGCCCACAAACAAACAGAGCGTAAGGGTGCATAGCAAACATGCAAATAAGCGTATAAAATTTAAAATTTGAATAATGCTCCACTTATCTCGCTCTCATTCTATCATGATTATCGATTTTTGTCAATATGGAAATTAAAAATTTTTCATCATTTTTCAGCCGATAATTCGGCAAAAATATTTTTATGCATAAAAAAACGTCGTAAAAAATTTCACGACGATTTTTTGTTATTTATTTAAGTTTTTCGAAAATTATTTCGGAGCGGATTATGTTAAACGCGCGAACGCGATTTAACTTTAATTCGTTGCGCCTGAAAAAGAATATATCGGCGGCTTCCCACATGAACACCCATGCAACGACGTCGATCATGTTCAAAATTACCGAATCGACGCTTAATTTATCCAAAACTACGGCAAGCGCGAAAATAATCGCGGCGGTTATCGTCATGGCTACGGTTAAAACGGTGTTACGTTTTAGCCCCCTTGCCGCCTGCAAAAATTCGGCGTGATAATAATTTTTTACGGCGTTTTCGTAAATGGGTTTTTCGTCGTCTGAAATGCAATCGCTTTTTATAACGATTTTCATTTTTTCGCTCGGATCGAGCCGCTTTACGTTATGGTCGATAAATTCAACGATTTCGCCGCTTATAAGGGGCGAGCCGTTCGGCGAATAAGGCGATAAAAAGTCGCCGTCGTCTGCAACACAGATTTCTAAAACGTTGCCGCCGAGTTCTTTTTCGCGCTCGCGGCTTAAATTTTTAATTTCTTCGGAAAGTTTTTTAAATTGTTTTATGCGTTCAAACATAAACTTTTCTCCTTTGCCAAGCGGAATTCAAGCCCCGTCAGCCTTAAAAACGTTTTTTTCGCTTCCCGTTCCCGATTGTTTACCCGATTATTTTATTTATTTCGGATAAAATAAGTTCGGCAAGCAACTTATGCCCCGCTTCGTTTATGTGCGTTCCGTCTAAAATATAGTTGTTTTTATCGTTTGTTTTAGCGGGGTTAATTGCAAGTTTGCTTCCGTCGATAACGTTTACGGCGCAAACTTTCGCTACTTCTTTAAGCGCGTTGCGATAGTCGTTTAACGCAAAGCCCGCTTTGTTTTTTACGTTTTCGTTAAGCCGCGGCAGGGGCAGAATAACGTAAATATCCGCGCGCGGCGCTTTTGCCTTTAAATATTTAAAAACGCCCGTAGCCGCGCCGTAAAAGGTGTTTTCGCCGTTATCGTATAACTTGCCGAGCGGAACGTCGGTGCCGTAATCGTTGGTGCCAAGCGCAACGAAAATCGCATCGCCCGTTTCGAAATTCGCAACCGTTTTAATAAGCGACTGTTCGGGCAGAACGCTCGAAGCCGCGCTGTAAGAAATGCCGTTGGTTCCGTAATTTATAAAGGTTTTAGTTTTTAATCCCGCAGCAACGAGTTCGGCGTAGCAAGGCGAAGCGACGTGCATAGGCGATTCGTCGCCGGGCGCGGTGTAAGTGCCGCGCGTTATCGAATCACCGTAGAAAACTGCCTTAGAATAAGTTTTTTTTTGCGTTTTCTGCTCGTCGTTTAACTTTTTGTCGAGATTTTTAAAATAGTTTAAAACGATGTTTTCGTCGCTTTTTATTTCAACGGGATTTTCGTAAGAACTTCCCGCATATTCAGAAGAATATACCCTGAACGTTTCGGGATAGGGATCTCCGTACATATCCACCCCGCCCACGTTGCCGAACGAATGCGGATGGTGATCGGCGCCGAGTTTGGCGTAAAAAGTAAGCGGAACGTTGTTTTTAACGCAATAATCTATCATGTGCGCCGAATTGTCGGCAAAAGCGACGGTCGTATCTTTAACGCCCGAAATCAAAAGCGTGGGAATGTTAAGCGCGAAATATTCTTTTAACAAACACACGGGGTATTTATCGTAGTTTAAAAACTCCTGCTCGCTCGAAAAGCCGTATTCTCTCATGACCTGCTCGTGCAGATAAACTTCGTTATACTTGGGATCGGTGCGCGGCCAGCTGCGAAGGTCTAACACCGGCGCGTCGAGATAAAGCGATTTAACGCATTCGGGGTGAGCCATTGCAAAATTGAAAGCGTATAGCCCCCCGCGCGAAAAGCCGAGCAAATGCCCTTTCGCATTCAAAAACGCATACCTTGCCATAAGTTCGGCGTAGAAATCCGCCATAAGTTTAACGGCTGCGGGACTACCGTATTTATCGCTTATTTCAAAATAAACGCGCGTATAGCCGTTATCGAAAAGCGCGCGTTCTGCTTTATCGAAAGCATAGAAAAATTCGGTTTTCCAAAGCCATTCGCCGTTGGCGTTTTCGGGGATCAAAACCGTTGCGTTATAACCGTTTACCGTAAAATGATCTTCTCTGGGCATAATATATTCACCTTCCATATTTATTGCATAAAAATTGCCGAAATTCAAACTGTTTAAAACGTCAAAGCAATATTCGTCGCTGTTCCATTTAGCCCAGCAAATTTCGTTACCGCTTGTTCCTTTTAAAGTTTTTGTGTAAAAAAACGAAAGCGCATGCCCTGCGGGTAATCTGTATTTTACAGTATAAACTTCGCCGGGCTTAAAGTCAATCGGTTTGCCCGTTAAATTTTCGTCTTCGCTCGTTTTGCCCTTAAAAATCTGCAAAACGTTATCGCCCGCAAAGGCGTAAGAAGCCGAATTTACCGTGGGCGTTACTTTGCCGAAATAATCTTTGCCTATCGCCGCGGCTACCGTGTACCCGCCTTCGGCACCCCACGCGCTCGAAATATCGGCGTTGCCGCCTTCGACTATAAACAAATATCCGCCGCCCGTTTTTATTTCGATATTAAACTCGACGGCGTTAAAGCCTTTGCGCTTTTGTTCGTCGGGAACATACATATAATTACATCTGAACGGACCGCCTTCGACCGAATAAAGTATGCTCGTGGTTTCGTCGGTAATATCCTTGCTCAGCGCAAGATAAACTTCGCTGTTTAAAAGCACCCTTTCGTCGGGATTTTCGGTTGCCGACGACGAACTCGAAGAAGAACTCGAAGAACCGCCGCCCGATGACGAACTCGAAGAAGAACTCGAAGAACCGCCCGACGACGAACTCGAAGAAGAACTCGAAGAACCGCCCGACGAGCCGCCGGAAGAATTACCCGAAGAATTATTTGCGCAGCCGAAAGCCGCTGAAAAACAAGTTGCCAAAACGAGCAAAAAACTCGTTAAACATATCGATAATCGCCTCATAGCCACACTTCCTTAAAATTTTTAACGCTTTCGCGTTCTACTTTTACAGGGCTGTCGGTCGAGTTGTTTTCGAGCGTAAAATTTAAAACGTTTTTAACTTCGATGCGATAACTTTCTTTGGGTAAACGCAAAAATTCGTTGTTTTTTATAACTATGTCGTTATGAACGTAAACGGGTTTTTGTTTTTCCAAAACCTGCGGATTAACCGAAATTACGGCAACGTTGCCCTTACCCAAACTGCCGTAAGCGCAATCGATTATTTGGTTGTTTTCAAAAGTTAAATCGGTAACGTAACCCGATTCGAACCAGAAATTGCAATCGTCTTCTACGCACAGCGCGTTGCCGCCCGTTTTATAAAAAACGTTGTTTTTAATAACGATTTTTTTGCGGGTGGTGCATAAAATCCCCCTACCCGTAGACGGACCGAATTTGTTGTTTATAACCGTAAGAGCGGGGGTATTGGTCGCGTTTTCGATAACGTCGCCCGTGTTTACTTCGGGCGTGCGGTCGAGCGTAAGCAAAAATTCAAGGTCGCTTATTTGCTTAACTTCTTCGATTTTTGCGCCGCCGTAGCATAAAAGCGTGTTTTTGTTTATATAATCTACGTCGTCGCCGCGTTTAAAGGGGCAGAACCCGCGACTGTGCGGTTCGACGAACTCAACTTTTATCTGCTTTTTTTCCTCGTTTTTTTCGATTACTTTAAGGTGCGTTCCGTGAACGTTTACGAAATCGTCGTGTCCGAACGAACAAACGCAGTTTTTAATAACCGCTTCGCCCTTGCAGTTTGATACCTGAAAAAAGTCGGCGTTGCTTGCAACCGTTCTGCCTTTTGCCGGCGTGATGTCAAGCCCGTCGAAGGTAATGCCGTCGCAAAGTTGAGCAAGCAAACCGAGCCCGTGCATCGCACGTATCGTAAGCCCTTTGCAAATTGCGTTTTTGCAACCGATAAACGCGCCTCCTATCTGATCGCGCACGGTGTTGCGCGTCTGAACGGTGCATCCCACGGGGAAAAACGCGTTTCCGTCTTTCAACTTAACTTTTAAAAGCCCGCCGCCAAGGTTTTCGATTTTTTCGAATTCGGGTATAGACGGAAAGCGATTATCGCCGTTTGCGCCCATCATCTGAACGTATTCGGTTTGCGGGTCGTAATGCATGGCGATAGTCATATCGTCGCGGTAATCGATTTGCCAGAAATAATCGCCTGTTTTACTTTTTTCGTTTTTTTCGCCGTGCCAGATAATTCGGTCGTTTTTAATATCGAACAGCGAAAAATCGGCTATTTTTATAAGGTATTCGCCGTTCGAAATCCGCTTCAATATGGTAAATTCGCTCATTGTGGGGCGAGCGTAATCGATAAACAGGTCGCAAAAAGTTAAATTTTCGCAGTTATCGAACAAAAACGGCGTCATTATTCCGTGAATTATGAGTTTTGCGCCGTTGCCGTTTACGGTTACGTTTTTTAAATCTTTTAAAAATATCGCCGCGGGGCGATAGCCTTCGGGGTTTTCTTCTATCGAAGCGGTGTTACTGAAATGATAACCTTTTAAGGCGAAACAATCGTTTTGAAAAACGTGATATTCTTCACCCTTTTCAAGCGTAATTTCGCTTCCGTTTTTTGCCGCCGACAAAAGATTTTTTATATCTGAAAAACCTTTCATTTTTTACAGTCCCTTTTTGTAAATTCTTTGATTATTATTGACGATTTTCAATTTTTTTGTTATAATTTTTATATGAAAAATTCTTGTTTTATTCCGCACCTTAACTTTATTTGCGCGCCCGAAAAACTTAAAACCAAACAAAGCGAAAAATCCGTTTTTTCCTACGTTTATAACAAAGCCTTGCCGAAAAAACCCAAAAAAGCGACGGCTTATATTACCGCTGTCGGAATTTTCGAACTTTATATAAACGGCAAAAAGGTAAGCGACGAATATTTTGCGCCCTGTTGGACGAGCGAAAAGCGGCTTATGGTTTGCCGCTATAACGCGACGAAGTTTTTTAAAGCGGGAAACAACGAAATTTGCGTTTATCTTGCAAACGGGTTTGCGCTCGGCGATATTTCTTCGCACCACGAGCGCGAAAACGGCAAAATTCACTTTGCCGACAACACGTCGGTCGCCGCAAATTTTGCCTTCGAGTTCGATAGCGGCAAAAGCGGCGAAACGTTAAAAGACGAACTTTTAACAGACGAAAGTTGGAAAATTTATTCTACCCCGATAACTTTTGCCGATATATATCAGGGCGAAAAGCACGATTACACAAAAGCGCCCGAATTTTTAAGCACCGCCGTTTTCGATAAAGCCGAAAAACCCGCGCTTATAAAATTTTACGGCGGAAGCGTGCGCCCGCGCGAGCGTTTTAAACCCGTTCGCCTTATAATTTCGCCGAAAGGCGAAAAGATACTCGACTTCGGGCAGAACTTAGCGGGCTTTGCCGAAATTAAAAACGTTTTTTCGTTCGGCGACGAAATTAAACTTTCGCACGGAGAAATTTTAGATAAAAACGGCAATTTTTACAACGGCAATCTGCAATGGGCAAAAGCCGAAACCGAGTTTATATCCGACGGAAAAACTGCCGTTTTGGCACCGCGGTTTTCGTATCAGGGGTTCAGATACGTTCGCCTTGACGAGTTTCCGGAAGAAAACCCCGAAAAAATAGATATTTCGATATTTTCTGCGGTCGCGCTTTATACCGATATGGAAAGCACACTTACGTTTGAAAGTTCGAACCCGCTTTTAAACAGGTTTTTTAAAAACGTTTTGTGGGGGCAAAAAAGTAACTTTCTATGCGTGCCCACCGACTGCCCGCAACGCAGCGAACGCTTCGGCTGGACGGGCGACGTTCAGGTTTTTTGCAAAACGGCGTTTAAAACTTTTAACGTTAAAAACTATTTTTCGCGCTGGCTTAAAGACGTTTATCTCGACCGCGTTAAGTCGGGTGAATTTTCGGGCGGCGTGCCGAGCGTTGTTCCCGCGGTGTTTGGCGGGCTTGTTTCTGCCGGCTGGGGCGACGTTGCCACCGTTTGCCCGTGGGAATTATACCTTGCCTACGGCGATAAAAAACAACTTAAAAGCGATTATCCGCTTATGAAAAGTTGGGTTGAATATATCCGCGCACGCGCAAAAAAAGGCGGCGACGAATATATGTGGACGGGCGACGAGCATTACGGCGACTGGCTTGCCATGGATATTGCGGGCGAACTTTTGGGTTGCACGCAAACCGACCTCATAGCGCAGGCGTATTATTACAAATCCGCACTTTTATGTGCCAAAGCCGCGCGCGTTTTAAACCTTAACGACTATAAAAAATACGACGAACTTGCAAAATCCGTAAAAGAGAAATTTATAAATTCGTATCTATCAAACGGCAAAACCAAGGTTTTTAAAAAAGGCGACGGCGACGAAAACGCGCCGCACGGCGGAATTTACGCCCGTCCCGTTTCGAACGACACGCAAACCGCCCTTTCGCTTATTTTAACTTTCGGGTTATGTAGCGAAAGCGACCGCCCGATATTATCGAAACGCCTTTACGAATTAGTTAAGGAAAACGGGCATTTGACCACGGGATTTTTAGGAACGCCCGCACTTTTATACGCCCTTTCCGAAAACGGATACGAAGACGCGGCTTACGACCTTTTGCTGTCAGAAAAAATGCCTTCGTGGCTGTTCCCCGTAACCAAAGGCGCAACCACGGTGTGGGAACGCTGGAACGGAATAGACGAAAACGGAAATTTAGAAAATCCCGACATGAATTCGTTCAACCACTACGCTTACGGCGCGGTGTTTTCGTGGGTTATAGAATACGCGCTGGGCATTAAGACCACCGAAAGAGGCGCGGGGTATAAAGAAATTATAATAAATCCGCACCCGAACGAAAACCTTAACGAACTTAAAGCGGTTTTAAAAACGCCGCAAGGCGAAATTAAAGTTTGCTTTAAAACCGAAAACGGAAAAACGAATTACGATATAGAAGTTCCGCCGTCATCGAGCGCAACGGTTATTTTAAAAGGCAAAAGCCCCGTAAAATTAGGCGGCGAAAGCGGAAAAACAACCTTAAAAATTACAGTTTAGCCGAGCGAGCCGGGCATAAAATTATTCGATGATTTTGTTGTTTTCGATACACTCGAAAAGCATATCGGCAAACAGCCCGTGCATAGCGCGCGTGGGGTGATTAAGCCTGTTGCACAAAAGCATCGTGGTGTCTATGCCGTAAGAATCGAGCTTGCGCCACGCCTTATACGCGTCGACGAAGTAAAAGCCGTATTCTTCGGCTTTTTCTTTTAACTTTTCGTCGTATTTTTTAAGCCAGCCTTCGTCTTCGCACTTAACTAAATCTTTTGCCATTTCCCTGTGAATTTCGGGGACGTCCTGCGCGACGTAGCGGTTAACCATGTTCGACGACATAGCAATGACTTTATATCCTTTATCTTTGAATTTTTTAAACAAACCGTCTAAATGTTCGCCATACCATTCGGGATCGCGCTTTCCGACGTCGTTAAGCAGAAAGGCAAAAATCAAAAGGTCGGGAGCGTGCGCGATGACGTCGCGGTCTACCCTTTCCTCCGCCTGAATAAGTCCGTCGCCCGAAATGCCGGAATTTATAAGTTCGAAACTTTTTTCGGGGTAACGATTTTCAAGTTTTCTAATTAGTTTTTCGCCGTAGCACGACGACGGATCGATTAAAAGTTCGTATTGTCCGTTGATTTTTAAAATCTCGTAGCAACCTTGGGTTACGCTGTCGCCGAAAACGACGATTTTAGTTTTTTCCATATTTTTCTCCCCGTGCAAAAGCACGCTTTTTTTATTTTTAGCCGAAGCGAAAGTGCAGATAATCGACCTATAGCCCGATTTTTAGGTTTTTGCCGATTTTCAGGTTTTAAAAAATTATGCTTTTACGTTTTATCATTTGCACGCTTTTGCAAGTTTACCGAAAACGGTAAAATCGATAACTCCCGTTTTAAGTTTGGTTTTTGTTCCTATTATTTTAAGGCGCACCTTTTCGCATTCTTTAAGTTCGAAAGTTTTATAATCGATATTAAGTTCTTCACTCTGATCCGAAGCGTCGACCAGAGTGAAAGTTTTATCGCCCGAAACGCCTTCGATTATATATTTTACGGGCGCGGGCGTAACTCCGCTTGCGTAATCGAGCCCTATTTCGCGCCAGAACACGCGCGAAGCCCCCACAAGATATTTATCCGTTAAATCGCATTCGATAAAAGGATTTTCATCGTCATCGGCGGGCTGCCAGAACGAAAGATTGCTTTCGTCGGTGGCAAAAACGCCTTCTCTCCCGGGTGCGGCAGACGAAACCACCGGGCGCATTCTTCCGCAAAGCGAGTAAAGCCCCGCGTCATTCAAGGCGGGATTTTTATTTACGTCGATAACTCCGGGCGCGAATTGCGGAGTGTTCGTTATGCCGTTGGGGCAATAAAGTTCGCCGTTTTCGTCGACGGCAACCAAATCCATGCCTATACGGCGTTCGTAGCGGTGAAAAAACGGAGCGGCTATGGTATAAAATGCCCAAAGCGTGTCGTTCGGTCCTTTTTCTACGCAACCGTGCCCCGTTCCGCTTACTATTCCGTCGATCCGCATAGTGAGAGGATTGCGTTTTTGCGTTTTAAAGCCCGAAAGCGGCGATTCGTCGGAATAAGCGACCGCCATGCAATAGTTCGGGTAGCAGGTATCGGGCGAAGCGTAAATCATGTAATATCTGCCGTGATATTTCAGAAGATGCGGACCTTCTACCCAACCGAAACGCTCGTTCTGAAAGTGCGCGCCCTGCCTTTCCCAAAATTTTTGTTCGGGGTCCATTTTTATAACGTCTATCGGTCCCGAAATTACCTTGCACGGATTATCGCGGTCGAGTTCGTAACCCACGATGCCCGTCGCGTTGCTTCCGTCTTCGAGTGTTTTCCAATCGAACGCGTAAAGGTAAATTCTTCCGTCGTCGTCGGTAAAAATACAGGGGTCGCACGGCACGAATTTTTCGCCGTTTAAACCTATAAGTTCGCCAAGTTCTTCAAACGGACCGAGCGGCGTATCCGCAACGTAAAGCGGCGAATTCCAGGTAGTAAGCAAAAACTTGCCCTTCCACGGGGTTATCGCGGGGCTGTATTTGGGGCAATAAGGCTGAGTTCTGTGGTGTTTCCACGTTTTAAAGTCTTCGCTTACCCACGCCATGCCGTAACTCGGATAAAGATACCATTTATTATCGTAATAAAAAACAGTGGGGTCGCTTATCGAGCGATAATCGGGGCAAGTAACGCTTGCAGGTTTGTTTTCGTGGCTGAACATGCCGCGCTCGAACGGATACCATTCGTCTTTTCCGCGCGGAATATTCGGAACGGGAAGCGGGTTGCAATAGGTGTTAAGCGTAATTTTGGCGTCGATTTTTTTCATAAAAATACTCTTTTAAAATATTGTGCCGAAAGATGGATTTTCTTGCTTTTTTACATTAAACCGTGATATAATTTACATGTTTAAAAATCGTTTTTCCATCGGCTTATACATTATAACGCAAATGTGCGATTTTTTCAAGTAATTAAAGGGTTTTTGTTAAGATTATGGACAGTTTGATCGAGTATAACCGTGCCGAACTTAAAGGCATAAACACAGAAATTCCGCTATGCGTAAACAATGCGGGGCACTATATAATAAATTCGCGCGTGTTCAGCACAAAGCGCCCGCACGGCAGGGCCGATTATCAACTTATTTATATCGTTCGCGGCAGTATGCGCGTAAACTTCGGCAGGTCTGATAAAACGTTCGGCGAAGGCACCGTTTTGCTTTTTAAGCCTAACGAACCGCAGCTTTACGCTTATTTGAACGAACCCACCTGCGAAGCGTTCTGGATACACTTTTACGGAACGATTATCGAAGACGTTTTAAACCAACTTAACATTGCGGGCGAAAAGGTTATTAACCTCGGAACGAACCACGTTTTAACACAGCAGATAAACGAAATTCTGGTGGGGCTTATGACGGGAAGATTCGGCGCGGAATGTTCGAACAACGGCAGACTTTTGATTATTTTAGCCGAAATCGCAAAACATTCGAAAAACAACGCCGAGTTTGAAAGCAAAGCGAGCGGCGAACGATTCGGCGAAGTGCTTTTGCAAATGCACGACACCCTTTCGAATTCGACCGTTTCGGACCTTGCAAACATTGCAAATCTTTCGGTTTCGCGGTTTACGCACCTTTTTACAAAGCAATTCGGGTTAAGCCCGCACGCCTATCAGATAACCATTAAAATGGAACGCGCAAAATATCTTTTAACCGAAAACAAAAATTCGATTAAAGAAATTTCGTGGATGCTCGGTTTCGACGATCCCTTTTATTTCAGCCGATTGTTTAAAAAACAAACGGGAATGTCTCCCCTGCAATACAGGGATTCCATTCGTCATCGCTAATTACCGAAAAGGCGGCTTTTGCAAGGCAAACGACCGAAATCGTATTTGCCATACGTTTATGGCTTTGCAAAAACCGATTTATGCCCGCAAAAATAATTAGTGATAACGATTGGAATTCCTAAATAAAACGAAATAGTTATTTTTGCATTTCAGGCTGCCGCGCCAAAAGCAAACGGCAGCCCGAAACCTTGCAAAAAAAGATTGGATTAGCAATAAATAGTAATAAGTAATTTAAATCGTTTAGCCGCCCCGCTTTTCGGCAAAGCGGCTAAGCGATTTTTGTGCGTAAAATTACGCGTTTTTAGCGGAAATTCCTACGTATTTGAAAGTCGAAAGCAATCCGCCGCAAGCGTTGATACGAATACCTGCGTCGGGCAGATCGGCAAAAGTGCCGCCGTTATAAGCAACTCCCATCTGCGCGTCGTCCCATGCACGGCATTCTATGTTGATTACCACGGTGTAGGTTTTGCCTACCTCCAACGAACCTGTAACGCTTCCTTCTTCTATCGAACCGTTATTTACGTTGCCGTTAGCCGACCACAAAACCGCATCTCTTACGAGCGTTCCGTTTTCATCGTAAATGCAAACGGCGTCGGCGGGAATGGCGTCTCTACGGGTAACATCCCAATAAGCAACGAACGCGGTGTTATCTTTACCTATCGCGATATGTCTTGCGCCGACCTGAAGGTAAAGTATATCCGTTTCGGTCATTTCGGTATATGTGCGGAACTTAAAGGTTAAATAATCTTTGCCTGCCGCGTGATTTTCAACGATAGCGTTACCGTTTTCTACCATATAATAAGTTTTGGTAGCGGTATATTTGGTTGCTTCGCCGAGCGTAGAGGTTTCGCCTGCAAGTTCATATTTTGCGTTTAAAATAACGTTGTTGTCAAGCGCAGCCGAAAAATCGAATAATTCTTCGCCGTTAAACCAGCCCGAGAAATTATACCCTATAAATTCGGGTGCAACGGGAGCGGATAAAACTTCGCCTTTTTTAACGAATTTTTTTTCGAATTGAACGTTGTTAACTCTCAACGAAACTTCAACTTCGTCGGATTTCGCTTTAACGGTAAGTTCTTTGCTCGCGCTTTTACCTTCGGCGTTGGTTGCGGTTATAACTACGGTTCCGGGTGCAATTCCGGTAACCAGACCGCTTTCGGAAACAGTTGCAATATCGTCGTTCGAAGACGTAAACGTAATTGTTTTGTCTGCGATTCCGGAAACGGTTGCGTTAAGTTGAAGCGTCGATTCCACTCTTACGATGTTATCTTCGGCATCGAGAGTGATATCCGAGCCCGCAACTTTATACGCGCCGTAGAAGTTGCCGAAACTGATAACAGACAATACGTCGAGCGCGTAATCAGGCATATTCCAATAAGAGTATACGCCGTTGGTATAACCGTCTTTTGTGTAAAGAAGCGAAGTGGTATACCAAAAACCTATCGAGTTGTCGCCGTGGAGTGCGATTAAAATTTTATAGGTATGCCCTGCCTGCCATTCGATAGCGCTTTCACGATATTCCTTATTTCCGTCGGTTAAGTCGTAAATTCTTAAATCGTTAAATGCTGCAGTCGGAGAAATTGCGCCGTCTTTAGTTCCGGCAACGTAAGCGTCTTGACCGATAACGGCAGACCTTTTTGTAATGGGAGGCCATACGTCGCTTTTTCTGCCCTGATATTCGTAAATATGGAGATAACCCGCGGGAGCGTCCGCTTTAAAGGTTACGTCTACTTCGAGCATATTGAAATCGCCGAAGTCTTCGCCGGGAATATACGCGGGGTTTACGTTGGTGTTAGAACCTGCGGCACCTACATCGAAAGTTCCGGGAAGCCACGAGCCGATAGCCGTGGTGAGTTGGGTTTTAGTGCCTTCCTGTGCGGCAAGGTTAGCCAAAACGTTTACGACGCAGGTTGCTTCTTTACCCATAGCGGTTGCGGTAATGATTGCAACGCCCGCTTTTTGAGCTTGAACAACGCCGTCTGCGGTAACGGTGGCAACTTGTTCGTTCGAAGATTTATAAGTTACGGTTGCGCCCTGCATAACCGAAGAAAGGCTTACTATAAGTGCTTGTTCGCCGTCGTCGGGGATGGTGATTTCGCTTTGTTTAATCGAAATGCCGGCAAGTTCTGCGGGAGAGCAAGTGGTGGCGTTCGCAATATATGCGTTTGAATTAACGGTTTTAGCCATAACGCCCGCAACCGAAACATACGAAGGATTAAGACATAAATCGTCGCCCCACGCTCTGCCTTCCATATTTATAAATACTTTATACCATTTACCTGCCTGCATAGAGTTTTGAGTGCTGCCGAACATTTTGCTGTCTGCCCATGATACAGTATCGGTAACCAAATTGCCATCGGCGTCGAACACTTTAATAAAGTCGGCGGTGATATATTCGTAACGACTCGTATCCCAGGTAGAGTGAATCCACGCCTGGTCTGCTTTAAGATAGATATGACGCGCGCCTATCTGAAGGTAGAGATACTCGCTGCCGCTTATGCCGCTTGCATAATAATCGAAAGCAAATAACGTTTTTCCCGCTTGAATATCGCTAACCATTTTTTGCGCGCCAACCAAAACCTTGTCCGCATCGCCTTGCATTAAAACGACGGCGTCGCTCGCTTTTTCGTCGGCGGCTATTACTTCGAGTTTTAAAACGAATTTCTTTTCGTCGAGTTCGATTTCGAAAGTTTTAACGCCTTGGGTGCCCGCCTGCGTTAAGAAGTTGTTAACGAGGGTAAGTTTACCGTTTTCTACAACGGGAACGCCGCTTGCGTTTTTAACGATAAATTCGCCGCGCGCGCCGATAACGTTTGCGCCGATTACTTCGCCTTCGATACCGAGTTCTGCAAGGTCGATAGTATTTTTGGTGGCAAATTCGCTTGCTCTAAAGGTAAGCGTTTTATCGAGATTGACGGTTTCGCCTTTGGTTTCGCCGTTATAAGCGTAACCTTTTACGTCTTGCGGATATATTTCGGGATTTAAGTTGTCTAAATGATCTCTCCAGGCAACCACGCCGAGATAAACCTGATCTTGAACGAGGTGTGTTTCGCTTGAAAATTTGATATAAATATCGTGATCGACAGAACCGTCGTCGGGAATTTTAACGAATACCTTATAAGTTTCGCCCGCCTTGAAAGTGCCCGCGCCCGTGCCTTTTGCGATAGAACCGAGCTTGTTGCCTTGGCTATCCAACACTACGAACGAAGAATCGTCGAACATGTTTGCAGAGGTTTTTTTAGTTCCTGCGATAGCGAACGCTACGCCGTTAGGATAACTTTTAGCTCTGTCTTCCGGCATACAGTTGTTAAGTCCGTAATAAACGAACACCTGATGTCCGGGGAGATCTACTTCGGGGGTAAACGTGAAAGATATCCAGTCGCCTATGGCAAATTCGCCGTGAGTTACAACCATCCAGCCTTTAAGATCAGCGCCCGAAGCATAATTATGAACTTCTTTTTTAACGCTGTTTTCGGCGGGAATTTCTTTTTCTTTTAATACTACCTGCGTGGTTGTATAAGTATATCCGTAAACTTTTGCGGTGATAACGGCGGTGCCGTAATTGACTGCGGTTATAACGCCGTCGTTGCTGATGTTTGCGATATAACTTTTATTAACCGACCATTCCGCGCTTTCCGATACCTCAACGCCGAACGCATAGAGTTTGAAGTGCTTGCTGTCGCCTATCAGCATGGGCGACGCTTCGCTTACAAATTCAACGTTTTTGGCGGTAACGTATGCAATTCGAATGGTAATTAAAAGGTCTTCGGTTTCGATAACCACTTCGTCGGGTTTTTCTTTCGAATCGATGTCGATGCCCTCGGTAATAACTTTGGCGTTGTTACCGTCGTAAATAATTTCGCCGGTCACTTCGTCGATCTGAACGAAATCGTCGCCGCTTTCTTTGTAATAGATAGCGATAACGTCATCGGCAGTCAAACCGAAGCGGGCTACGTCGATAACCCATTCGTTTTTATCGCCGCCGAAAGTGAACGCTTCGATAGAATCTACGTCAACTTTTTTAACGGTTACGGTAACGGTGGCTTTATAGGTTTCGCCGTTATAAACCGCGCTTGCTTCGATGTTGGCGGTGCCTATCTTAACGCCGGTAACCGTGCCGTCGGCTGATACGGTCGCAATTTGTTCGTTTAAACTCTTGTATGCGATTTCCGCGTCTGCGGGTTCTCCGTTTACTTGTAACGCGGCAGTTATTTTTTCGGAAGTTTTTCCGAAAACGGTGCCTTGGCTGTCCGTCCAGGTGTTTGCGTTTAAGGTAAGTTTGTCTTTATCTACCGTTACTGTAACGGGATTTTTAACCGTTACCTTGCAAACCGCGCTTACTTCGCCGATTTTTGCGGAAATATCCGCCTCGCCTTCGCTTACGGCGGTTATTTCGCCGCCCGCAACGGTTGCTACATTGCTGTTCGAAGTAAGCCATTCGGGTGCCTCGTCGCTTCCCGTAACCGTAGCGGTTATGGTTTTGCTTTGTCCTGTGATAAGCGTAACTTCGCTGTCCGAAAGAACTATCTCGACCACCTGAGGTTCGGGATCGGGGGTTGAACTTCCGGAATCGGTTCCGCATGCAAACGCTGTTAACGACAACGCGCAGATAGCAAGCAGAATGAGTGCCTTTTTAAGTTTCATAATTATCCTCCTGATAATATTTTTTAATGCTTTTTCGGTCCTCACCGACCGAAATCTGCATTTTTCCGATTTTTGCGCCCGCTCGGCTCAAACCGATATTTGCGCCGAGCGCGGCTTATTTTTTATTCGGCAGTTATAACAACCCTTACCGTTTCTTCGAGATACACGCCGTTAAACGTTGCCGAAACGACCACGGCGGTTTCTCCTTTCGCTACGCCGAAAACTTCGCCTGCCGAAACGGTAGCTATATCTTCGTTAAGCGACTTCCAGCTAAAATCAGAAAAATCCTGAATTTCGCCGTTAAAGCGGACGCTTGCTTTAATCAAAACGCTTCCGCCTACGCGTGGCATACAGTCTTCCTGCGATAAAACCAGCACGGGATACGACGAGTTTTTGGTTACGGTTACTTCACATTCGCGCACGATATCGCCCGCGGTTGCGGTTATTTTGGTTACGCCTTCTTTAACGCCGGTAACAATGCCCGCCGAAACGGTTGCTATCTGCGTGTTTTCGCTTTTCCAAACGACGTCGGCAACCGAAAAACCCGTAAGGCTGTAGGAAAGTTCCAAATTCGTATATTCTTTAACTTCGGCTTTTTCTACGAGATAGAATACGATTTCGGCACTACCCGACGAGCCGGACGAACCACCCGAAGAACTGCCGCTCGACGAGCCGCCTCCCTTGCCGCAGGCAAAAACCGAAGCGGCAAGGCACAGGCATAAACACAAAATTAAGGTTCTTATTATTTTTTTCATAATTTATTCCCCTTATAACTCATAAATTGTTAAAACCGCAATTTGCATACCAAGTGTCGAGACTTTGCGATTCGCTTATCATTTGAATTCCGAAGTAAGCGCAGTCTTTTTTAAAGTCGTTTGCAAAAGTCTTTAAGTCTTCAATCGCGTATCTGTATGTTTCGAGATAGTTGAATCTGTAACAAAGCGTTTCTAAGTTTATACGGTCGTAAAGTTTTTTGTAAAGATCGGGATCCGAGAATTTATACTTTAAAATCGAGTCGAAAGCCTTTTCGGCATAATCGTCCATTGCTTTGCACATAGCAAGCGACAAAGCGCTTGCGCCGTGAACGTTGTTTTTATCGAAAAGTTCGGACCATGCCCTATATGAATAGAACCATTCTTTCATATAAGGCGAGGCGTCTTTATAATAGGCGTCGAAGAAGTGTTCGGTAAGTTCGTTAACGTCGGCGGTTACGTCCCAGCTTAACTTGCTTTCTAGATAACCGTGAAGTCTTGACCAGTCGGTGTTGGCTATATTGCCGTAAGCCATCATGTTATAGTGAATTTCGCCGCCGTATTTCAAGAAATATTCGATGTTGGTTTGAATTTTATTATAGTCGTCGAAATGGCGCATATACGAGCCGAAGTTTTCAGAATAGTCCATAACCGCGAATTTATCGGTTATTTTAGCCCATTGTTTTGCCATAGAGTCTTCGGAAAGTTCGCTCATCGGATTTTTTTCGGGAAACCCCGTGCAATATTGAACGCCGCAGTTAGAAGGAAGTTTAAGTTCGGGTATTTGCGAATCGCTGAATACGGGAGGTTGTTTGGTCCCCCAATATGCGTACATATAAACGGTAACGTCTTTTTCGGGGCAGTTAGCTTTTACGTACGCATCGAGTTTCGGAGAAAGATAATTCTTCATAAACAAGATTTGCGTTGTCGAAGGCGAACCGCCGTATTTATCCAATTGTTTACAGCACGACGGGCAATAACACCACTCGTTACGGTCTAATTGCGAGAAGTTTATGTTTATCGAATTGCCGTTGCCGCCTATTTTTATAAGTTCGATTATGCGGCTTAAAACCTGGTCGCTTAATCCGTCGGGGTCACGCGTGAAACAAAGACAAGTGGGATAACCCGGCGCGCCTTTATAATCCAAGTTATACCAGTTTCTATGGGCCGAAAGGCATTCTGCCGTAGGAACGAATCCGTAGTTCCCCGACGCCAGGCTGAAAAAGGTATGGAACATCGAAATCTCGCCCGAAGAACTCCAGACGTCGGTGTTTTCCTGCATTCTGAAACGGGTGCGAAGGTCTTTGTTGTTCGAAAGTTCGCCGTCGCCTACGACGCGCCATTCCCAATCGGGTTTTACAGCTTTGTCGAGTTTTACGAGCGAGCTGTTTTTAACTTTCGCTTCGTCGAACAAAATTTCGTCGGTATAAATATAATCGTAGCCGAGTTGTTCTTCTAAAAAGTCGTAAGCAGCCCAAATTGTTCCCCAGTCGCCTGCGCCGAGCAAAAATACCGATTTGCCAACGGTTTTTATAACGTAACCGTTAGAACCGAGCGTTGCAAAGTCTGCGGTAACGCCCGCCGCGCGGGTTATTTCGTTGTCGCCTACCACGATGAACTTCGAGTTTTCGTCGTAAGTTACCGTATCTGCGGTAGCCTGCGCGAGCGTTAAGCCCGTCGCTTCGTAATAAAGGTTTACAAGTTCGGCGATCGACACGTTTGCGATAGACGATATATTCTTGTCGTAAACCACGGTGTAGTCTGTTTTTCCGTTTTGCATAAACGGATTTTCGTTTTGGGTTTGCGAACTTGTGTCCGCTTTTACGGCGCTGCCGTTTTCAAGCCCTTTGCCGCCGACAACCGCCCCTGCGGGAAGATTTGCGGCGTCGCCCGCCGCGGTGCATCCCGCCGCGCCGAATGCCATTATTAAAACAAGAAATAAAGATATTATAGATTTTTTTCTCATATTTTTCTCCTTATTCCGCAACTACGTCGCGGTAAATCGTTTTAACGTTGTCCGACGAATCGTACGCGGTGTAAATTACGCGATAAGTGCCTTTTAATTCCGCTTTGAACGACATTGCCGAAGTTACGTTTGTGATATAACCCTTGGGATTGATAACCAGAACGTATACGGTAGCGTTTCCGCCGTTTGCTATTGCGGTTGCCGAAGGAAGTTTTACTTCGGAGCCGACGGTTGCTTTTTCGGGAACGTTTCCGTTTATGGTTATTTCGATGGCGTTTGAAAGCGAACACTTGATTTCGAACGGTTCGCTTACTTCTCTCGATCCGTCGGAGTAAGCGTAGGTGACGGTGTAAGTTCCTACTTTGTCGAGTTTTACGGCTCCCCCGATTTCGCACAAGTTTTCAACGGTTACGCCGTCTATTGTCTTTACGGAATTGCCTTCGGGATCGGTTACGGTAAGACTTAACGAACAAACGGGCGAAAGAACGTCGGCAACTATCGCGCCTTTAAGGTCGATGGTATCGCCGGTGCGCGCCTGAGTTACATAATCGTCGCCTATAATCGACATCTGCGGATCGATTACGTCGCGGCGGGCAAGACGAATGGGTTGGTTGTTCATTTTTGTTACCGAAACAGCCGCTTCGCCGTAAACGCCGTCAAGCGCAAGTCCGAAATAAAGTTTGCCAGAAGTAAAGCCTTCGAATTTTTCGCCGTAAACGGTTTCGTTTATTTCAACGGAAAGCGAACTCGTAGCGTCGTTAAAGGTGTGAAGTTTGTTGTTCCAACTGAAGTTCGAAGCGTTGCCCGCAAAGTCGAACATACTCGAAATTGTTGTTATTTTATCGTTGACGTAAGTCCAGTTTACGCCCGCGACGTTCTTCCACGAAATTTTAATTTTTTGTTTTAAGTTTACGCTGTCGGTAAGATACATGGCAAGTTCGTTGAATTCGCCGCTTGTTACCGCGTATTGCGCCGAGAAACCTTCGGCAAGAACCGCGTTGATAAATTCTGCGTTCGCCCTGTTCCCGCTTGCGGCTATAACTACGTTAGAACTATCCGAAGTTGCGGTGAAGTTTTCGCCCGCAAAATATTTAGCCATATCTATCGAAACGCCTTTTTTAACGTTTACGACGGGAATTCCGAAGCGAAGTTCGCCGATTTCTCCGCCCGCTTCGGCGCGATAAACAACTTCGGCGGTGCGGCTGTCGCCGCCTACGCTTACCGTAGGAGCAGCCAAAGTTTCGCTTCCGCCGTCGGCAAAATAAATCTGTGCCTGAACGGCGTTGCCCTTTTTATCGATTGCAACTGCCTGCGGGAATGTGTATTCGTAACCCGAAATAAGATATTTGGGAAGTGCGGGAAGTTCTTCGAACACGGGGGCCGCCGAATCGGCAATCGCCACTTCGTATTTATAGGTTTTTTGCTGACCTATAAAGTCGGTTACAGCATAACTTATTTCGTAAGTATCGGCGACCATAGGTCTGAACGAGCCGTTTTCGATTTCGTATTGTTTGCCGCTTTTTTTGCCTTTTGCGTTAGCCGTATAGGTGATTGCTCCTACCCCACCGCCGTAAGTTGCTTCGGCAACGGTTATAAATCTGCCCTTAACGCCTGTTTTTTCGGCGCCGCTTTCGTTAACCGTAAGGGTAAGTTCTTCGGCTACGGTGCCTGCGTGAATTACCACATGTTTTTCGGCAACGTTGCCGGCCTGATCTTTTGCTTTATAAACCAAGGTGTAATCGCCTTCTCGGTCGGGGGTAAAGGTAGTATCGCACGAAACTTCATAGCAGTTTTCCGTGCCGTAAGCGTAGAACGCGCGAACCGAAACGTCTTTTTCTCCGTCGTAACCGTCGATTGCGTTCGCTTTGAATACGGTGTAAGGCGAGCCGACGAGCGCGTCGGGATAAGCGGTTTCGGTGTATGCGCCGTAGTTTACCGAAATAACCGGAGCGGCTTCGTCTTTATAAGTGGTTGCGGGGGCTTGCGTTGTTAAATCTACGCCCGCCATTTCGGTAACCACGAAGTTGAACGAAGTGTTGTTATATTGTTCAGCCCAAAGGCTGACGTAACATTCGCCGGTGGTAAAGCCGTCCCAAAGAGACGAATAATAATTCGGATTGTCGTAATCCGCGATTATATTACTGAATTCGGGTGTGGGTTGATTGCCGCAAAGTTCAAGTCCGTCGTAATTCCACCAGAATCCGAGTTGCTGGTACCCGGGATACCCCCAGTCGAGCGTAAATCCGCTACCGCCCGGAGTTCCGTCGTTCCACCTGAATTCGCCGCCCGCATTGTCGCCGTAAAAAGACATAAACGAACAGAATCCCGAAGTGCGCATGCTTTTAAACACGGTGTCTATCCAACCGCCGGCAGCCGCCTGATAGGTCGAATAATGCCCCGTGTAGGTCTGCCCGATCGACGGCACGCACGAAGTAACGTAAGCCGCGCGGCAAGGCGAATCGTTATAACACTTCATGTTATACGACCAGGTCGAAACCATAACGTAGTTGTTCGGATCGTAAATATCGGTGAATTTAACCATAACGCTGAAAGCGTCGGCAGCCTTTTCGCGTTCGGGCGTGACGTAAAGTTGTAACGTTTTTGCGTCCCGGCTCGAATTTTTAAGGTCGATAACGCCGTTATAGGTAAATTCGTCGCCTTTCGCAAGCGAAACCGCCAGCCCCGAAGGCGATCTTTCGTCTACGAATTTAAGACCTAATTCGGTGGGTTTGCCGTATCTCATCGACGAACGGGTAGAGCCGACCGAATAAAGCGCTTCTAACGTTTCGAACGATTTTTTTTCTTTAATCAAAGTCCCTTCGATAACCGCGCGATATTCTATTTCGTATACCCCGGTCTGAGTAAGTTTAACGTAATCGTCGAGATAGGCGTTGCCGTCGGGGAAACGGACTACCGCGTCGGCGGCGTATTTTTTGCCGCCGTAAACGAATTTGCCTTGCGGAACTTTAAGTTCTTCGCCCATTATGAACGAAGTTTTTACTTCTCCCGCTTCGAACGTTACGTCGCTTTCGGAAATTGCCGCCACCGTTTTAAATCCGCTTACGCCAAATCCCGCGCTCGCCGCCAAAAACGTTGAAAGCAATACCGCTAAAACGATTTTTTTGCTTTTCATAATTCCTCCTTGATGATTTATTAAATATCGGCTTTTTGCCGTTATTTCTTGATTTTTGTTTTTTTTCGTTGCGGTGCTTTTTGTCTCGCGCCGCTTAAAGTTTTTGTTTTTTTTAGTTTTTTTGCTTTTATTCTTTAAGCCCGCCCATCGAAATGTTGCCCATAAGTTTATTCTGGAAAGCTACGAATATTATTAAAATAGGAACGGAAACGATAAAGCAGCCCGCCATTTTCATAGGTACCGTGCTTATTTCGTTATCGGTTGAAGCGTTGAATCTGTAAAGCCCCAAAGCAAGCGGCGGATTATCCGGCAAATAGATAAGCGGAACAGAATAATCGTTCCAATAACCTATAAAACTTAAAAGCATTACGGTCATAAACGTATCTTTTACCATAGGCATCATAAGGTTGAAAAATATGGTAAATTCGTTTGCGCCGTCGATATAACCCGCTTCGGTAAAATCTTTGGGAACGCCCTTGAATACAGCCGCGAATATCAGAAAATAAGGTCCGATAAACGCCGCGCGCATTATGAACATTCCGCCCATGGTTCCGTAGATGTTAAGCATTTTCGCCATGCTTATTTCGGCTGGCAGGTTGCCTACTATCGGAAGAGCAAGCAACACTATTACCATGGTCGAAATAATTCCGCAGATTTTATAATCGAACTTCGAAGCGACGTAAGCAACCACGCACGTTACGAAAGTGTTAACAAGCGAACAGCCAAACGAATATATAAGCGAGTTTAAAAACATCTCTTCGATATACACCGTGCGATAGCCGCCGTCTACGCCCTTTACCGTGGTCTGAAACAAAAAGAACGCCTTTTCGAAATTGTCGATATGAAGCCCGCCCTCAAACCCGAACGGATCGGATATAAAGCCCAGATTTTCGCGCATCGCGGTTAAAAATCCCCATATAAACAGCGCGAAAAGTATTACCGAATATAAAATCAAAACCGCAAACAATATGGGGAACAAAAGCGAAATTTTCTTTTTTTCTTTCATTTTGCTCTCCTTACGGGCGCTTGTTCGGCGCTCGGCCCGTATTTTTCCATAAGTTTTTTGGTTATTATCGAAACAGGCGCGACTACCAGAGTTATCATAAGCCCGAAAGCCGAAAGCAACGGATAGTTGGCTTCGCCCGCCACCGTCTGCTGATAGAGATAATACCCGAAAGTTTGCGATTGCGGCATAGGTCTGTCGGTTCCCAAAAACGAAACGAGGTTCATCTGATTGGTGAATATTCCCGAAATACCTATTATAAAAAAGGTAACGAACGTGGGATAAACCATGGGGAACGTGACGTAAATAAATTCCTGAAAATAGGTTGCGCCGTCAAGTTCGGCGGCTTCTACTATCGATTCGTTTATTCCGTTCATCGAACTTAAATACATTAAAACCGACGAACCGAAACTCGTGAATACCGTAAAAACCACGACCGTGGCAAACTGCGTGTCTAAATTCGAAAAGAAGCCCGATACTTTAGTTTTAAAAACTTCTTTTATTATCGTGGGCAGCGCAAGGTCTACGAAATACATGTAAAGCATAACGAGAACGATCGACGATACCACCGACGGCAAAAACAACGTGATTTTGAAAAATTTGCCCAGCGTTGCCTTTTTATAAATGTAAAACGCAAACAAAAGCCCCACGGGCGAAGCGATTACCGTTGTAAAAAGATAGGATATAAGCGAATTTTTTATAGCATAGCCGAAAACCGCTTCCGTTCTGAACTTTTCGAAAATCGCGGCAAAGTTATCGAATTTTACGAGAAATCTGTTGCCGTCGGCATCGATACGCTGAAACGCGAGAAGTATCGAGTTGAAGTTTACGCAAACGTAAAAAAGGAAAAATTGCAAAAGCGGCAAAAATAACATGGTCGCGCAAAAAATCTTTTTTCCGTTGTTCATCTGCGTTATAGAACGCGCTTTTCGGGGCGCGTCCTTTTTGCGCTTGTTGTAAATTTTCGAGCGTATGTCGTATAGTTTCCAGTTAAGCGATGAAACAGCCCGTCTGAAAAATCCGTATCCGTCATTTTGTTTTTTCATTTTTCGGTTAATCCTTGCGTTACGATTTTTGCTTGTCTCTTTTTAATAAGCGACGCCTTTATAATAACTGTCCCACTTAGCCTTATTCCAGAAATCGTGAACTTCTTCGAAATAGGTCTTTGCGTCTGAACCCGCCCTTAAAACTAACGTAAGCGTTTCGCCGAGATTCGAAGTCCAATGGAAATTATAGGTCGCATCTAAGATACTGTTGTTGGTTCTGTAAAGAACGTTATCCGACGGCAAATATAAAATGTTGTTGTTTTTAAGAGTGTCGTAGTTCGATTTGCCGAAGCGGGTAAGCGAATCATATTCGTCGGCGGTTAAGTTAAGCGTGTAGGGGCGCATCTGTCCGGTTATCGAAACAAAATTCAAAAGTCCTTCGCGCGAATACATATCGCGTAAGAAAAGTTTTGCAACGTCTGCCTGCTCTTTCGCCGCGTCTTTTGTAATAAACGAAGTCATGTTTAACACAGCGAACGTGCTTTCTTGCTTACCGATTAAACTTTCGTCTGCCTTCGGAAGGGGCAGATATGCGAATTTTCTTTTTTTAGCCGACCAGCTTTCGCCGTATTTCTGCGCCATATCTTTAAAGGTGTTCGCCGCTTCGCCATACCACCAGCTGCCTTCGGCGAGCATCGCTATCGACGAAACTTTCGAGTCTTTATCGCTTAAAAGATATTTGGTCTGGGTGGTTAAGTGGTCGCTTGTGCCGTTGAAGCATAAATCTTTATCGTAATAATCCGATTTTAAAAACGCGTCCATAAATTTCAAAGTGTTATAAAATCCTAACTGCGCGGTAAGTTCGTGCCCGTTTTCGTTGTTGATTGCAAGCGAATAAATTACGGGCTTGCCGTCGGCGCCGAACACCATTTTTCCGTTATCGTCGAATTTAACGAGATTGTGCGCCGTGCCGTTGAAGTTGGTTTTTAAAACGTATTCGTCGCCTTCATAGTCGGCTGCGAGCGATTCGGCAACGCCCATCATATAAGATTGAACTTTGCCCGCCCAGCGAACGGGTTCGATACCGAATTCTTTCTGCATAAGGTGGCACAGCGCGAAAAATTCTTCGTAGGTTGCGGGAAGTCCGTCATCGTAAGTGCCGGCTTTTCCGTCGGGACCTTTGGAAAGTTCGTCTTTGGTATATCCTTCGTCTACGAAAAGATAGGTGCCTTCTTTACCGGTATAAACGTTATCGCAGGTATATTCGAACGAATGAGTTGCGTTTTCGGCGGCAAAATATAAGCCGTTTTTTTCGAACAACGATTCGTCGTAAACAAGCCCCATCCTTGCAAATTGCGAAGGAAGAGCGTAATATTTTCCGTCGGCGTCGAAATACTTTTTGAACTGCGGAAGCATTTTGCCCGCAATAGTTTCGGTTTCGGTACGCGATTTTTCGCTTGCCACAACGCTTTTATTAAGAGGAGTGGTCGCAACGTCGGTTATTTCGAGCGCCATTTTCTTAATCCTGTCGTAAGGCACGTTCTCGGTTATTACAAGTTTTTCCTGATAGCCCGTGTAGTTTATGGGAAGCGTATCGAAATTAGAAAACTTTTCGTCGTATTTGAAAAATACCTGAACGCCCGTTTTGCCATCTTCGAACGAAACGTCTTTATACTTGTCTTCGAATTTTTTAATCGCGTCTTCCATATACTCGGTAAGACCGTTGGTGCCAAGACCTATATAAAGCTGTGTTTTCGCTTCATTTACCTGCCCCGAACTGTTGTCAGGGCGTATCCCTTCGCCGCAAGCGGCGGCGGTAAAGCACGTTACGACCGACAGTGCAAGGCATAAAATTTTGCTTTTTACGTTTTTCATAATTTTGCTCCTTATGCTTTTTATCTTTTTTTTGCTTTTAAGGCGGGTTGCTTAACAAAACGAGTTTATCAAGCAAAAGGCATGCCTTTTGCAAAATTTTTAACTTTTTATTTTTTCGCGGCGCGTTTATGATTTTAACTTTTTTTAAGGTTTTGCCGCGGTCTTTTTAACCCCTGTTTTAAACCCTTTTCTTTTCGCTCGTGCCGAAAACGGGTTTATCGAAAAATTCGACGTACGGATTTTCGCACCCGTCGGTTTCGAAAACCAGAATTTCGTTTTCGCCCTTTTTCAAAAGTTCTTTGGCGACGTATAACGTGCCTTGGGGCGGCTGAACGTTGCAGAACCTGCCCGCGTTTTCGCCGTTTATGTAAACGCAACCGTTTTTAAAGCCTTTCGGATATAAAAACGTATCGCGCGGCGCTTCCGCTATATCAAGCGTAAACCTGAAAAATCCGGCCTTTCCGTTTCCGCTTTCGGGCAAATCGTAAACAAGATTTTCGGGCTTTACCGCCTTTATCGGATAGTTTGCGTAATCCAGCAAATATTTTTCGCGGTAAACAATTCCGTTTTCGATTCCTTTTTTGTTTTTAAGCCGCAAGCCGTAATTGCATCGGCCGCGGTTTTCAACCAGAACGTCGAGAGTTTTTTCGCCTTTATCGTTATCTGCGTTTATGCTAACCGTTTTTTGCTTTAAACCCTGCCCTAAAACTCCGCGGATTTCTCCGTTCAACATAACCGTAGCGCGGTCTTTAAGCCCGAAAACTTCAAGTTCTCCGCTTTTTCGCACGTTCAGTTTCGTTCGGTAAAGAACGTAACCGAAGTCTACGCCCAGTTTTTCGAACGACAGCGGATATTCGCTTTCGACTTCTTTTCCGCCGCTGATTTTGTCAAGCGCGTTTAAAAGAGAACAAAATCCGTTTGGTTTTAAAAGCGGATAAGCGGTTTTTTCGCTGTTTTTTACGGGTAAATCTATTTTTTCGCCCGTAAATTCTTCGATAGCCGCTTTAATTTTATAATATTTTTCGGTCATATCGCCCGCTTCAGAAATCGGAGCGAGATAATCGTAACTCGTGGTCTGAAATCTGAAATCGTCGTCGTTATAATTTGCGCCGTTAATCATTCCGTAATTCGTGCCGCCGCAAAACATATAAACGTTAAACGAAGCGCCCGTCTGCAAAAACCGTTTAAGATCGGCAATAACGCTTTCATCGTCGCGTTCCATACGGCAGCCGCCGTAAACGTTATACCAGCCTATCCAGAACTCGGCGCAAAACTTCGGGTGTTTTTTTCCGCCGCAAACGTCGTTTAAAATCGCAAACCGCTCGTCGGGGTGCGAACCGAACGTAAGCGCCTGCATCACCCCGTCGATTTTTCCGTTTTCGATCATGTCTTCGTCGTCGCCGTCGGCAGTAAAAAACAAACCGTCTATTCCGTATTTTTCAAAGATGTTTTTGAGCGCGAGTTTATATTTCTCGTCGTTGCCGTAAGAACCGTATTCGTTTTCGATTTGCACCATCTGAACGTTGCCGCCGTTTTTTACAAGCCTCGGCACCAGAACTTCGGCAAGCCGTTTAATGTATTTTTCTACTTTTTCCAAAAAGATTTTATCCGCGCACCTAAGCCCCGTATCGTAATTCAACAACCACGAAGGAAGCCCGCCGAAATCGGTTTCGGCACATATATAAGGGCCCGGGCGGATTATTACGTCTAAATTAAGATTTTTCGCTTCGTCGATAAACGCGCCTAAATCAAGCCGCCCCGAAAAATCGAAAACCCCTTCGGTTTTTTCGTGCAAACTCCAGCAAACGTAAGTTTCTACCGCGTTAAATCCGCAATTTTTAAGTTTTTCAAGCCGATCGCGCCAACATTCGGGCAAAATTCTGAAATAATGTATGGCACCCGATATTATCAGGTGCTTTTTACCGCCTTTATAAAAATTGTCGCCTTTTATGCAGATTTGTTCCATATTTTCAAAGTTTCAAGTTAAAAAATTAAGTAAGGTTTAACTATTTGCCCTATTAAGTGTCCTCTGCCCTATTAAGGGTTCTCTTAAGGGCGTTCGTTTTTTTAAATTCATAACGCGCCCTTTCCGTTTTACAAAAATATGATAACACGCGGCTTGTAAAATTTTCAATAAACATTTTGGCTATATAAATGGATATTTTTGCTATACAATTTTGCTTTTTTCGTCGTTTTTCGTGCGTTTTTTACGGTTAAAAAACAAAAAAACCCGATAAAATCAGGTTTTTTTCGCGTTTATTACACTGCTGTAATTTTATGAACTTTTTAGATTTTTTTGGCGCGGCAAAATTAAAAAACTTAACTTTTTCGAAGCTGAATTTGCCGCCGCACGTCAAACGTTTTTGCAGGCGTTTTTTTGCTTTTTATTCGGGCTTATCTTCTAAAACCAGGTCGTAATCGCCCAGTTTGTTTACTTTAAAGCCGTTTTTCTTATACTCTTTATAGTCGAACGCTTCGAGTTCGTCGATGGCGAGTTTATGGAATTCGTAAAAATTGTGCCACCACGTCTGGTCGCTCCCGAGCGTTGCCGAAAGATAAGCGTCGGCTATATCGCAACCCATTGCGGGCGCAACGTAAAACGCGCCCATTGCAAGAACGTTTACGCCGTTGCCGGTTATTGCGCGGCGCGCGGCGGGAACGCTTTCTACAACGCCCGCATGAACGTGCGGGCACTTGCTTGCCGCTATGTGTATGCCCATTCCGGTACCGCAAAACACAAGCGCGCGTTCGTATTCGCCTTCCGAAATCATAGCGCCCACCCTTAACCCCACGCGGTGGAACATAAGGTCGGTATCGTTGGGATCGGAATCCTTTTTAACGCCGAGATCGAGAATTTGCCAGCCTTTTTTTTCAAGGTGCGCAACTACCGCTTCTTTTAAGGGAAAGCCCGCAAAGTCGGCGCCTACTACAAGTTGTTTGTCTTTTACAAGTTTCATTTTTTTATTCTCCCGTTTTTTTAAGTCGCTCGTTTTTTTGTTTTTAAAAACCGAACGTAACTATTCGGGCAGAATTTTAGCACAATATTTTCGCCTTGTCAATGGATAAAACAAAAAAATTTTTAGGTTTTTTTATTGTTTTTTGCAACGCTTTTTTGCGCAAAAGTGCCGATAACGGACTTATAGCCCCACTTTTTTATTTTTGGGTTATAATTTTTTTGTTTGATCGTTTTTTACTATCTTAAGGTAAACGGGATAACACAAAAGAGGCAAAGCCGAAGAAACGGCAAAAACAATAAACACAAAATTCCAACCCGAATTGTCGGCGATAACGCCCAAAGCAAACGAACTTACGGCGTTGCCTAAATAGCAAAGTCCGTTTAAAAAGCCCGATAAAAAGCCCGCGTTGCACCTGTCCGCAAGATAAAGCGGGGCTTTTGCCGTATATAAGTTAGTCGCTGCGCCCGAAAAAAGCCTTATTATCGCAAGCAAAGCGAGCAAAACTCCGCAATTTACGTTTATAAGCGGCAAAACGAGCAGGCAGAAAACCGCCGTTCCGCCGAACAACACGAACGAACTTTTGTTAAAACTTTTACATTTTCTATAAACTATTTCCGCGATTATCGAGTTGAATATTGCAAAAAAAGGCAAAAACGCCGACAAAAAAGCCGAAAGCCCGCTGCTTAATCCGTATAAATCTTTAATAATCGTAGGCGTCCAAGTTCCCGTTCCGCCGTTCACAGCATAAGAAACGAACGCAAAAAACGAAAGTTCTATAAAGGCGAGAATCCCTAAATTGTTTTTGTTTTCGTTTTTGCCGTTCCCGACGTTTTTCGCGTTTTCCGCATTATTTTCCTCTTTATTTTCGGTTAAAACGCCACTTTTTTCGGGCGAAGTTTGCATTTTTTTGCAGTCGAAAACCCAAACGATTCCCGCAATCGTCATAACTGCGGCGGCAATTATAAACGAATATTTAAAATTCTGCGGCAACGAAAACAGCGCGCTTATTCCGTAAGAGGCAAACGTGCCTACGGTAGTTGCGGAAGCCATAATAACCGAAGCCGCCGCCAGATACTTTTTTTCTACTTTTTCGCTTATGGTAAGCATTACCGACGGATAAAGAATGGATTGCGCGGCGGCGTTAAGCGGCCACAATATATACAGCCAAAAAAACGGAATATCGAAAAAGGCGGCGGCGTTTAATATGCTCGAAAGGCAAACGGAAATAAGACATGCCGCGCGCTTGTTATATCTTTTGCATAAAATGCCGTTTATTATCTGCCCCGCCCCGTAAAACAAAAAATACAGCGTGCTTACAAGCCCCGCCTGCGTTTTGTTTACGCCTTTGGTTTCGATAAACAAATTTATGTTCGAAGTGTAACTGTATCTTCCGAGCTGTGCCGCGAAATATATTAAAAAACAAATAAAAATAACGAATTTTTCATAAGATTTGCGGCGCTTGTCGTTTTCGCTTTCAAGGCTTTTTAAATTATCGACTTTCAGGCGTTCTGCCGTTTTTTCTATACTTTTCATAACTTTCGCCTTTAGTTTTGTTTTTTTGCGTTTTTTAATAAAATTTGCTTGCATTTAAAGCGTGTAAATTATACAATAGATGCGTAAAACGTGCAAAAGTTTTTTTGCGATTTTAAAAATACGCGCATTATCGGCAAAACGCGCAAATTTTTATGCGCGAACGCGCATTATTTTTGATTGAATTGTTTAAAATCGAATTATAAAAAAGGTATAAACGATGAAAATAAAAACCGAAACCTTAACCGACGCGATAAGGCGCGCGGGCTTTATAAAAGTCGAAGAACTTGCAAAACAATTTGCGGTAAGCCCGTCGTCGATAAGGCGGAAACTTACCGAACTTGAAAAAGACGGGCTTGTGGTGCGCACTCACGGCGGCGTGAAATCGATAAACGACGACGAATCGGGCATGTCGTTTTTCACGAGAAAACACACAAACGCCCTTGAAAAGCGCCTTATTGCCATAAAAGCGCTTAAACTTGTGCACGACGGCGACATGATTTTTTTGGATTCGTCGTCAACGTCCTATTTTTTGGCGGAATATCTTTCTGAGTTTCCTAACGTAACGGTGGTTACCAACGGCGTAGACACACTCGCCGCGCTTGCCGCGAAAGGGGTTAACGTTTATTCTTCGGGCGGCAAGGTTTATTCTGAAAACAACGCCGCTTTAACGGGCGAATTCGCGCGAGCCGCAATATCGAAAATTCATGCCGATTTATGTTTTTTTTCGGTTCATGGAATAACGTCGGACGGCGGCATTTACGATTTATTTCAGCCTTGCAACGAAATAATAAGCACTATGATGCAAAATTCGGATAAAAAAGTTTGCCTTTGCGACAACACAAAAATAGGCAAAGGCGGCGCGTTTAAAATTTGCAACGTTTCCGACATCGATTGTATCGTTTGCGACCGCGACATAAGCGGCGCGTTTACCCACCCCGATACCCTGTCGCTTATTTTTTAGCCGCTTAATTTTCAGGCAGAAAAACGGCGCTTAATTACGTATTAAAAAACCGCGAAACAGGCGATAATCGACCTATAGCGCGGTTTTTTGTTAAGTTTATTACGTTGATTATTCTATCGTTACGATATCGTTTAAAACGCTTAACTTAACCGTTTTTTGCTTAAACGGTAAAACTGCTTCGGCGTTTAATTTAATACCGTTTTTCGCGCCGCCCTTTTCGGGATATAAAACGTCGAACCCGAAAAGTGCGTAAATTATAAAGCGCGAAACGTAAGAAGCAAAACCGTGGTCGCAACTTGCCGAAGCGGTGTTATTTTCCCATAAAGTGCCGGTTTTTTGCGTCATATCGTAAAAATAGCGCACGCATTCGTTTAAAAGTTCAACCCTTTTCTGCTCGCGCATTAAAAGTTCGAGCCGCATATACACACCGTAAATCATGTTCGACGGAGTAAGTTGTTTTTTTACCGGATTTCCGCCGCTTGCCGAACTATCCGACTTGCCGTATTCGTTAAGCATTTTATCGAACAATTCTTTGTGCGTATGCTTATCTGCGCACTTAAAGAAAAACATATAATATTGACAGGTTTCGGTGTAGTTTTGGGTAGGAATTATATCGCCTTTTTCGTTTCGGATAAGGTTATCGACGAAAAAGCCGTTGACGTAAGCGTTTTTAAGCAGATATTCTTTAATTTTTTCGGCTTTTTCTTTTAAGCTTTTAATGCCGTAAACCCGTGCGGCGGCAAGAAGCGAAGCGTAATAACAGGCGTTCGACGGAACGTTTATGCCGTTTATGTGGTCGGGATTGTTCGCCGCGCTCCACTCTACGAAAATCCACCCTTTAAGATCTTCGAGCACGCCGAACTCGTTTTCGAAATCGACAAAATAATTCAAAATGCCTTCGACGTTGGCGCGCGATTTTTCAACCGTTTCGTCATAGCCGTATTGCGTAAAATACTTGTAAATTTCAAGGATATACCAAAGCGACCAGTTGGGAATAAAACCGTCTTTTTCGTAATAATCGGCGGGATAGCAACGCGGAATCATGCCCTTTGGATGATCGCTTTTGTCGGCTAAAATATAGTTTTGCAAAAACGCGCGTTCAACTTTATTGTCGCCCGTAAAAACGCGCTCTGCCACCGACGAGAAAAAACTGTCGGAAAGCCAGCCCGCCCGTTCGCGCGAAGGGCAATCGGTTAAAAGGTCAACCGCGTTGTGCGCGAACGTATGCCGCGCCGCTTCCATAATCTGCTCGATTTTTTTGTCGTCGCACTTAAAAAGCATCTTTTCCGCTTCGGGATTTTCGTAGGCGCGCACCTTTACGTTTGCCTTTACGCCCGCAGAAGTTATCACGTTTGCATATCTGAAAGCGTAAGGTTCGAAAGCCGAAAGGTTGTAAACGCCAGCCTTTTTAACCGTCCATTTAAACACGTTCGCGGTTTCGCCGCGGAAAGGCTTTATCGTTTTTAACTTTTCGTCCGATAAAATTTCGTCGAACGCAAAAAATACTTCACCCGCGTTAGCGGCTGTTATTTCGACTTCGACTATACCCGTTACGATGCGCGAAAAGTCGAGCGTTTCATAAGCGTAATCGCCCGATTTTGCGCCCGAAAGATATGTTACGCGGCTTATTTCGTCGGTAGAAAAATCCTGCCATTCTCCTCGTTTAAAGCCTTCGATAACGGTACCTATAAGCGTTTCGGTGCGGTCGACGTAAACCGCAATTTCGGGCGAAGTTTTGCAATAGCCAAAATCTATAATTTTTTCGGGCAGAATTTCGTTGAGCGCGGGGTTTAACGTTTCCGACGGTAAAAGGTGCGGAAGTTCGGCCTTTTCGGTTTTAACGCGCGGAAAAGCGGTTTGCGGCTTGCAAAAATATAGCGCGGTTCTGTCTTGTTCGTTTATATAAGTTTCGCAAAATCCGCGCTGAAACGAATAGCGGCGTACTTTCTGAACGCGATCCAAAAGTGCAAAACAATTAAAATCTTCGGCAAAATATTCTTTTCCGCTTTCGGTTTTTAAAACGCAGGCAAAAAAGGGTTCGCGTTTTACCCAGCAGAAATTAGGCACGAAATGGCTTTGTACTTCTATCGTAATATATTGCGCGTTAAACGGATAAACCGCGGCGCGAGCATAGCCGTGAGCCGTGCGGTTGGGGCCGAACCCCGCAAGTTTTCCGTCGGCAATTACTTTATAGCACGAAGCCGCCGACAAGCAGATTTTGCCATTTTGTTTTTTGCCAAGGTCCAAAACGAACGCAAACGCGCGATTCATCTGATTTTTTTGCCCCTCCGCCCACACGGCGGATTTAATTTTTTCGATCATAGTTTAACCTTTTTAATTTTTTCATTTAAACAAATTCGCCCCACACTATAAGTTTAAGGGCGAATTTCATTCTATCATGTTTTTTTGTTTTAGTAAAGCGGTTTCGGCAGCAAAATTCAGCCTTTAATGCCGCCGGCAACGGTGTTTTCCATAATGGTTTTTTGCATTGCCGTAAACAGCACGGCAACCGGCAGAACCGAAAGGATAATGCCCGCGAACAACGGCGACATCTGCGTGCCGTAAAGTTGTTTTTGCTGGAAGTCGTAAAGTCCAAGCGCCATCGTGGGGTATCTATCGAGATACAAAAACGGCGTGTTATAGTTGTTCCACTGCGAAATAAAGGTGGTAATTGCAATTGCCGTTATAAACGGTTTTGCCTGCGGAAGCATTATTTTAAAGAAAACGGTGTAATGCCCCGCCCCGTCGATCATAGCCGATTCGGCATAGGTCCAGCTTATCGAGCGGAAACCCGCGTATAAAATAAGGAAGTTGAACGAGAACGAACCCGCCGCCAAAATCCATATTAAAAAGAAGTTGTCGTTAATGCCTAAGTCGTAAACGAGTTTATATTCGACGGGCAACGAGCCTATCGTAGGCAAAACCTGTACCACAAGCGCAAGCCCGTAAAGGAATTTACAGAATTTATAAGGGTATTTGGCGATGACGTAAGCCGTCATAAGCGGGAAGATTACCGCCGCCAAAGTGTTTTCAACTGTTAAAATAAGGCTGTTGAAAAACATCCCGATAAGGTTCGTGTCGTTATAGTTAATTTTTTCGAAAGCGTCGGCATAGTTTTCGAATTTTAATCTTGACGGAAACGAGTTCCAGTTTTCGAAAAATTCGCCGTTGCTTTTTAGCGAGTTCATTATCGTCCACAAAAACGGAAGAATTACCGACAGAGCGTAAAACAAAAACAGCGCGAACATAATCCACATAAACACGCTTTCGCCCTTGCCGCGCTTTATTTTGTTTGAACGCTTTTGTTTTAATACGTTTGCGTTTTGCATTAAAAGGTAACCTCCTCGAAGAATTTTGAAGAAATCGCCCTTAATCCGAGAACGACGGGTACCACGATAACCGAAACCAAAAGCCCGATTGCCGACGGATATTTATAGTTGCCCGCTTTTGCCTGCGAATAAATAAAATAGCCGATAGTAGACGATTTATACCCGCCCGCCGTTAAAAGTTGAACGGGCGCCCACATGCCGAAAGCCGCGGCGAAGTTTAAAATGAACAGCGTTGAAATCGTTGGCGCGAGAAGCGGCACCACTATAGTGAAAAATTCGCGCGCCATAGAGCAACCTTCGATTTTCGCGCTTTCGAAAATATCGACGGGTAGCCTTGCGATAGAACCCGAAAAAAGCACTATCGAATAGCCGAAGCCCGACCATACGCAGAAAATCATAATCCATGCAAAAGCCGAACCTTCGCGCCCGAAAGGCGACGGATAATTAAGCCCGATCGAGTTAAACGCAAGGGCTATGGGACCTTTTACGTCTACTATAAAATAGAACACGAGCGCGAGCGCAACTATGCTGAGCAGCGACGGAAAATAGAAAACCACGCGGAAAAACGAACTTGCCGCCACCTTTTTATATAAAACGTATGAAAAGAACACGCACAAAGGGAGCGAAATAAAATCGTAAACGCCGAACGCGATAAAGGTGTTTTTTATCGTTGACGACATTGCGTTTAACGGATCTTTCAGTTCGATAAAGAACAATTGGAAATTGATAAACGAAAATTCTTCGCCGAACTCGGGCTGAAAAGCCGAAATCCACGATTTAACGTTTACGCCCAGATAAAAAACTATAAATTGTAAAATGGGGAAAGCGAGAAAGGTCGCCGCGAAAATAATTCCCGACCATCTCGCTTTCGACGGTTTATTTGTTTTATAAGTCATTTTTGTCCCTTATAAAATTTAAATTTGAGTTTTTGCTTTGTTCGCAGAACGGGTTTTTCTGCCCGCTCGGCGGTTTCAGGCGGTTGAATGATACTAAAAAATCAGGATACGCCGGCAATAAGTTTCATCGAATTCCATTTGCTTGCAATCGATTCGTAGTGATCGTCGCGAAGTTGTTCTGCCGTCAGCGACGGGTTTGCATAGAATTCGGCAAACGCGTTGGTATCGGAATTTATGGTGTTATACGCGCGAATGGGCGATTTGGTGATGGTAGCGTAAATAAGGCTGCAATTTTTTAAAACCTTATCCTGACTTTTCTGAAAACCGGTAAGTTCTTCGTCTTCGGGTTGAACGGTATATTCGAACGGCGAATGCGAACCGGCGTATTTACGGAAGATTTTAATACCTTCGTCGCTAGCCATAAAACGAACGAAGTTATAGCAGGCGGTTTTCGCTTTCGAATAGGTAGGAATGTAAATGCGGTGCGAAGCGCCGAGCGTGTAAACTACCGAACGGGCTTCCCTTACCGCTTTAATCTGAGCGTCGGAAAGGTTTGCATAGATCGCTTTGATTTCGGCGTCGGTTTTACCGTCGTCGATAGCGGTAACCAAAGCAACAAGCATGTTTTCGTGTTCTTCTTCGGTAGCCGCAGAGCCGGCAAGGCGAAGTTTAACACCGAGTTCGCTTACGATGGGAGTGGGCAGGAACTTAACGTTCTGGGTTATGCCGCTGTCAGCGGCAGACGAGCGCATTTCGGTTTCGATCCAGTCGCCGTTGGGCATAAACACAGCCGCGCCGCGCAAGAAATCTTGCTGTGCGGGGGTGTGCTGGAAGCCTTCGGAACCTTTTACGCTGTAAGACGGATCGGCTATCTGTTTAACGGTGTTATAAGCGTATAAAACAGCGTCGTCGTTTAAATATTCGTAAGTGTAGTTGCCGTTTTCGCAGAAGTTAATCATCGCGTCGTATTTATCGACGCCCATATACTGCGCTTTCCAGGTTTCCACGGCATACGACATATAGCCCGCGGCGTTTGCGCCGGACCAGATTAAGGGTTTAACCGTAGAAGGAATCCCTTCGATTTTGCCGCCCGCAATATCCTGCACGAGTTTTATAAACTGTTTGGTGGTTTTGGGTTCGTTTTCTTCGGACAGATAGTTGGCGTTATACATAATGCCGCACGCGCCGTAAACCCAACTTATCGAATAATATTTATCCTTATAAGTATCGTAATACTTATAGCGCGGGTTCAACTTTTCTTCTAACGTTTTATCTTCGCCGAGCGCGGTCAT
>JAXEDY010000024.1:0-35336 GCA_034104345.1 Christensenellaceae bacterium | reverse complement strand
GTTCGACGAAAAAACAAAAGTGGTTTATTCTAAACTCGACACCGCGCTTACAGCGGCGACGCCGAAGATTACGTTAAAATTCTGCTCGCCGCACCCGATAAGCCGCTTGTCGACATCGAAGCGAACTCGACCGACGCGTTCAGCGACTATAACATCAAGGTTCAGGGTTCGCGCGGAACGCTTAAAAGCACACCCGGCAAATATACTTTAAAATATTATAAAGACGACGAAAACGAGCCGCGCCCCGTTATCGAACACTTTTTAGAAGACGAAAACGGCAATCCGCTTTATTGCACCGAAAAACTTAACGTGCACGAAGAAAACGGAACTTATAACGGCACCGCGTTCGACGTAGGCACCGCCGCCGTTTACGAAAACGCATATAAAGTTATAACCGAAAACGCCGAACTTAAAATGCCCTTAAAACATGCGGCAATGGTTATAAACGTTATCGAAGCCGCGCACGCGCAAAATCCGTTGCCCGTTAAATTTTAATAGAGTTAGGGATTCCATTTGTCATCACTAATTACCGAAAAGGCGGCTTTTTAGTTATTTTCCGCGACCGTTCGCTCGTAGTATGTCCGATACAACTTCGTTCACGCTCGCAGAAAATCATCAAAAAATACGCTCTTTTCGGTGCTGCGCATTTTTGCGGAGAAGAAATCGCCGCTTGCGGTACGGTTTTTGCAAGGCAAACGACCGAAATCGTACTTGACGTACGTTGATGGGAGTTTAACGCAGCAAAAACCGATTTGTTACCGCAAAAATAGTTAGTGATAACGATTGGAATCCCTAAGCATAGTTTTTTGCGAAAGTTTTGCGGCGGTTTTGTCGCGAAGCCCGTTTGTTTGAAGGCGCTTAAAAACAAAGAAAATAAAAAACCGCGAAATAGCCGTTAATCGACCTATAGCGCGGTTTTTGTATGTTTTAGGCAGTTTTTGCATAAGATGTTTTTGCGTTTTTATATGTTTTTGACGGGGCAACAGCCATACGCTTGACAAAACGAATTTTCGCTGATAAAATTTAAATCGCAAAAGTTTTAATGGCGTAAATCGGCTTTTTGCATTCACGCTTTCGGCGCTTTACGGGCATAAACGGCATTAAAGACTTTTACAAAATTATTTTATTTCGGGCAATAAAGGAATAATTATTTTGGATACCATTAAAATCGACAGAAAAAATTGCAAAATCATAGCGCATCGCGGGCTTTCGGGCATCGAACGGGAAAACACATGCCCCGCATTTGTTTTAGCCGGTTCGCGTTCGTATTACGGCATCGAAACCGACGTTCACGTTACCAAAGACGGCAAATTTATCATCTGTCACGACGACAATATCAAACGCGTAAGCGGCGTGGATATGGTTATCGAAAACAGCACATACAGCGAGATAAAGGCTGTTAAAATTTTCGATACCGACGGAAAAACGTTAAGGAGCGACCTTGTTTTTCCCGATTTAATCGACTATGTTAACGTTTGCAAAAAATATAACAAACGCGCCGTTTTAGAGTTAAAACTCCGCATCCAAAACGAAAAAATCGACGAAATCGTAAAAATTATAAAAGACGCGGGGCAGTTTGAAAACACTACGGTTATCTCGTTCAATCGCGAAAATCTCGTGCATTTGCGCAAAGCCGAAAAGACCGCCGACATTCAATATTTAACGGGAGACGTCCCAGGCGAAGTAATCGATTTTATCGCGGAATACGGGTTCGGATTAGACGCGCGCTACGACCGCATCGACAAATCGATTATAGACAGAGTTCACGCGGCAAATTTAAAGGTAAACTGCTGGACTGTAGACGACAAATCCGCCGCCGAAAAACTTATCGAATCGGGCGTCGATTTTATAACCACCAACATTTTAGAGTAAAATTTTTCGGTTTATACGGCTGAAAAGTAAAGTTTTTAATAAAATTTAAGGCAAAAACAGAATAACAACCTATTATAATAATCGCAACAACAAAAAACGGCGGGATTAAAAAATCCTTGCCGTTTTTACTTTTATAAAATTAAGTTGCGCTTGTCGCGTAGTTTGAGTTAGTTGCGTTTAAGTTGCACTTTTATTTTGCGTGGTAAAGTTTTTTGGTCTGATATTTGGGTTCGCATGTGATTCGTATGCCAAGGCGTTTAAGGGTGGTATAGTCTACGTTGGCAAGAAGCACGGTACTGTGCATTTCGCAACCCTTTAATTTGTTGAGTTGTTCCATTGCGTGTTCGGCAACGGGCGACGAAACCGCACAAATCGAAAGCGCAACCAAAACTTCGTCGGTGTGCAGACGGGGGTTCGAATTGCCAAGATGGTCGATTTTAAGGTGCTGAACGGGTTCGATTATCGAAGGCGAAATTAAAGGTTCGTCGTCGGGAATATCGCCGAGCGCTTTAAGCGCGTTTAACAGCATTGCCGCCGACGAGCCTAAAAGCGACGACGTTTTGCCCGTTACTATTCTGCCGTCGGGAAGTTCTAAGGCGGTTGCGGGCATCGAATTTTCTTCGGCTTTTTCAAGCGCGGCTTTAATTACGGGGCGCTTTTCGATAGAAATGTTTGCCTGCTTTAATAAAAGTTCGATTTTATAAATTTCGTTTTCGTTGTTTTCGCCGTTTTGCAGGTGGCGGCATTTTGCCGAGTAATATCTGCGTATAATTTCTTGTTCCGAAGCGGCGGTTACGGCATCGTTATCGAAAATGCAATAGCCCGCCATGTTAACGCCCATGTCGGTTGGCGATTTATAAGGGCATTCGCCCCAAATCTTGTTAAAAGTCGCGCTTAACACGGGGAAAATTTCGACGTCGCGGTTATAGTTGACCGCAAGCGTGCCATAGGCTTCAAGATGGAACGGATCTATCATGTTTACGTCGTTAAGGTCGGCGGTGGCGGCTTCGTAAGCTATGTTTACGGCGTGTTTTAAGGGCAGGTTCCAAACGGGGAATGTTTCGAATTTGGCATATCCCGCTTTAACGCCGCGTTTGTTTTCGTGGTAAAGCTGGCTTAAACAGGTCGCCATTTTGCCGCTGCCCGGACCGGGGGCGGTTACCACAACGAGATTGCGGGTGGTTTCGACGTAATCGTTTTTGCCGAAACCTTCGTCGCTTACTATGTATTCCACGTCAGACGGATAGCCTTTTATGGTGTAGTGCTTATAAACTTTTATGCCAAGCCCTTCGAGCCGTGCCATAAACGAATCGACGTCGGCGCTTTGAACGTATTGAGTTACGACTACGCTGCCGACGTATAAATCGACCGAGCGGAACGCGTCGATAAGGCGCAACACGTCTTGATCGTAAGAAATTCCCAAATCGCTGCGGACTTTGTTCGAAATAATGTCGTTGGCGTTGATAACCACTAAAAGCTCGGCTTCGTCTTTAAGCGACAAAAGCATTTTAAGTTTGCTGTCGGGCAAAAATCCCGGAAGCACGCGCGAAGCGTGAAAATCGTCGAAAAGTTTTCCGCCGAATTCCATATAAAGTTTGCCGAAATGCGAAATGCGCTCTTTAATGCGCTCCGATTGCATCTTTAAATATTTGTCGTTATCAAAGCCGATTTTTGCCATTTTTTCTTCTCCGTAAAAAAGCGATAAGTCTTAAAAAAAATTTACCGCGATTCATTATAGCATATTCATATAAAAATATCAATTTTTTTTGTGCAAAAAAATTTTAAAAAATTAAAATTCGGCTTAATTGTTCGCTAAACGCGATATTTAGCCCAAAATCCTTGATTTTTAGGTAAAGTTGTGATAATCTTATTTTTGGTGAAACATGACTGAATTCAAACAAGACAAGAGGAGCAGACGCACCCGAAGCGCCGTTAAACTGGCGCTTTTAAAACTTTTAAAAAATAAACCGCTAAGCGAAATTACGGTTAAAGAGTTAACTATGCTTGCCGGGGTTAACCGGAATTCGTTTTACACGCATTATCAAAGCGTTGATAACATTTTCGACGATCTTAACGAAGACGTGCTTTTTTCGTGCGAAAAAATACTCGAAAAATATACCTACGAGCAGTTTAAGCAAAACCCTTATCCGCTTTTAAAAGAAATTTCGTCGGCGCTTTCAACAAACAAACACTATATGGAATATCTGGTTTTCGCCGATACCACAGCGGGCTTTTTGCGCAAACTTAAAGATTCGCTTTGCGATAAACTTTATGCCGTTTATCTTTACGAGCGCGGCGACGAAAACCCCGTCGTTCCGTATATGCTTGCTTTTCTGGTGAGCGGGGTGTTTGAACTTTATTATAAGTTTTTTAAAGATCAGGGCAAAATTCCGCTCGATACGGTTACCGCATGGGCTGCCGAGTTTATGCAAAAAAACATCGCCGTTATGAGCGATATTAAAAAACAAAACTAAATTTTTTAAAACCGAAATTTTATAAGTCGCCGCATAAGTTCGGCGGCTTGCGTAAAAGCGTTAAAGTGCCGATAATCGACCTATAGGCGGGTTTTTTTAAAAAAATATCCTATATAAAACTAAAAACGCATTACATAAAACGCGCATACGGAACGCGCGAAGAAAAAAATACTTTTTAAATACTTTTTTAACTGGCAGAACATAAATGAAATTTACCGAATTTACAATCGTAACCACGTCGGAAGCGCAGGAACTTATAGCCGATATTTTGTGGCAATACACAACTTACGGCGTTTCAGTATGCGATAAAAACGACGTAATCGAACTTATCGAAAGGCGCCGCGAAACCTTTGATTATATCGACGAAAAGTTAAAAGACCAAAGCGACAAATGCGCTTTCGTTAAGGCTTACGTTGAACTTAACGAAACCCAAAGCGTGGCGAAGCGAATTAACGCCGACCTTGAAACTTTAAAGAAAAACGCGGCCGGGAATATCGACGTAGGCACCTTAGAGACCGCCACGCGCACCGTTGAAGGCGACGATTGGATCGAAATATGGAAAAAACATTTCCGCCCCATAAATTACGGAAAAATTACAGTTTGCCCGAAGTGGATAAATTACGATAAAAAATCGGGCGAAGAAGTCGTTTATATCGACAGTAACGCGGCGTTCGGCACCGGCGAACACGAAACCACGTCGATGTGCATCGAATATCTCGAAAAATACGCGGTAAGCGGCAAAACTTTGCTCGACGTAGGCACCGGCAGCGGCATTTTAGGTATTGCGGGCATAAAACTCGGCTTTTCGCGCGCGATTATGACCGATATCGACCCCGTTTCTGTTTTGTCGGCAAAACACAACGCCGAAATTAACGACGTAAAAGAAGAATGTGAAATTTATCGCGCCGATTTAATCGACGGGGTTGAAAGCATCGCGGGCGTTGCGGTGGCTAACATAACCGCCGAAATTTTAATAAGACTTACCGCCGACATATCGAAAAAACTTGAAAAGGGCGGCGTTTTAATAATGAGCGGCATTATAAAAGAGCGGCTTAACCTTGTTTTGACAGAGTTTGAAAAAGCGGGATTTTCGTTGATCGAAAAACGCGAAAAAGGTGAGTGGCTTGCTGTCGTGATGAAAAACGAAAAGGCGGAAAAATCGGCATGAAAGCAGTGGTTTTTACGCTCGGTTGCAAAGTAAACTCGCGTGAAAGCGCAAGCGTTATGCAAGGGCTTATAAATCGCGGATACGAAGTATCCGAAGAATTTTGCCCCGCCGATTTATACGTTATAAACACATGCGCGGTAACCGCCGAAGCCGAAAAAAAATCACGGCAGGCAATAGCGCGCGCAAAAAAATATAACCCGAACGCAAAAATCGCGGTTTGCGGGTGCGCGGCGCAAAACCACCCCGACGCTTTTAAAGAAAAAGGCGTTTACTTGGTGGTGGGCGCGCAGAATAAAGATAAACTTTTCGACCTTTTAGACATAGGCGGTGTCGATATAGAAAGCGAAAGCGGATATTCTGACCGCTATATGCCGTGCAAAACGAGCAAAACCCGCGAATATATAAAAATTCAGGACGGGTGCAACAATTTTTGCTCTTATTGTTTAATACCTTATCTTCGCGGCAGGTCGCGGTCGCGCGATAAACAGAAAATAAAAGAAGAAATTTTGGCTTTATCGCCGCTCGAAGCGGTTATAACGGGAATAAACGTTTCGGATTATCGTTATAACGGCGAAGATTTAGTCGATTTAACCGAGTTTTTAAGCGATTTGGATTGCAGAATAAGGTTCGGCTCGCTCGAAGTAAACGTTATAACCGAAAGATTTTTAAACGCAACCAAAAAACTTAAAGATTTTGCGCCGCATTTTCATTTGTCGTTGCAGTCGGGGTGCGACGAAGTGCTTAAAAGCATGAATCGCCGTTACACCTGCGCCGAATACGCCGAAAAAGTAGATTTAATACGCAAATTTTATCCGGACGCGGCAATTACCACCGACGTTATCGCGGGGTATTCGACCGAAACCGACGAATATTTCGAAAAATCTTACGAGTTTTGCAAAAAAATAGGTTTTGCCGATATTCATTGCTTTCCTTACAGCGTGCGAAAAGGAACCGCGGGTGCAAAACTTAAACCGCTACCCGACGAAGTAAAACGCGCTCGGCTTGAAAAAATGCTCGCGCTTAAAGCCGAACTTAAAAAGGCTTACGAGCAAAAAAACGAAGGAAAAATTTTAGAATTTATCGCCGAAGAAAATATAGAAGGCTACGCCGCAGGGTACAGCGAAAACTATTTGCGGCTTTACGTTAAAGGCGGCGGCGAAGGCAAATATAAGGTTAAGGTTTTGCGTTTGTTTAAAGACGGAGCCGAAGCGGAAAGAGTTTGAAAAGGTTTGAATTTTGCTTTTTTTGCGCGGTTTGCAAAAAAGTGCGAAAACGCCGTTAATCGACTTATAGGCAGGCTTTTTAATAAAAATTAAAAAAGAAACGATTAAAAAAGTAAATTTAAGGAGTAAAAAAATGAGCGACTGTTTATTTTGTAAATTTGCGGGCGGCGAAATTGCCGTAAACAAAGTTTTTGAAAACGACGACTTTATTATTATAAAGGACATCGAGCCGAAAGCGAAAAACCACTTTTTGGCTATTCCTAAAAAACATTTTAAATATCTTGCCGAAATGACGGAAGCAGATGCCGAAATGATCGGCAGAATTTTAAAAATCATTCCTATGCTTAAAAAAGAATTGGAACTTGAAAACGGATATCGCCTTGTTATAAATCAGGGAGACGACGCGGGACAAAGCGTTCCGCATTTGCACATTCACGTTTTAAGCGGACAAAAAATGAACTGGCAACCCGCATAAACCCATTTAAATGCGGGCGTGCGTGCGTTTGCATTGTTTTGCGGCAAAAAAGCGCTAATAAAACTAAATTTGCCTAAAATGCTTTTTGCTCGTTAAAACAGTTGACTATTATATTTTCGTTTGATATAATGGTTATGATTGAGAGAAGTAAAAGCCATTTGGGCGGAGGAGGGTTGAAGAATGTCTACGATAAGAGTTGGTGAAAACGAATCTTTGGATAATGCGCTTCGTCGTTTTAAAAGAAAATGCTCGCGCGACGGAATAATCGGCGATATGCGCCGTAAAGAACATTACGAAAAACCTTCGGTCAGACGCAAAAAGAAAGCGGAAGCCGCGAGAAAAAGAAGCATAAAAGGATAATTTTTACACCCGATAAGTTTTTTGCTTGTCGGGTGTTTTTTTGTCGAAAGTTGTCGAAATTCGAAGGGTGAAAAATGGTTGTTTAAACAACGGTTTCGGCGGAACTTCGGCGTTTTAATAAAGGTAAATTCGCACCAAAAGGTGCGAAAATATATTTACAAAAAAGAAGGAAGAAAAAATGAAAAACACAAACAAAAACGAAATCAAGAACTTGGCAAAAATGGCTAAACGCCGACTTAAAACCGGATTTTGGGAAGATTACAAAAACACGGTTGAAAACAACGTGAGCCTTGCCGAAAGCGAAGGCATTTCGCAGTCGAACGTGATAAAGTATTATCAGTCGAAAATAGGCGAAGCCGTTTCGGGAAAGAACGAAAGCAATTCTGCGTTTTATCGTCGCGTAAAAAGCATTTTAGATACTTACGGCGACGTAAGCGACATTTTAGGCAGACTTTGCGACGAAACTTATATGAAAACTCTTTCGTTTCAGGCACGCCAGCGCTATCTTTTCGAACTTGCCGCAAAATATCGCGAGTGCCGCAAACGCTATGACGAAGAAAAAAAATTTGCGGTTTTAACTTCGCCGTCGAAATCAGACGTTCCGCTTGCAGCCGGCAAAATCTAAACGTTTTTTAATTTAATTATTTACTGCTGAATATGCGATAATCGACCTATAGGCGGGTTTTTATAAAATCCGCTTCCGTCGCTTATCGCATTTTTTGTGTGTGCGTTAAACTACGGGCGATTCAAAGTCACCCCTACGATAAAAAAGAGTGGTTACGTTTTACAAAAACGTAGGGGAGACCATCGGTCTCCCGCAATTTTCGCAAAAACAAATATTATGCAAAGGGAGCCGATATTTTTTCGTCGCTGTTTTACTTTGCGGGCGGCATACATGTTTTTGTATAATTAAATATTATAAATACTATTTACAAAACGGCAAAAACATGTTATAATGAAAAAGTATGGATTATTTAGCAGAATTAAACGACAAACAACGCGAAGCGGTGCTTGACACCGAAGGCTACGTTCTGGTGTTTGCGGGTGCGGGGAGCGGAAAAACCAAGGTTTTGACAACGCGAATCGCCCATCTCGTAAACGGGCATAACGTGCCGCCCGAAAATATACTTGCAATAACTTTCACTAACAAAGCCGCCGACGAAATGCGCGAAAGGCTTACATCGATGGGCGTAAACATTGCGAACATGTGGGTTTCGACCATTCACAGCATGTGCGTAAGAATATTGCGTAACAGCATCGGAAGGCTTGCCGGATATAACAAAAACTTTTCGATTTACAGCGAAGTGGATAAAAACAACGTTTTAAAGCGCATTATCGCCGATATGAAACTTGACGGCGACAAATACCTTAAAAACGCGCGTTTTTACATATCAGACGCGAAAAACAGCGACACTTCGCCCGCCGAATTTCGCCGCCGCACCGATATACGCGAAATCGAAACTTACGCAAGCATATATTTTGCTTACGAAGAAGTTTTAAAAAAATCGAACGCGCTCGATTTCGACGATTTGCTCGTAAAAACCTATCATTTGCTCGACGATGACGAAGAAGTTTTAAGTTATTACGCGAATAAATTTCGTTACGTTCACATCGACGAATTTCAGGATACAAACAAAATCCAACTTGAAATAGCGCGGCTTTTGTGTTCGGTACATAAAAATCTGTTTGCCGTGGGCGACGACGACCAAAGCATTTACGGTTGGCGCGGCGCAGAGATAAAAAACATTTTAGAATTCGATAAATGTTTTTCGGGCGCGAAAATACATAAACTCGAACAAAACTACCGTTCGACGAAAAGTATTTTAGATCTTGCCAACACCATAATTAAAGGCAATACCGAAAGGGTGAGCAAAACGCTGTGGACCGAAAACGCCGGCGGAGACAAGCCCGAAGTAAAAATTGCCGACGACGAATCGGAAGAAGCGAGATACGTCGCCACAAAAATAAAATCGGAAATTGCGCGCGGCGCAAAGGCGAGCGATTTTGCCGTTTTAATGCGCATAAACGCCTTGTCGCGTTCGTTCGAACAGGAATTTAACACCTACGGCATACCTTACAAGGTTTTCGGCGGCTTTAAGTTCTTCGAACGCAAAGAAATCAAAGATTTAACCGCGTATATGCGGCTTATGATAAATCCGCTCGACGACGAAAGCGTTTTGCGGATTATAAACGTTCCGAAGCGCGGAATAGGCGACAAAACCGTTGAAGCGTTAGAAAATTACGCCAAAAATTACGGGCTTTCGATATTCGACGGGGTTGTTGATTGCGATAAGTTAGGGCTTTCGGCTTCGGCGCGAGGCAGACTTGAAAATTTTAAAAAGACCATTACGTCGCTTATGATAAGCGCGCAGGACGAAACAAAGAATTTAGCCGATATTTTCGTGGAAGTAGTGCAAAAAACCGACTTTATGTCGCAATTCGCGTTAGAAAACGAAGAAAATTATTCGAAGCGCATGAACGTAAACGAATATCAGAGCGCCATAGAAGAATTTGCAAAACGCAACGCGGGCGCAACGCTCGCCGACTTTTTAAACTCGATTACGTTAAGTTCGGATACCGACGATTTAGAAAGCGGAAACTTCGTGTCGGTCGCTACCATTCACTCGGTTAAGGGGCTCGAATTTAAAAACGTGTTCGTTTGCGGGTTAGACGAAACGGTGTTCCCGGTGGCGCGCGCCGCCGAAGGCCTTTCCGAAATGGAAGAAGAACGCCGACTTATGTACGTTGCCATAACCCGCGCCGAGAAAAAGTTATATCTTACAAGGGCGCGCAGTCGCTACCTTTACGGCAACCGCCAGTTCACGGCGCAAAGCACGTTTTTAAACGAACTTGCGCCCAAACTCGGATTAAAAACAAATGCGTTCGGCACGCGGAGCGAATATGCCGTTGACCGCGAAAATTACGGTTCGCGCTACGAAAAATCGTTCGGCGGATCGTCTGCATACGGCGGGAGCGGCTACGGCGGAAACTATGGCGGAAACTATGGCGGAGCGTCTTACGGAAATTCCTACGGCGATTATTCGCGCGGCGGGTCCGAAGAATTCTCGCCGTCGACGTATACGGGATATTCGACGGCGGCAAAATCGTTTATGCAAAGCAGAAAAAACGCGGCGAATAGCAACGCTCGCTCTGCGACAAGCGGAGATAGCGGATATAACTCGGCAAAACCCGCAGGAAATTCAAGCGGAACAAACGCGCAGGCGAAACAGGGCGCGGTTGCGGGCATAAAGCCGCGTACGGTTATAAAGCACGTAAAATTCGGCGAAGGCACGGTTATCGCGGTTAAGGGCGGAGGCAAAGATATGATAATCGACGTTGCCTTCAAGGGCGTAGGCATAAAATCGCTGGTTGCGTCGCTTGCGCCCATCGAAGTTGTTTCGGGCGGCGAAAACGATTAAAATGCATCCGCGTAAAATTATGAAAAAAATAAAAAAAGTGGGGCTATACGCCCGTTATCGCGCACTTCACCTTTTTAATAAGTAAAACGGACGCGAATAATAAAACGGCGAAAAAGCAAAAATTATAAAGATATGACAGATAATCAGAAACAGCGGATGGAGTTTTTGGTAAAAACTCTTAACCGATACGCTTACGAATATTACGTTTTGGATAATCCGACCGTTGCCGACAAGCAATACGACGAACTTTACGACGAGCTTAAAAGGTTAGAAAGCGAAACGGGCGAAGTGCTTTTCGATTCGCCCACCAAACGCGTAGGCGGCGATCCGATAACGGCGTTTGAAAAGCACAAACACATAGCGCGGCTTTACAGTTTGGATAAAGCGACTTCGTTAGACGAACTTCGCGCGTTTTTCGCGCGCGTAGAAAAGGGGGCTGATTCTATAAGCGGCGGGACAATGCCCGTTTGCACGGTCGAATATAAATTCGACGGGCTTACGATGTGTTTAACGTATAGCGGCGGCAAGTTTGTTCGCGCAACAACCCGCGGAAACGGAGTAGAAGGCGAAGACGTAACGGCTCAGGTTTTAACCATAAAAAGTTTTCCGCTTACCATTAAATATAAAGGATTGTTAGAAGTAAAGGGCGAAGCGATAATACGCCTTTCGGTGCTTGAAAAATACAATAAAACCGCCGACGAGCCGCTTAAAAACGCGCGCAACGCGGCGGCGGGCGCGATAAGGAATTTAGATCCGAAAGTAACCGAAAAAAGAAAGCCCGAAATTTATTTTTACGACGTAAATTATATCGACGAAAATATAGTCGCTTCGCAAACGCAGGCGGTCGAATTTTTAAAGGAAAACGGGTTTAAGGTTTTTAATTATTTAAAAGTCGTAAAATCGGAGCAGGATATAATAAACGCACTTGCGGAAATAGAAACCGACCGCAAAAAAATAGACGTTTTAACCGACGGGGCTGTTATAAAAATAAACGATTTCGCTCTGCGCGAAACGCTCGGCGAAACCGAGAAATTCCCGCGCTGGGCAATCGCTTATAAGTTCGAACCCGAAGAAACCACCACGATATTAAACGAAGTGAAGTGGCAGGTGGGGCGCACGGGCAAACTTACGCCGCTTGCGATTTTAGATCCCGTCGACCTTTGCGGCGTTACGGTGCGCAAAGCGACTTTAAATAACTATGACGACGTAAAGCGCAAAGGCGTAACCAAAAAATGTCGCGTTTTAATTCACCGAAGCAACGAAGTTATTCCCGAAATTTTAGGCGCTACCGAAATTATCGACGATTCGCCGATAATTCCGCCCGATAAATGCCCCGAATGCGGCGGCAAAATAGAAGAAATAGGCGCAAACCTTTTTTGTGTGAATAAAGATTGCAAAAAGCGCGTGGTTTTGTCGCTTGCAAACTTCGCGCAGAAAGACGCAATGGATATCGACGGCTTTTCGAAAGAGACCGCAAGCGCGCTTTACGACGATTTAAGCGTCAGGCAGTTCGCCGATTTATATTCGCTTAAAACGGGTGACCTTGTAAATTTAGAAGGTTTTCAGCAGAAAAAAGCGGATAACCTGATAAACGCGATAGAAAAAAGCAAAAAACGCCCGTTAGAACGTTTTATTTACGCGCTCGGAATCGAAGGCGTGGGTAAAAAAACGGCAAAAGACCTTGCGAAAAAATTTAAAAGTTTATCCGCGCTTAAATCCGCCGATAAAGAGCAACTTTTAGAAGTTTCCGACGTTGGCGACGTTATCGCCGAAAACGTTATAGAATACTTTGAAAATCCGCTTAACGTAAGCGGACTTGAAAAGTTGGAAGCAGCGGGCGTAACCGCGTTTTACGAAGAAACGGTTACGGGCGAAAAATTCGCGGGGCAAAAAGTCGTTTTAACCGGCACCCTTAAAAAGTATAAACGTAGCGAAGCGCAAAAAATCATCGAAGCCGAAGGCGGCGAAGCGGTAGGTTCGGTAAGCAAACTTACGACTTTAGTTCTTGCCGGCGAAGAAGCGGGCTCTAAACTCGATAAAGCGCGCGCTTTGGGTATAAAAGTTATATCCGAAGACGAATTCGAACAGATTTTAAGCGGAGATAAAAAATAATAACGAAACACGCGGCAAAAAGCCGACGAGAAAGAAAAATGAGCAAAAAAACGATAGAACAAATATTGCCTACTGTCGAAAAACCCGCAAGATACACGGGCGGAGAGTGGGGCGAACCCATAATGCCGTGGAACAAACTCAACTATTGTATATGCTTCCCCGACGTTTACGAAGTGGGAATGAGCAATATCGGCATAAAAATCGTGTGCGAAAGCATAAAACAGGTAGAAGGAACGTGCGTAGACAGGTGCTTTGCGCCTTGGCCCGATTTCGGTGCGGCTTTAAAAGAAAACGACATAAAACTTTATTCGCTGGGGCATAAGCGGCCGCTTTCGGATTTTGATATGATCGGCTTTTCGCTTCAATACGAAATGAGTTATACGGCGGTTTTGTATATGCTCGACTTAGCGGGCATACCCCTTAAAGCGTGCGACCGCGGCGAAGAATATCCCGTGGTTCAGGCGGGCGGACCTTGCGTTTGTAACCCCGAACCTATGGCAGACTTTTTCGATATTTTCACCATAGGCGACGGCGAAGAAGATATGAAACAACTTGCCGAACTTAAACTCGCAACAAAAACCAAAAGCGAATTTTTGCAAAAGGCAAGTCTGCTCGACGGGGTTTACGTTCCCGCGTTTATGCAGGTCGAATATAACGAAGACGGAACCGTTAAGTGCTTTAAAGGCAAAACGAAGGTTAAAAAAGCGCTCGTCAAAGATCTCGACGGCGCGATTTTTCCAAAGCAATTCGGGGTTGGTAACGTCGAATCGGTTTTCGACCGCGCCATAATCGAAGTTATGCGCGGCTGCTATCGCGGTTGCAGATTTTGTCAGGCGGGATTTTTATATCGCCCCGTGCGCAAACGCAAAGTAGAAACTTTGGTAAGCGAAGCATGCTCGGTTTGCCGTAACGGCGGCTTTTCCGAACTTTCGCTTAATTCGCTTTCAACGGGCGATTATCCCGAACTTCCGCGCCTTTTAGACGAAATAAACGAAAAACTTCCCGACGTAAAAATGTCGCTTCCGTCGCTCAGGATAGACAGTTTCAGAAGCAATTTTACAAAGTTTATGCGCCAAAGTTCGCTTACTTTCGCGCCCGAAGCGGGAACACAGCGATTACGCGACGTTATAAACAAAGACATAACCGACGAAGAAATTCAACGCGGAATAGATACGGCGTTCGAACTGGGTTACAGCAGCATAAAACTTTATTTTATGATGGGGCTGCCCACCGAAACCGATGAAGATATTCTGGGCATACCCGCAATAGTAAAGCGCATCAAACAAAGTTATGCGCAAAATCCGTCGCGGGCAAGGTCGCTCCGCGTTTCGGTAAGCGTTTCAACGTTTATTCCCAAGCCTTTTACGCCCTTCCAATATGAAAAGCAGATTTCGAAAGAAGAAGTTTTGCATAAAGTAGAACTTTTAAAAAAGGAACTTTTTATAAAAGGCGTTTCTTTCAGTTGGAACGACTTCGAACTTTCGCAAATCGAAGCGGTTCTGGCGCGCGGAGACAGGCGGCTTTGTAGCGTTATCGAATCGGCGTATAAAAAAGGCTGCGTTTTCGACGGCTGGCAACAATATTTCAAATACGATAATTGGATTGCCGCTTTAAAAGAAAACGGGCTTAAACCCGAAGACTATACCCGCGAATTTAAAGAAAACGAAATTTTGCCATGGGATTTTATCGACGTTTTCGTTGATAAAAAGTTTTTGCTTTCCGAGCGGCACAAGGCTTATTGCGACAAAGTAAGCGGCGGTTGTTTAAGCGGGTGCAAGGCTTGCGGAATGCAAAGGGTTTTTAAGTGCGACGTTCCCGCAAACGCGGGCAAATCCGAACAAAAAGGATAAAATTATGCTTGTTTTTAAATATACAAAAACCAACGGCGCCGAATATATTTCGCATCTCGATACGCTAAGGCATTTAAGCAAAATCATGCGCCGCGCCGATATAGACATCACTAAATCGAAGGGTTTTAACCCGCACATGCATATTTATATGAACGCGCCGATGGGCGTGGGCATTAAGTCGCTTTGCGAATATTGTTTTGCCGATACCGAAGAACCCGCGCGGATTTTTATGAAAAAATTCAACGAATTTTCGATAAACGGAATTGTTTGTTTAAGCGCGACCGACGTTATAAAAAAAGTAAACGTAGCGGGCGCTATTACTCGCGCGGAATACGAAATTAAGGGCGTTTCGCCTTTCGACGTAAACGAAATTTTAAATTCGGATAGTTTTATCGTTACCGACAAAAAAGGCAACGAAAAAAACTTAAGGTCGCGCATTTATTCGCTTGAAAATCGCGGCGATAAAACGGTGGCGGTTTTGGGGTTCGGCAACGATACTCTGCGCGCCGACTCGTTCGGGGCGAAACTTACATCGCTTTTCGGCGGAGAGATAACCGAGATAATAAAAACCGAAGTTTTTGCGGCCGATACCCCTTTCGACGAATATGTAAAACAATTCGAAAAATAATAAATAACATTTAATTTTTGTTCCGCCGTTTCTTCTTACGTGCAGCCTAAATTTTTAAAAAGCGGGGCTATAGGTCGATTATCGCATAGTTTGCTTGTGATTATCACCTTAAAAAAGAAAAAATCTTTTGCAAAAAAAGAAGGAATATATGCCAAAGAATATTTATATCGACGGATATTGCGGAAGCATAATAGCCGCGCTCGAAGGCGACGGGAAACTGCTCGAATATCACATCGAAAAGAGAAACAGCAAAGTTATTGCGGGAAGCATTTTCAAAGGTCGCGTAACCGCCGTGGTAAACGGAATGCAGGCGGCTTTTGTAGACGTAGGGCTTGATAAAAACGGATATTTGTTCGCAGACGACTTGCTTGCCGATAAAAAAGACATTGCAGACGAAATCGACGTTCCCAAAACTCTTTCCGTTGCCGAAAACGACGAAATTATGGTGCAGGCCGCCAAAGATCCGTTCGGTTCGAAAGGAGTGAGACTTACAACGTATCTGTCGTTTGCGGGGCACTATCTCGTGTATATGCCAAACTTCGACGTTATAGGCGTTTCGCGCAAGATAACCGACGAAACTTCGCGCGAGCGGCTTACGAAATACGTTTCCGCGCTTAAAATAAAGGGCGGTTTTGTGGTTCGCACCGCCGGCGAAACCGCGCTAAAAAAAGACATAGAAAGCGAAGCAAGATATTTAAGGGAACTTTATCTCGACGCACTCGAAAATTATAAAAAAGCCAAAGTGGGCGACGTGGTTTACAGCGAAGGCAACCTTGCGGTGCGCATGCTTCGCGACGTTTACACTTCGGAAATCGATAAGGTTTATATTGCCGAAAAACGGCTTTACGACGACGTTTTAAAATCGGTCGAAAAGCGCAAAGAAGTTAAAAATAAAATTACCTTATACGAAGGCGGTCGCGATTTGTTCGAAGCCTTCGGTTTAAGCGGCGAAGTGGATTCGCTTCTCGATAACAGGGTAGAGCTTTCGAGCGGGGCGTATCTCGTTATAGATAAAACGGAAGCGCTTACCGCAATCGACGTGAACACGGGCAGTTATATCGGCGAAAACGACCTTGAAAGCACCGTGTTCGAAACAAACCTGCTTGCCGCGCGCGAGATTGCAAGGCAGGTGCGGCTAAGAAATATCGCCGGGATTATTATCGTTGATTTTATCGACATGTCGCGCGAAGATCACAGATTGCGCGTGGTTGAAGAACTTACCGAAGCCTTAAAAAAAGATCGCGCAAAGTGCAACGTTATAGGAATGACGCCGCTCGGACTCGTAGAATTTACGCGCAAAAAAAAGCGCAAAGAAAGCATATCCCTGCTCGTAAAAAAATGCCCTTATTGCAAAGGCTCGGGCGAAATTTATTCGAACGAATACATAATTTTAAAAATTCGCGCTGCGCTTCTCGACGTGTTTGCCGAAGGCTATAAAAGCGCGATTATCGACCTTAACGTAGAAATTATGGCGTATATTTTTCAGCGCGGGGCATTAAGCAAAGACGTGCAGAAAATATGGAAAGACAAGCGAATTTATCTTATTCCGCACAAAACGTATCATCAGGAATGTTTTACCGTGCGCGGCGACGACAACGTCGTTTTGGATCTTCCGGATAAAGCGCGCATTCTATATTGATTGCGGTTATACCGAGTTATCGGTTTGTCTGCCGATAATCGGCGCGGTTTATCCTTTTCTACTTATTAACGAAACGACGGGTTAAACAAATGAAGCTTAACAAATATTTAAAAACGTGCGACAAAGTGTATTCCGCCACTCTCGATCCGAGGTCGGCGTGCGCGTTAAGGCTGCATCTCGTGCCGCCGGCAAAATTAAAGCCGAACGTGCCGTGGGTGCTTATAATAAACGGCTATTCGCTCATTCCGATTCAAAGCGCGTGGGCGGTTTTGCTTAAAGAATTTTTAGAAAGGCTCGAAAACAGCGGCGGGTTCGATATAGGCAGCAACCGCATAAACGAAATTGCCGACGAAACGGTTGAAAACGTAAGCAAAATCTTTAAAAGCACGCCAAAAAATATTATTGCGAAAGATCTTGCCGATATGCTCGAAACCTTTAAAACGATTGCGGCAGGCGAAATTCCCGCGGCGGATATAGGGTATACCACGCTTAAAGATTACGCAAAATTTATGTCTGCTCCGCACCGAATGGATTTAATGGTTGCGGCAATCGAAAAAGACGGGCATTGGAACTGCAATCAGAAATGTTTGCATTGCTATTGCAAAAATCAGGCGCTTGCGGGCGCGCCCGAACTCGATACCGAAAAATGGAAAAAGATTATCGATAAATGCAGAAAAGCGGGTATTCCGTCGATAACCTTTACGGGCGGCGAAGCCACTTTAAGAAAAGATTTGCCCGAACTTATCGAATATTCGAAGTGGTTCGTTACAAGGCTTAACACCAACGGCGTGCTTTTAACAAGCGAACTTTGCCAAAAACTTTATAAAGCCGAACTCGACAGCGTGCAGGTCACCCTTTATTCGCACAACAAAGAAATTCATAACGCTTTGGTCGGCGCCGATACTTTCGATAAAACGGTAGAAGGGATACAAAACGCGGTTTGCGCGGGGCTCGATACGAGCGTGAACACGCCGCTTTGCTCGATAAATTCAGGCGATTATAACGAAACGCTTAAATTCGTTAAACGGCTTGGCGTAAGATATTGTTCGTGTTCGGGGCTTATTCCTGAAGGCGGCGCAAAAACCGAGCAGTCGAAAATTACCGCTTTAACACAGGAAAAAATTACCGAAGTTGTTGTTTCGGCAAAAAAATACGCCAAAGCCGCAAATATGGAAGTTACGTTTACTTCACCCGGGTGGATAAATCCGGCCGATTTAAGAAAACAAAATATGGTCGTTCCCGCATGCGGTGCCTGCCTTTCGAATATGGCAATTTCGCCCGACGGAAAGGTTATTCCCTGCCAGTCGTGGCTTTCGGAGCAGCCGCTCGGCGATATGTTAACGCAAAACTGGGATAAAATATGGAACGGCGCGCGAACGAAAGAAATAAGAAAGTTTGCGGCTAAAAGCAAAAACGAGTGTTTGCTTGGGGCTAAAGCGGGAACGCACGGCGTAAGTTTAAACGGCGATAAAAATTTAAAAAGGGGCGAAACCCGCACTGAAAAACGCGGCGGCGATTGCGGCGGCTCGGTTTGATTTTTTATTTTTAAACAAAAAAGAGTCAATAAGCAAAAATGCCGAAAGTGCCGATAACCGACCTATAGCCCAACTTTTTGCGAAAAATTTAAAAACGGGCAGGGTAAAAAACGGAAATTAAGGAATAAAAAATGAAAACAAAAATAAAAAAGATTTTTTCGCTCGTCGCAAGTTTGGCGCTTGCCGTAACTTTTGTTTTTGCGGTCGGCGCGCTTTCGGGCTGCGACGAATCGGAAAACGAAAACGGCAATTTGCCGAGTTTAAATAATTATCTCGACGAAATTCAAAGCTACATAATTACAATAGATCCGCAAAACGACGCCACGCTTGAAATGAACTATTCTATCGAATGGAAGGTTTTAAACGATAAAAGCGAAGGTCCGCTCGAATGGGTAAAAATAGGTATTCCGAACAAATACGTTTATGATATAACTTTCGGCGGCGACGTTAAAAAAGCCGAGTATTATTCGGACAGCGGTTCGTTTATGCGCGCCGATTTAAAGCGTAAGTTTTATGCCGGCGAAACCGCAAAAATCGAATTTTCGTTTACGCAAAAACGCATTTTTACAAAAACAAAAAACGAAGATACCATAGAATTCGGTTTTATTCCCGGCTGGTTTAATGAAATCGAAATTAAAAATTTAAAAGTTTTATGGAAAAACGACGAATCGATTGTTTATACGAACGCCGAAAAAGAAGAAGACGGTTACCTTTTGTGGGAAAAAACGAATTTAAAAGCGGGCGAAAGCATTAAAACTGCCGTCAAATATCCGCTTTCTTTCTTTAAAAACATCGATTTATCGCAGGATTATTCGAGTAAGTCCGTAAGATTTATAGATATGCTGCCCTTCATTATCGTGGTTGCGATCGGCGCGGGCGCGTTCGTTGCAGTTCTTATTTTTTCGTATATTCACAAAGACGGCTACACGAGCCACCGCGGATATTACGGAAGCGGTTACAGCGGCGGGTTCGGTTATTATCATGTGCATAGCCCGCTTTGGTATTTCGGCAGAAGAAACAAACGCGGGGTAGACGGAAAAGGCAAATCGATGCCCTATTTAAACGACGACGGCAGCAGACCGAGTTCGGGAAGCGGACACAGCGGCGGCGGATCGTCGTGCGCGTGTGCGTGCGCATGCGCGGGAGGAGGCAGAGCGGGTTGTTCGCGTAAAGATTTTTATAATTCGCAAACAAACGAATTTATTAAAGCGTTTAACAAAAAAGAAAAGCCTTTAAGGGCTGACGCAAAAAATTAAAATATACAAAAACAGAATATTTTTCGGCGTTTTATTCAAAATCGGCGGGTTTTAACTTGCCTTTGTTTTTGTCATGTGTTATCATGTATTCATAAAATGAATAAAAGGTAAAAAACGAATCATACAATCGATGTAAAAAACGTTTTTTATTTCAGGTAAAAATGAAGTCGAAAAAAACGTTCGGAATAATAATGCTTGTGCTTACGGCGTTTATTTGGGGCAGTTCGTTCGTCGCGCAGAGCGACGCAATGGATCATATCTCTCCGTTTACGATGAACGGCGTGCGCAGTTTTCTTGCGGCGATTGCGATTTTTATAACGCTTGTTATAATGCAATCGATAAAAAACAAAAAATTTACGGTTATAGCGCCCGTTGCACCCGAAAAGCGCAAAAATACGCTTATCGCGGGGCTTATCTGCGGTATATTTATCACCGTGGCAACCACCGTTCAGCAGTTCGGAATAGCGCGTACGACTGTGGGTAAATCGGGTTTTATAACCGCGCTTTACATCATTATCGTACCGCTTATGGGGCTTATAATAGGCAAGCGCCCAAAATGGAATTTATGGGTTGCCGTCGTTATAGCGCTCGGCGGATTCGCTCTTATATGCCTTATCGGCAACGGGTTTCAACTTTCTGTGGGCGATTTGCTCGTTTTGATTTCGGCGCTGTTTTTTGCCGCGCACATTCTTGCGGTCGAAAAATTCGCTTCGGACGTAGACGGAGTTTTGCTTTCGTTTATGCAGTTTTCGGTTTGCACCGTAGCCGATATAATTCTTGCGCTTATTTTTGAAAAACCGAACTTCAACGATATTTTTGCCGCGTGGTGGCCTATAATTTATGCGGGCGTTTTTTCGGGCGGAATTGCTTATACGCTTCAGATTCTCGGGCAAAAATACGTTCCCGCCACGATAGCCGTGCTTATTATGAGTTTAGAATCGGTGTTCGCCGCCCTTTCGGGCAGAATGTTTAAGCACGAAATAATGACTATTTATGAGTTTATCGGAAGCGTGCTCGTTTTCGGCGCGGTTATTCTTGCCCAACTCGATTTTTCAAAGTTGAAAAAATCAAACGCTTCGGTTACCATAGAAAGCGAGGAAGTAAAATCCGACGTAGTTTCGGTTAAAAACGCAGCCGAAAATGAAAATATAAAGGCAGAAAAATGAACAAGTTATTGATAATAATAAACGGTCAGGGCAGGTCGGGTAAAGATACGATTTGCAAAATAACCGCAAAAAGATACAAAGTTAAAAACGTTTCGGCAATAGATCCCGTAAAAAAAATAGCCGCAGAGTTCGGCTGGCGGGGCGAAAAAGACGATAAAGCCCGCAAAATGCTCGCCGACTTGAAGCAGATTTTAATTGCGTATAACGATTATCCGTTTAATTATATAATGCAAAACGTCGACGAATTTTTGGGTAGCGACGAGCAGATAATGTTCGCGCATATCCGCGAAAGCGACGAAATAGAAAAAGTTGTTAAGGCTTGCGCCGAAAAGGGCGTTAACGTTTTAACCCTTTTGGTTAAACGCAACGATAAATTTTTCGTTAAAAAAACGTTCGGCAACGCCGCCGACGACGGAGTCGAAAATTACCCCTACGATTTGATTTACAGCGGAAACAACGATACGGTTGAATTTTTAGAAAAAGACTTCAACGCGTTTTTCGATAAGAACATAAAACCGCGCTTTAATTAAAAAGTGCCGCTATAAACCCGTTAACGGCACTTTCAAACCCTTTTTAAGGGTTTTTTTTATGCCCTTTTTAAGGGTTTTTTTATGCTCTTTATGAAAAAACAAAAGCGTGATTTTTTTTCGGGATTAAAAATAATTTAAAAAAAGCACTTTTTAAATAAAATAAAACAAGACGAAAAGCAAATGCCGTGTTAAAATTTTTTTCGCTATATATAATAAGGTATGCGGCTAAACGCGGCGATGCCGAAAAAATTTTTATAAGGAGAGAAAAATGAAAAAGAGTTTGCTTTTAAAAGCGGCGGCGATAGTGCTTGCTTTGTCGGCTGTTTTAGGCGTGGGGGGTGTGGGTTTTTCGGTTGTAAACGCCGAAAAGTCAGCCTCTTCTGCTGAAAAATCCGACGTAATAACGGTAATTTCGCCCGCGCAGAATTCGGTTTTAACGCTCGACAACGCAGGTATTGCCGATTATTTTGCTAATTACACAAAGGGTTACAGCGTAGCGGCTGGTTATTTCGGAAAAGGCGATACTTTTATGATGACGCCGGTTACAATCGAATGGGAATGTGAAAACGGTAAATATTATCAGGTGTTTTTAGCAGATAACGCAAGATTTGAAAACGCCGAAATATTTATTACCGTAAAAAATTCGATAAAAATCGAAAATCTTATTCCCGGTACTAAATATTATTGGAAGATAAGAGCCACCCTGCAAAACGACGAAGAAAAAAATTCAAAAACGTATTGTTTTACAACGAAAGGAAGCGTTAGGACGATAACGATAGATGGCGTTTCGAACGCGCGCGATCTCGGCGGGATTAAAACCTCCGACGGAAAAACTACCAAATACGGAATGGTTTATCGTTCGGCTAATTTAGACTCTGTTACCGAAGCCGGAATAAGAGAGGCAAAACGCCTTGGTATAAGGACCGACCTTGACTTACGCGGGGTTCATGCTCCATCGGTTTCGCCGCTTGGCGACGACGTCAATATTGTGGTTAAACAAGCGCCGTCTTATACGGGAGATCCTTCGGGAATTAACGGAACGATGGATTATCGCAATGCTTTGCGTGACGAAATTAAACTTTTTGCTTATCCCGAAAATTATCCTATTTTATTTCATTGTCAAATAGGCAGGGATCGCACGGGAACTCTTGCCATGTTTATTCTTGCTATCTGCGGCGTTGAGAAAGAAGACATACTGCGTGATTACGAGTTGACGTATTTTTCGTCGGAAGGAACTTCGGACGGAAAAACGGAATGTCCGGATTGGATAGATTATACTTGCTCGTTTCTTTATACGCTCAGTTCAAGCGGAACCACTCTTTGCGAAAAAGCAACTAACTATGCGCTTGCTCTCGGTGTTACCGAAACCGAAATCGAGTCGATCAGAAAACTTATTTTAGAATAAAGACGTGGTGAGAATATGAAAAAATATTATTTTTGGCTGTTGTTATCGCTTCGGTTTTTGTTTCGGCGTTTACTTTTTTGCCTGAAAACGTATATGCGGAAACGCAAAACGTTTATGATATGGCGGAAGTAACTACGTTGGCTCCGGGTGGAGAGATCGAGTTATACAACAAATGCACGATGAGCGGAACAAAGACTCTTTCAATGGGTGATTCGGTTAAGTTTGCATTTAAAATAGGCAACTTTGAAAAAGTTACGCGCGTCGCGTTTTGCATTGGCTCTTACGGCATATATTTTTATAAAAATAACAACGAAGCGTTAAAATTTATGGCTTGCGGTTACAGCGACGGCACTTTTACGCGCGGCTCGGTTTTTGCAACGGAAGAAAACGTCGAAGCGTTGAAAGAATACGTAAACGCAGTTTTAAAAATCGAAACTTTGTCTGAAACAAAAATTAAAATTTCTTTTAAATACACTATCGGTGAAAACGAAAAAACTATTGCTTACGATTGCGACGTTGTTTCGTCGGGTGACATGATTGTGCGTTATGCCGACGCGGGAATAAATCAATACAGCGAGTTTTATATAAAATCGCTTTTGCCTGCCGCTGTTTTCGGTGACGGGACTTTCGAATACGTAAACTATAACAACAATGCGGAAAACAATATTTCGGGAAAGTGTTTGCTTGGCGTTGTAGGTAAGGATGTGGCCGAAAAATTCGGCGTTCCCGCAGGGTATTTTGGTAACGTGCTTAAAATCGAAGGACTTACGCCCACCGGCTCGCTCGATATGTCGTTTGATTTTTCAAAAGCAAATATAGCGCGGGATAGAATTCGTTCGATTAAATTCAGAATTTACGTTTGCAAAACCGATGCCGATACGGGAAGTTACCCTGTGTTAAGGATTCCCGATACCGGAAGCACGTCTTCGTTTCAAGCCTATGCGATAGGGCAAAATACCGACCGTTGGATGGATATAGAGTTTTCGGCTGCGCAGATCGATAAAATTTGCAACAATGGGAAACTCGAAAAATTCACGTTCTGGTTACGTTGCAACGCAAGAACAATAACGTATATAGATAACTTTGTCGTTGATTTGGTTCCGCTTGATGAAGAAGATCCCGTAATAACCGCACCCGTAACCGAGTTTACGGTTGTAAAAGGTGCTTATCCTTTCGACGATTCTGTTACCGTAACCGACAATTCGGGCGTTGTAAACGTTAAAAAAGTCTGGTCAGAAGGCGCGCTCGACCGCAACGGCAGACTTACCGAAGGCGAGCATACGCTTACCGTAACGGCAACCGACGCAAGCGGCAACAAAAGCGAATGCGTTATTAAATATATAGTTAAAGCCGAACCCGCGCCCAAAAAGTGCAAAATCATTTTCAGGGCAGAAGGAGCGGACGATTATGTTTTTGAATATTACGCCGACGAAGCGGATTATATCTTAGACGAAATTCACCCGCCAAAGGCTCCTAACAAGCCGCATTATATCGGAGTATGGAAACAATGGAGTTTAGAAAAAACCGAAGAACAAATAGTAACCGTCGAATATATGCCTATTGCGTATACGGCTACTTTAACGGTTGACGGAAAGGTTTATAAAACTATTTTATACACCGCCGAAACCCAAAAACTTAATCTGCCCGCCGTCCCCGAAAAAGAAGGATATACGGGTAAATGGAGCGATTACACTCTCGATTTCGGAGATAACCTTATAATCGAAGCTGTTTATACCGAAGCTTCCCCCGATAAACCCACACCCGCAAAAAGCGGTTGCCGTTCGGATTTAGGCGGAAGCGCAGTACTTGTTGCTCTTGCCGCGGTTTCGGTTGCAGCCTTGTTAAAACGCAAACAAAAATAATAAAATAACGATTCCATTCGGCATCACTAATTACCGAAAAGGCGGCTTTTTAGCCCTTTTCCATGACCGTTCGCTCGTAGTACGTCCGTTACGACTTCGTTCACGCTCGCGAAAAATCATCAAAAAATAATCTCTTTTCGGTGCTGCGCATTTTTGCGGAGAAGAAATCGCCGCTTGCGGTCGGTCGTTTGCCTTGCAAAAACCGATTTATGCCCGCAAAAATAGTTAGTGATAATGATTGCAATCCATAAATAAAACGGCTAAAGCGTTTTTGCTTTCGCCGTTTTTTATTGAAAATGTCGATAACGGGCTTATAGCCGCACTTTTTATTTTTTTGAGGCAAGTTCGCAAGCTAAATTTTCAATGCTTAAAAGGTTTTCGTCGTTGAGTGCCGAATGGATAGTCACCGAATTTTCTGTATAGAGTATATCTTTAAGTCCGTCGAACATGTCAAGCATAACTTTTTTAGCCATGGGCGCCCACGAGCCGTTTTCGATAAAGCCCACGGTGCGATTTTTAAAGTTGCGTTCTTTAAGCTCTTCTATAAACGTGCGCATAAAGGGGAATACTTCGCCGTTATAAGTGGTGGTTGCCAAAACGAGTTTAGAATATCTGAAAGCGTCTTCTATCGCTTCGGCCATATCGCTTCGCGCAAGGTCGGTTAAAGCCACGGTTTCGCCTTTTTGCTTTAACTTTTCGGCTAAAAGTAAGGCGGCTTTTTTCGTGTTGCCGTAAACCGACGTGTATGCGATAAAAACCCCTTCGGTTTCCGGTTTATAAGCCGACCACATATCGTAAAGTTTTAAATAATATCCCAAGTTTTCGGTCAAAACAGGTCCGTGCAACGGACATATCGTTTTAATGTCAAGCGCCGCCGCCTGCTTTAAAACCGGTTGAACCTGCGCGCCGTATTTCCCGACTATTCCGAAATAATATCTGCGTGCTTCGCAAGCCCAGTCCTCTTGTTTTTCGTCGTCGTTTATTGCGCCGAACTTGCCGAACGCGTCGGCAGAAAATAAAATTTTATGGGTTTGGTCATAAGTAAGCATAACTTCGGGCCAATGCACCATAGGCGCAAAAACAAATTTTAAAACGGTTGTACCTAGCGACAGTTCGCCGCCGTTTGCAACTTCGAGTTTGTTAAGCTCGTTTAAAAAGTCGCTGCCGAAAAAATTGCCTATCATAACGAAAGTCTTTTTGTTGCCTACAACCGTCGTTTCGGGATAGATTTTTATAAAATCCGCAATCGAAGCCGAATGATCGGGTTCCATGTGTTGAATTATAAGGTAATCGGGCGTTCTGCCTTTTTTGTCGCAGGCGGCTTTAACGTTTTCAAGCCAGTTTTGCGAAAAACGCTTGTCCACCGTATCGAAAACGGCAAGTTTTTCGCCGTTGCCGCCCACCGCATACGAGTTATAAGCCATTCCGTCGGGCACTTTATATTGCCCTTCGAAAAGGTCGGTCTCAAAATCGTTTACGCCTAAATAAATTACGTCGTCGTTTATATACATAATGTTCTCCGTTTGCCCGTAAGGGCGTTTCGTTATTTTTTCGGTTTTTGTTTTTTTGCGCAGTTCTTCCGCGCGATTAAAATCATACGTTAAATTATATATCAAAACAAAGTTTTAGTCAAGATTTTTTTAAGGTTTTAACCAAGGTTTCGGTCGGCGAGGGTAGTCGTCGCGGGGGCATAAGAGTAAAAAAACGGGCGTTAAACCGAAAGTGCAAAAATATAGCCGAAAATCAAAAAAATAAAAACCTTAAAAGCATTGACAAAGCACTGTTTTTTCGTGTATACTTTAAGCAAGAAATTTTTAAATATCCTAATAAAAAAATAAGGAAAGAAAGTAAAAATCGGGCGAAAATTTTATTTGAAATTTTTAAGCCGCGTTTTTAGTTTTCGTAAATGAGAAAAAATGGCAGACTTTTCAAAAATTAAATCGGATATAGAAATAGCGCAGGAATGCAAACTTAAACCTATCGGAGAAATCGCCGCAAGCGCCGGAATCGACGAAAAATACGTCGAACGCTACGGAAATTATAAGGCGAAAATCGATTTGTCCGTTTTGAAAAACAACGATTTAAAGAAAAACGGCAAACTCGTTCTGGTTACGGCTATTACCCCCACGCCCGCGGGAGAAGGCAAAACCACGACCACGATAGGGCTTGCCGACGGGCTTAAACGCATCGGCAAAAAAGTTATGGTCGCTCTGCGCGAACCTTCGCTCGGCCCCGTGTTTGGCATAAAAGGCGGCGCGGCGGGCGGCGGCTATGCGCAGGTCGTGCCGATGGAGGACATAAACCTGCACTTTACGGGCGATTTTCACGCGATAGGCGCGGCTAACAATTTGCTTGCCGCTATGCTCGATAACCACATTCAGCAGGGTAACGCGCTTAACATCGACGTTAAAAAAATAACGTGGAAACGTTGCGTGGACATGAACGATCGCCAACTTCGCTTTATCGTAGACGGGCTTGGCGGCGAAAAGAACGGCGTTCCGCGCGAAGACGGGTTCGATATAACCGTCGCTTCCGAAATTATGGCGGTTTTGTGCCTTGCTGATTCGATAACCGATTTAAAGCAAAGGCTTTCGCGCATGGTGGTGGCGTACACTTTCGAAGATAAGCCCGTTACCGCCGGCGATTTAAAGGCGGCGGGCGCTATGACCGCACTTTTAAAAGACGCGTTAAAGCCGAACCTTGTGCAAACGCTCGAGGCAACGCCCGCAATCGTTCACGGCGGCCCGTTTGCGAATATCGCGCACGGTTGCAACTCGGTTATAGCAACAAAAACCGCGCTTAAACTTGCCGATTACGTTATAACCGAAGCGGGTTTCGGGGCCGATCTCGGCGCCGAAAAGTTTTTGGACATAAAATGCCGCGCGGCGGGTTTAACCCCGAGCGCCGTCGTGGTAGTGGCTACCGTGCGCGCTTTGAAAATGCACGGCGGGCTTAAAAAGGACGAACTTAAAAATCATGATCTTGCCGCGCTAAAAAAAGGCGTGTGCAACCTTTTAAGGCATGTCGACAACGTTAAATCGGTTTATAAACTGCCGTGCGTGGTGGCGGTGAATCGTTTTCCGACGGATACCGACGACGAAATAAATCTGGTTATAAACGAATGTAAAACTCTCGGCGTAAACGTTAAACTTTCTAACGTGTGGGCAGAAGGCGGCAAGGGCGGCGAAGAACTTGCGAAAGAAGTTGTGCGGCTTTGCGCAGAAGAAAAGGGTGATTTTACTTTCGCTTACCCCGCCGAGTTCGATATAAAGCAAAAAATAAAAGCGGTGGTTACAAAAATATATCGCGGCGACGACGTGATATTTACGCCCGCCGCAAGCGCACAGATTGAAAAACTCGAAAAAAACGGGTTTAAAAATCTGCCCGTGTGCATTGCTAAAACGCAATATAGTTTTTCGGATAATCCCGAACTCATCGGCGCTCCCACAGGGTTTAAAGTTACAGTAAGAAACGTAAAAGTTTCGGCGGGTGCGGGTTTTATCGTCGTTTTAACGGGAGATATTTTAACTATGCCCGGGCTGCCCAAAAAGCCTGCGGCTGAAAATATCGACGTCGACGAAAACGGCAAAATAACAGGTTTATTTTAATTATCTCGGTTTATCCGCGCGGCGAAATTAAAAAATAAAAAACGCCGAAAATACCGTTAATCGACCTATAGGCGGGCTTTTTATAAAAAAGTACGAATAAAAGACCATAAAATACGGAGAGGAAAAGATGCAAAATTACGACTGTTTCGGCGTGATGCTCGATTGTTCGCGCAACGCTGTTATGAAGCCCGAAGAAATTAAAAAATTCGGCGCGCTTATCAAAAAAATGGGTTACGACAGCATAATGCTTTACACCGAAGACACTATGGAGGTCGAAAACGAACCGCTGTTCGGTTATATGCGCGGGGCGTATACGGTTGACGAAATCAAAGACGTCGACGCGTATTTAAAATCGATCGGCGTAGAACTTATGCCGTGCATACAGACTTTGGCTCACTTCACCAACCTTATAAGGTTGCCCGAATATAAAAAACTCGTCGATATAAACGACGTTTTAATGATAGACGAGCCGCGTACTTACGAACTTATCGACAACATTTTCGCGACGCTTGCAAAGGCGTTTACTTCGCGTGTGGTGAATATCGGTATGGACGAAGCGCACGGGGTTGGCTTGGGTAAATATTTCGATAAACACGGGCTTGTAGATCGCACCGAACTTCTGCTTCGTCATCTTAACAAAGTGTGCGAAATTGCAAAAAAATACGGGTTTAAGCCTGTTATGTGGAGCGATATGTTCTTCCGCCTTGCAACTCACGGCGAATATGTTGCCGACGGCGTAGAATTTTCCGACGATGTGAAAAAACTTATGCCCGATAACGTTTCGTTTGCATATTGGGATTATTATCGCACCGAAAAAAGCGAATACGATAAGATGATCGAAGCGCACTTAAAACTCGGGCGCGAAGTTTGGTTTGCCGGCGGCGCGTGGTGCTGGTCGGGATTCGGGCCTAAAAACAAATACTCGCTTCACACGATGATCCCCGCAATGCAAAGCGTTAAAGAACACGGCATTAAAAAGGTTCTTATAACGATGTGGGGCGATAACGGCAAAGAATGTTCGTTCTATTCGATGCTTCCGTCGCTTTATAAAATAGCCAAAACAGCCGAGGGCGTTTTCGACGAAAACGAGATAAAAGAGGGATTTAAAAAACTTTTCGATGTTTCTTACGACGAATTTATGCTCGTCGATCTTCCGCAACTCCGCTCGATAAACGATGAAGGCAAACGCTGCGAAACAATTTGCAAAAGCCTTACTTACACCGATCCGTTCACGGGTAAATTCGACAGAGCGCTTAGGAAAATCGGAAAAATCGATTATAAACTTTTTGCCGAACTTTTAAGCGCGCAAGCCGAAAAACAGGCGAGAAACGGCGTAGAATTTGCTTACGTTTTCGATTATCTTGCAAAACTTTGCTCGTTTTTGGAAGTTAAATACGATTTGGGCATAAAAACGCGCGACGCTTACGATAAAAAAGATAAAAAAGAACTTTTGCGACTTGCTACCGAAGTTTATCCCGAAGCCGTAAAACGCCTTAAAGTTTTCCACGAAAGTTTCGAATATCTGTGGCATAAAGAAAACAAATCGTTCGGTTTCGAAGTGCACGACGCACGACTCGGCGGCGTTATGCAGAGATTGATAACTTGCGCAAAACAACTCGAAAGATATGCAACGGGCAAGTTAAAACAGGTAGATCAACTTGAAAAACCGCTTTTGCACGAATGGGACGAAGACGTTATTAACTGGAACGTTTACGGCGGTTGCCTTACTTATAACTCGCCCGACTGGCCGTCATGGATGCTGTAACGAATAACTTTTTTGCCGTAAATACAACAACATAAACCAATGAAAGTCCGCCGAAAATGCCGTTAATCGACCTATAGGCGGGCTTTTTTCAGGCTGTAAATTTCCGGCTTTTTATTATTTTTTTTAATTAAACGGCAACGTTTTTATTTTTAGTGCCGAAAAAAGCGTGAACGGTTTAATCGATTTTGCCGTGTTTGCCTTGTTTTTTATCGTTCTTACCGCTACGTGCGTTTTCTTTTATAAAAAGGATGAACTTCCCGCCGAATTAGGCGAGATAAATAGCGAAAAAGTTTGCCTATAAGCCCGTAAACGGCACTTTTGCTTTAAACGGCGAAAGTAAGCAATCTGCCCTTGCGACCGAAACCGACGAATAAAATTTAAATGATAAAAAACAAAAAACGGCATAAAAACGGTTGACATAAAAGTTTTTGGCTGATAGAATAAACGCATACAATAAAATACCGAATAGAGGCGCGAAACTTAAAATTAGTTAAAACTGCCCGTAAAGGGGCGCTCGCAACGAACCGAGAGTTTTAATGAAAGGAAGTTTTGCCGAAACGGCGCGATTTGTTCGAAGTCGCGGCGTTGGGCTGCATCGGAATACGTTGCAGACTGTCGCAAGGGTTCTTTATATATTTAAAGTTATGGCTTGCGGAGCGCTATTTGCATTATAAACGCTCGGATAAGGCAACGTTTTGCCTGCCGTGCCATGTTTTGTCGCTTTGAAACGTAAAAAATTTCGGCGGTAAACAAAAATGCTTTTAATTGCCCGCAAATCGTAAGGTTTGCGGTTTTTTTGTCGTGAAAAATCCCTGAAAGCGGTGTTTTATGGTCAATATCGCGGCGGCGAAAATAAAAACAAAACAAAATTTCGCCCCGGAAGGAGTAAAAATGAAAAAACTTTTACACTTTGTTTGCGTGCTTTTAGTTGCCGTAACGTCGCTCGGTTTATCGCTTGGTTTTGCCGCGTGCGGCGAATCTGCCGACGAAAACGTTCTTACCGTGGGTATGGAATGCGGCTACGCTCCGTTTAACTATACTCAGCTCGACGATTCGAACGGCGCGGTAAAAATCGACAATGCGCAGGGATATGCGAACGGTTACGACGTTATGATCGCCAAAAAAATCGCCGAAAGTTTAGGCAAAAAACTTGTTATAAAAAAGTATGAGTTCAAAGGCCTGATTCCTGCCGTGCAGGCGGGCACGCTCGACCTTATTATTGCGGGAATGAGCCCCACTGCCGAAAGAAAAGAAAGCATCGCTTTTTCCGACGCGTATTATCAAAGTCAACTGGTTATAGTAGTTAAAAAAGACGGAAAATATAAAGACGCGCAAAATCTCGACGACTTTTCGGGTGCGAAAATCGCCGCTCAGATAGGAACTTTCCACGACGACGCGTTGCAAGCGCAAGCCGCGGCTCACGGAATAATAGCGCAAAAGCCGATGGCAACTTTTCCCGCTCTTATCGCGGCACTTAAAATCGGCACTATCGACGGTTACGTTGCCGAATACCCCGGGGCTAAAGCCGATTGCGCTATGAACGACGGTTTTTCTTTTATAAATCTCGTAAATAACGACACCGGATTTACCGCTACCGACGAAGACGTTCAGATAGCGATAGGTCTTAAAAAAGGCAGCGCATACCTTTCGGGCGTAAACGAAGCGCTTGCTTCGATTTCGCAAACCGAACGCGATTCGTTAATGCAAACGGCAACCGAAAACGCGCCCGTCGAAAACTAAAAAGTGCTTATATAGGTCGATTAACGGCTGTTTCGGTTTAAAACAAGCGAACGAAAAACAGATAAAACGTAGAATAATCGCGCAAAAATAAGCAACCGAAACGGCAGATAAACCATGCCGAAAACGGCGAGATAAAAACGACAGGCAAAAACGATATAAAATAAAATATAAACGAGAGTAAAAAATGGAAAACGTACTCGAATCGATGTGGAACATATTAAACAAATACGGGCTGTGGATTGCCGAAGGGGTGGGGTTCACTCTGTTGGTCGCTCTTATCGGCACCGTGGCGGGGCTTTTAATAGGCGTGCTGATAGGCATTTATCGCACGATGCCCACGCTTTCAAACAAAGTAGCGCGCGGGTTCAAACGCGCGGGCGACTGGATTTTAACCGCCTATATCGAAGTGTTCCGCGGCACGCCGATGATGGTTCAGGCTATGGTTATTTACTGGGGGTATGCGCTGCTCAACGGCGGTAAAACCCTCGACGTGGTTTTTTCGGGGATTTTAATTGTTTCGATAAACACGGGCGCGTATATGGCGGAAATAGTTCGCGGCGGCATAATTTCTGTCGATAAAGGGCAGTTCGAAGGCGCGCAGGCTCTCGGAATGTCGCATTTTAAAACAATGCGGCACGTCGTTTTGCCGCAGGCTATGCGCAACGTATTGCCATCGATAGCCAACGAATTTGTAATAAACATAAAAGACACGTCGGTTTTAAACGTAATCGGTTTTACCGAGCTGTATTTTTACGCGAACTCGATATCGGCGATTACCGCAAAAATGTTCTCTACGTATCTGCTTATAGCCGTAATATATTTCATTTTAACGTTCGCCATAACGCGTATTTTGCGCGCTATCGAGAAAAAACTCGACGGCAAAAAAGACTATGCTGTTTTGGGTTCGCAAAATCTCGACGCCGAATCGTTTGCGCGCGAAAACGGAATCGGGAAATCCGGTAACAGAGAATAAGGGGGCTAAAAATGGAAAACAGCGAAAAAATAATAGAAATTAAGCATTTAAGCAAAACTTTCGGCGATCACGAAGTGCTTAAAGACGTAGATTTTACCGTAAACAAAGGCGACGTAACGTGTATTATCGGCTCGTCGGGTTCGGGAAAATCGACGCTTTTAAGGTGCATAAATCTTTTCGAAACGCCAACGAGCGGCGAAATACTTTTTAAAGGCGAAAACGTGCTTTTAAACAAGTCGGCGGCGAGTTACAGGCAAAAAGTAGGCATGGTTTTTCAGTCGTTTAACTTGTTTAATAATATGAACGTGCTAAAAAACTGCACTTTGGGGCCGATAACCGTGCAAAAACTAAAAAAACCCGATGCCGAAGCGCTTGCCCGCAAATATTTGCGGCTTGTCGGTATGGAAGAATATATCGAAGCGCGCCCCAAACAACTTTCGGGCGGGCAGAAACAAAGGGTAGCGATAGCCCGCGCGTTGTGTATGCAGCCCGAAGTTCTGCTGTTCGACGAACCTACTTCGGCGTTAGACCCCGAAATGGTCGGCGAAGTGTTAAAAGTTATGACCGACCTTGCAAAATCGGGGCTTACTATGGTTGTCGTAACGCACGAAATGGGTTTCGCTCGCGATATTGCTTCGCACGTTGTGTTTATGGACGGCGGCGTTATTGTTGAAGAAGGCTCGCCGAGCGAGATATTCGTGTCGCCCAAAACCGAACGCGCCCGCGAATTTTTATCCCGCGTGCTTTAATCGGCGTTGACGTTTAATAATTAAGCAGGGGGACCATAGGTCTCCCGTTTTTTTTATATAGTCGCTTTCCGTAGGGTGCGGCGCTATTGCTCGCCCCTAAAAAATAATGAATGTGCCGATAATCGACCTATAAGCGGGCTTTTTAACAAAAATAACCGTAGGGGCGACCATTGGTCGCCCGCTTCTTTTAATATAGAAATCGTTTTTTTGCAGCGTAAACACCGTAGGGGCGACTTTTAATCGCCCGCTTTTTTTTACTATATGAATCGCTTTTTTGCAGCGTAAACACCGTAGGGGCGACTTTGAATCGCCCGCTTCTTTTAATATAGAAATCGTTTTTTTGCAGTGTAAACATCGTAGGGGCGATTCACGAATCGCCCGCTTTTTTGCCGCATATATAATTATTCGTCAAACTAAAGGCTACACCATTCGGGCGATTAGCCAAACAAACGGAATACGTCCCGGTCGAGAAACTGTCCTTTTTACTTTTTTAAATTTTTAAAAAACGTCACATACGCGCGCGTAAAACAATATATATAATAAGGTAATGAACGTAACAGCGCTTTTTAACCGTTTGCTAAACGTCGTAAGCGTATAGAACGGGCGAAAGGGCAAAATAGCGGGCTAAAAACGACGGGGCACCGGAACGGTTTAAATAAAAACCAAATTCAAGGCTATAATTAGATTATTGAATAAAAGTAACGCAAAAAAGGCGATAAAGGGTATTTTGGCGCGATAAACAAAATTTTAAAGCGGCAAGGGCGGCAAAAGTGTAATTTATGTGTTAAATAACTTGAAAAATCAATAAAAAATAGTTGACAAATGATTTTAAATGAGTTAATATAGAAAAAGCAAAAGGGTTATTGCCGCTTTCGCTTATTGTTGTTTTACGAAAAAAATCGGTAAAAAGCCGCATTCGATCGTAAAAAACGCAAAAAACAAATAGCGAAGGAACTCTTTCGGGAGGTGTGGAAGTAGATGAAAATGATATACTTGTAAAGCCTTTTAAAAAAACAGGTCAAAAAAAATTATTTATTTAAAAATTTATAAGGAGTAATTAAAATGTTACAAAAAACTAAGTCATTACTGACAAAATGTCTTGCCTTTTTGTTCATCGTATGCTGCGTAGTAGCCGCTACCGTAGGTTTGGTTGCCTGCAATAACGAAGTTACCATCGCCAGCATTAAGGTTGCAAACGGCAAACTTTCTGTCGAATACAGCGACGGCAAGACCGAAGATTTTAATCTTGTCGTTCCCGCAGCTAAATGCGAACATAAGTCTGAAAGCAAAGTTGTAATCGAAGGCGACAACTGCACCTTGACAACTATTTATGCTTGCGACGAATGTGGCAGATCCAGAATCGAAGTTGCCGAAAACCACAAATATGTTAACAGAGATCTTCCCCGTAAAAACTGCTTAATCGGCGCTCGTAACGCTGACGTTTGTACTGTTTGCGGCAAAGAAATTAACGTTGTTCCCGCTGAGGTTGACGGTGAAGCTAAAGAACACACCATCGTTAAAGTAACT
>JAXEDY010000023.1:0-51530 GCA_034104345.1 Christensenellaceae bacterium | reverse complement strand
ACCGCTTCGCCGATACCCGCAACGTTTTCCATTGTGAGTTTGGCTTTTAAATTATCGTTATAAAGCGCGGCAAAGTCGTAACCTTTGGTTAAAAGATCGCTTACTTTAAGTGCGAATATCGCGCTTGCAAGTTCGTTTTCTGCGCCTGCGTATTTATAAACGTCGCCGTCTTTGGCATAGCCCATGGGTTCGGCAATAAGCGCGCCAAGGTTATCGTCTTCACCTAAAATATCTTTAACGAGCGAAACGAGCGTGTCGTTCGCAACGAAATACATCGTTACCGCAACGACTGCCACAACCGCACCCGCGATAATTTTTTCTTCGGTGGTCATTTCGGCCATCAAGCCGTCTAAATCGAAGTAAATGTTTCCGAGCGTGCTCTTGTGTTCTGCGTTGCCGCCTATTGCTATTTTAACAAGTTTATATAATCTGTTAAGGAATTCGACGTCTGAAAGCCCTAATCTGTCGGTTATTTCATTGGTCGAATCGATTATTTCGCCAACGTCGGCGTCGTCGTTTGTTTTGAACGAAACGAAAGTTGCGTCGGGGTGGATTACCTTTTCGGCAAGAGCGACTACCTTTTCTACGGTTATATCGCCTTCGTCGTCGGTGAATACCTTAACCACGTCGGCAAGCGCGTTAACCGAAGACACAACGTTAAGTTCGCCGCTTGCAGTCGCTATATCCTTAACCAAAGTGCCGGCGGGATAAAGTCCTTTAATTTCGGTGAACAATACGGTAAGAGCTTCTTTAATTTTTGCGGTAACGTCGTTGTCCCCCGGAAGTTCGTCTACAAGAGCAAGCGATTTTTCGCAAACTTCGTCTATCGTAACGGTTTCGTTTATCGAAGGATTCGATATTGTTCCGTCCACGACCGATTTAACGAGATCTGCGGTTTTTTCGATAACTCTCTTTGCCTTTTCGTCGCTCGTTAAGGTGCTGCAGATAGCGGCAACCGAAGTTATAACTTCGCCGAGCGGCAAATCGAGAGTGTCGTCTACTATTTTATCTTTCGTAGTATTTTTTAAAGCGTAAAGTCTTGCGATTTCGTCGAACACGCTGTCGATTATCGATTTTACCTGTTTGAGGTCGTCGCCTTCGAGATAAGGATCGACGATGTTTTTAACCGAAGCGACGAGAGCGGAAACGACAAAATTTTTAATTGCGACGTTCGAAAGCGTGCCTTCGAGAACGTGATCGTTTATAAGGTCTTTAACGCTGTCGATCGTGCCGAGAAGTTTTTCGCCTATCGAAATGCCTTTTATTTCTTCGTCGAACGCTTTAACGATTTCGAACACGGCGGTTACAACGTCGTTTATCGAAACTTTTGCCACGTCGTCGGCAAAATAGTTAAGGCGAACCGTGCCGAACGCGTTGTCTATCTGTTCGATAAGAATTCTTACTACTTTATGTAACTTTTTGTCTTTGTCGAAAACGTCGTCTAAAGCCCAACCTGCAATGTCGGTTACCGACGAAACGTTTGCGTCGTCTTTTACCTTGACGTTGCCGATCGTGCTGGTTTCTTCAACGAGATTCTTAACCTTTTCGGCAAGTTCTTCCATCTGCCCGTCGAGTTCGTCGGTGCGAGAGCCCGCTATATCGAACGTGATTTCGGCAAGAGCAACCAAAGCGTCTAACGCGTCGTAGAACTTGGTGTTAAGAAGTTCTTCGGCGCCGTTTGTCAGATCTGCAACGAAGTCGTATATCGATTTCGAAAGGAATTTCGAAGCGCCGTTTTCGCTATCGCCTTTCCAGACGTAATTTCCTTTCGCTTTGTCGCGGGTAAGGTCATCTACCTGTTTATCGGCAAACGCGATAAACAAATCGATTGCATCGCCGAATTTAATCTTTTTGCTTTCTTCAACAAAATCTTTAATCTTAACGCCGCCGTAAAGTTCGTTTACTTTTTCATAAGCGGTTTTGGCGTAACCGTTGCTTTCGTAATCGAAGCCGAACGCCTTTATTACGGCAAGAAGTTTTTCGGATACGCCGTTTTCGGTTCCGACTCCCTTAGCGACGAGTTCGTCTTCATTGAAGACGGGCGCGCCGAGCGTCCCTTTGACAAGCCCGGTTAAAAGTTCCACGGACGAATCGACCGCGTCATCGCTTATCGAATCTTTAATTCTCGCTTTGTCGGTCACGAACTTTATCGCCTCGCCCAAAGCGGTAATATAGTCGTACAGCGTGGTGTTCAACGTATCGGTCGCACCGTTATAAACAAGGTCGTTAAACAGGTTGCCCACGGTGTTTGTGAAGAACGCCGTCATCGAGCAGTCGGGATCGTTTTTCCAAACGTATTTATCCGAAGCCGAATCGTAAACGAGTTCGTTTATTTCTAAGTTCGGAATAAACTCTTCGGCAAGTTTAACTACTTCGCCGATTTTAAGATCGCCCGTGCGTTTTAAAAATTCGGATAATCTTACGCCTTTATACATTTCGGCGAATTTTTTAAAGCCCGCTTCTATGTCGGCGCTGTTTACGCCCAAGTCTTTTAACAGCGCGTAAATCGCTTTCGAGAATTCGTCGACGTAGAAGTCGTCGATGTACGGATCGCTTAAAACGTGGTTGCCGAATATTATCGCGCAGATATCGTCGACGTCGTCTAAAATCGCTTCGTCGATAAAGTCGTAATCGTCGTTAGCCGATTTTATAACTTCGATTATCGACGAGCAGATTGCTTTTAGTTTAACTTTGTCGTAAGCGGAAATATCTCCCGCTTTGATTAACGGTATATAACCGAACAGCGAATCGATTTCGCCCACGGCTACGTGAACGAATTCGGGAACGTTAACGCCGAATTTCGAACTTATTCTCAAAATTACGTTTATCGATGAAACCAAAGTTCCGATGGTCGCTTCTTCGACTAGCGAATAATTCGTCATCGTCGATTCGGGTTTGAAAACGTTTTTTACGGTAGCGACGAGAGAATCGATGTCGCCGTCGGTAACCTTATCTTCGATGCCCGAAACGCGCGTTACTATTTTTAAAAGTTCGCCCGTAACTTCGGCAAAGTCGTGAACGAGATAGTTTTTGAATTTTTCAAATCCGTTCTGACCGTCTTTAACTACATCGGTTATCGAAACCGAGAAGAATTTCGAAGTGGCGCTGCCCGCTTCGTTTTTCCAAGTATAGGTGTTGCTGCCTTTATCGTAAACGAGATCGGCCGAATCGAAACCAAACGCGTCGGAAACGGGTTTAACTATGTCACCGATTAAAATGTTTTCGAGATGGACGAATATGTCGTAAGGCGTACCGTTTTCGAAGCCCGAAATTATTTCGTAGAACCGGGTGTCGAGCACGTCGCCCACGTTTGCGGGAATAACCACGACTTTGTCGTCTTTACCCCTTACCGAATATTCGCCCGAAACGGGATCGCGTTCAACCCCCGGGATTAACGCCACGAAGTCGCCGAGACAAAGTTCGGGGAACAGATTTTTAACTATTTGCGAAGCGGTCGCCTTGCCGTCCATTACGTCGGAAACGAGATTCATCACGTTCGCAATCGAAAGATCCAGCACCGAACCGAGCGACGAGAAGTTTTCGAGCGAAGTGCCGCCGAAATCCCACGCACCGTTTGCTCCACGTTTAAAGCCTATCGCGTCGCCTACCGTTATATCGCCGAACGCGCGTTTGAACGCCGCTAAAATGCTTTTCGCGTTATAGTCCGAAAGAACGAAGTCCGAAAGTCTGAACGAAATCAATCTGTCGACAAACGCGTTGCCGGTCGAATCGATTCCGAGAAATTCTTTCAACGTTACGTCGCCGAGCGATTCTTTGATGTTTTCGATTAAGTTCGACATGAATTTTTCGACGTCGAACGAATCGGTCTGCCCGTCGAGCAATTTGCCTACTTTTATTTTTCTTAACGCGTCGATAGCGGGAAGTTGACCTTCTTCTATTCCGATCGCGTCGAAAATCATTCCGAACGATACGTCGCCGATAAGTTGGTTTACCATATCGAGCATACCGTCGTTATAGAACAGCGAGCCGAGTTTTAAATTGGCAACGGTCTGTAAAAGATCGGGGGCGAGTTTGCTCGTGTCGCTTGCGTATCTCCACACTCCGTCGCCGAAAATATCTACAAGCCCTAAAAGATTACCTATTTTGATGTCGCTTATTACGCCGGTGTAATAAATTTCGTAGCCGCCTTCGGAATTGCGTTTAAAAAGATCCGAAAGTTTTGCGCCGTTAAGCGCGCCCAGATAAGTTCTTGCCGTTTGACCGAGTTCGGGAGAAATAGTGGTTAAAAGATCGCCTATGATTTCTTCGATAGGCATATCCGCTATGGGAGATAAACCGCCTTCGACGAGTTCCTTCATTATGTCGCCGCCGGCGGCTATGTTTTTAATAGCGCCGATAGATACGTTTGCGATAACTTTTAAAATCGGCAAAGCCTGCGCTTCGTCGCTTTCGTTTAAAACGTATGTATACGAAGAAGTTTCGTCGTCGTAAACGGCGTTGAAAAACTTCGGCAAAAACGCACCTATTTTAAGGGTGCAAAGCGCTTTTATAATGCCGACGTCTTCGCCTTCGTCATCGCTTTTTATAAGTTCGAGCAACGTGTAGTTGCCGAGCTTTTCCTGCGCTTCGGGCGATAAAATTCCGCCAAGCGTTTCGGCAGGCAAAAAGTTATAGATTGCGCGAAGAGGTATGCTGTCGAGAAGCGGTTCGATGCCGTCTTTCAAAGCAAACAGCGAAATACCCATAAGCGCGTTCCAGTTTTTACCCGAAGAATCGATATCGGTAATACCCAACTTTTCGAGAAGTTTTTTAAGGTCGATACCGTATTCGGCTTCTAAACGGGCGAACGTATACTTGTCGGGTTCGTTCAGAGCATTCTGAATAAGCCCGATTAAATCTTCGATGGATTGATCGCGTAAATCGCCCAACCCCGAATCGCCGTCGACGCTGTGTAAGGGCTTAACGGTTTTATAAGCCCAGTATGCGCCGCCGACTACTGCGCCGACGCCCGCAGTAAGCGTAAATACCATTCCGAGTATGAACGCTATCAATCGTTTAAGTAAGTTTCCCATACGTCATTCTCCTTGAAACTCGGCCCGCGTCCGGTCAAAAGGGTAGACTACGGGCTTTTAATGACTATTATATTATACATTTAGTTTTTTTGTATGTCAATTTATTTTTGTCGCATACAAAACATTTTTTCGGCGGCTTTTCAATTTTTTCAGTTCTTTCACATAAAAACACCGAAACGGGCGCTTTTATGCCCTTAAAAACGCCTTAACCGAAGTTTTTCTGCGTTATCGTTTAAACGATTTTTTTCGGCGCTGTTTAAGCGGACTTGTTCTCTGCGGCTTTTTCTACACTATTTTACGCGCCCCGCTCGGCATAAATTCCGCAATAAAGCCCGAAACCAAACGCGATTTTTTAACGCGCACGACAAAAAAACCGATCTTGATTGCCTTTTAAAAAACTTTTACGCCGTTTTTTGCTTGATTTGCCCTTTTTTCGGCAAATTTTCAGCCTTTTTGTGCATAACTCGGTGGATAACTCGGTTTTTCGGTGGATAACTTTTACATTTTTTTTAACGATTTCACTTTTTTAGCCGCTTGATCGCAAAATTACGAATAACCTTAAAAACGTTTGCTTTTTGCAAGGTGTTATTGTATAATTAAATGAGTTTGTTATTTCGCTTTTTTGCAAAAAACGGCTTTTTATCGCTATTTTTGAAACATTCGGCGATTTAATTTTTGAAGTTTTTCGCTTATAAATAAAAGCAAGCCCGAACGGGAAACCTGAAAATGCTCGATATAATTCTTAACGGCAAAGCCGGCAACGGCAAAGCGCTGAACGAAAAAAATAAAATAGAAAAACTGCTTAACGAAAAGAACGTGGAACACCGTTTTCATTTTACTTCGGGCAGAAAAGACGCGACCAAAATAGCTCGCGAACTTTGTTTAAACGGAGCAACCGACGTTATCGCAATGGGCGGCGACGGCACGGCGAACGAAGTTTTAAACGGACTTACGAACCTTGAAAACGTCCGTTTCGGCATTATTCCCTGCGGAAGCGGCAACGACTTTGCCGACACCGTTAAAATCCCGTTAAAAGCCGAAAAAGCGCTTGAAATAATCTTAAACGAAACCGCAAAACCCACCGACTTTTTGGTGTGCGACGGCGTGCGCGGGCTTAACGTTATAGGCACCGGAATCGACGTCGAAATTTTGGAACGTACCGAAAAAAACAAGGTTTTAAAAGGCAAAATCAAATATATGGTTTCGCTTATAATAAGCCTTATCAAGTTCAAGTTTTATAACTTCAAACTTAAATTTGCCGGCAATTACGAAGCTCTGCCGAACGATAACGCGAACGAAAAGACCGAAGACGTGGGCAAAACCGAAGCGGCGGTCGCCGATCCGGATGGTAACCCCGTCGCATCCGAAAACGAAGCACCCGACCGCAGCGCGCTTATCGTTTGTTGCGGCAACGGCAGAAAAATAGGCGGCGGAATTCCCATTTGCCCCGAAGCCATAGTAGACGACGGCAAAATGGATTTTTTAATTATAAACCGCATGAAAAAATCGCGCATACCCCACGCCCTTGTAAAACTTATGAAAGGCAAAATTTTAACCGAAAGTTTTTCGGAATTCAAGCGGGTAGACAAAGCGACTTTATTTTTCGAAAAAACCCCCGCCATTCAGATCGACGGCGAAATTTATTACGACCTTAACTTCGACGTTCATATCGAAAAAGGCAAACTCAACCTTTACCGCCCCGACACCGCGGCAACCACGACCAAGTAATTTAAACCGAGCGATTAAAAACAATCGATTTTAACGCGCCGATACTTGATAAACTCGCAAATTAAAAAACTTTTACGCGGCAAAACGTAAAAGTTTTTTTTGTTTTTAGGGTTTTTTCCCGTTTTTAATAAAAAAGTAGGGCTATAAGTCGATTATCGCGCACTTCGCCCGCGTAAAAACAGCGTCCGAAACCTCCTTTTACGGGCGGCGATAACCGCAACTTTTCAACCGTTTTGTTGTTTTTTTCTTGTTTTCGAGCTTTTTTAGTTCGTCAAAAAATAATAAAAACGCGCAAAAACCCCTTGTTTTTTAAGGGTTTTTGCGCGTTTTCTCCTTTTTATTCTTTTCTTTTTACGTTATCTTTTTTTGTTTTTTTCCAAAATATCGAGTATTTCGATTATTCTGTCCAAATCGTCGCGGGTGTAATAATCTATGTAAATTCTGCCTTTTTTGTCGTTTCCTATTGCGCTTACCTTTGTGCCGAAATCGCGTTGCATGCGGTTAACCATGTCTTTAAGTTCAACGCTCATCTGAGCTTCTAACTTGGCTTTTTTAGCCTTTTTCGCGTCTTCGGGCGGGTTGTAATAATCACGTACGGCTTGTTCTACTTCGCGCACCGAATATCTGTCTTTAACCGCTTTCTGGGCGATTTCTTCCTGCACTTCGGTGGGCAGAGTAACGAGCGCGCGGGCATGTCCTGCCGACAATTTATTCGTTTCCACGAGCCTTATTACCTGCGACGAAAGGGTTAAAAGCCTTAACATGTTGGCTATTGCCGAGCGGCTTTTTCCTATTCGAAGCGAAAGTTCTTCCTGCGTCATACGATAATCGTCCATAAGCTGACGCATCGAAGTTGCGGCTTCGATGGGGTTTAAGTCTTCGCGTTGAAGGTTTTCGATAAGCGAAATTTCTTTAACCTGACGTTCGTCGTAATTGCGGATTATTGCGGGAATGGTGGTTTTGCCCGCAAGTTTCGAAGCCCTGAAACGGCGTTCGCCCGCGATTATCATATATCCGTTGCCTTGTTTGTTTAAAACTATGGGCGAAATTACGCCGTGAACGGATATTGAATCGGCAAGTTCGCGCAGCGGCTCTTCTTCGAAAACCTTACGCGGCTGATTAGGATTCGCTTCGATTTTGTCAAGCGGAATTTCGTGAACGGCGTTCGCTTCTTCGGCTGTCATTTTCGTTTCGTCGAACGAAAAACGACTGTAATCTTCTTCGGTTTCTTTAAACAGAGCAGAAAGCCCTTTACCCAAGCCTTTATTGACCTTCATGGTTAAGTTCTCCTTTGGTGAAATCAGGGCGCGAAAATTCGCGCGCGCATGCGTATGCGCACATGCGTTTTTTAGTATCGTCGCGCGCGCAAAACCCTTTTTTACAGGCTTTTCGGCAAAACTTTCGGCTCTCCCGCGCGACCTTGTGCTACTTTATTATCATGTTTCGTTGCGCTTTTAAGCGGCTTTCAAGCCGTTTTCAGCTTTTTTTGTTTTTAGCAAGCAGTTCGTCGGTTAAGGCTTCGTATGCCTTTGCGCCGTTCGATTTGGGATCGTGCAGCATTACCGGAACGCCGTGGCTGGGTGCTTCCGACACCCTTATGTTACGCGGAATTACGGTGTTGAACATCTTTTTGCCGAAATATTTGTGAATTTCGGCGCAAATCTGCTTCGAAATAAGCGCGCGACCGTCGTACATGGTTACAACCACGCCTTCGATTTCGAGTTTGGGGTTAAGCGCTTTTACAACGAGTTTAATGGTGTTTAAAAGTTGACTTAGCCCTTCCAACGCGTAATATTCGCTTTGAATGGGAATAACTACCGAATCGCTTGCGGCAAGCGCGTTTATGGTTAACAGCCCCAAAGACGGCGGGCAATCGATGGTTATGTAATCGTAATCGCCCTTAATCCGTTCGATTGCTTCAACGAGTTTCTTTTCGCGGTTTTTAACGTATACGAGTTCAACTTCGGCGCCCGCCAAATCGATACTCGACGGCAAAACGTATAATCCGTCTACCACCGTTTTTTTAATGCAGTCTTTCGCGAGAGCGTCGTCGATAAGCACGTTGTAAACCGATTCTTTAAGTTCGTTTTTCGAAAGACCGAGCCCCGTCGTAGCGTTGCCTTGCGGATCCATATCTATAAGCAAGGTTTTTTTGCCTTTCTTTGCCAGATATGCCGACACGTTTACGCAGGTAGACGTTTTGCCCACGCCGCCCTTTTGGTTTGAAAAAGCGATTATTTTTGCCATTTTTTTACCCTTCTTGTTTTTGCCTTTCGTATAGGTTTAAGCCGTTTTTTTTGTTGAAGTTGCAAGCCTTTTCGCAACTTAACAAAAAATGTTTATAAAAAAGTTTTGTTATTTACAACTTGTTATTCGCCCGATTTTTTTGTTTATCGGGCGAATTTTTTTACCTTTTATAGGTTTTCGCCGTTAAAGTTGTTAGTTTTCGCCCTTGTCGTCGGATTTATCGGCAGTTTCGGTTTTTACTTCCGCGCCGTTTTCCGCTTTTTTATCGTCGGCTAAGTTTTCCGCTTTTTCCTTAACCTCTGCCGAATTATCCGCCGAAACCTTTTTTTCTTTGGTTCTGAACGGATTTTCTTTTTCTTCGGCTTCGTTTTTATCCATATAAGCGGTAACTTCTTCGACAGACGCACCGTCTACGAGCATCTGCACTTCGTCGCTGTAAATGGTTTCGCGTTCAACTAAAACACGCGCCATTCTGTCTAACAAATCTTTGTTTTCTTTCAAAGTGTTAACGGCTTTTTCGTGCGCGGTCTTAATAAGATTTTCAACTTCTTCGTCGATAAGTTTAGCCATCGCTTCGCTATAGCTCGTTCTGGTCTGATAGTCGCGTCCCACAAAAATCTGGTCGTCTCCTCCGTAATTTACGGGGCCTATCTTTTCGCTCATACCGAGTTCGGTCACCATCGCGCGCGCTATCTTCGAAGCCTGCTTGATGTCGGCGCTTGCGCCCGAAGTGTAATCTTTTATAATAAGTTCCTCGGCTGCTCTGCCGCCCATCGTCATAACGAGTTCATCGAGCAACTTGTTTTTCGACATATATTGGTTATCCGAATCGGGCCTTGTAAGCGTGTAACCGCCCGCCTGACCGCGCGGAATAATGGTAACTTCGTGAACTTCGTCGCAGTTGGGCATAAGTTTTGCAAGTATCGCATGCCCCGATTCGTGATAAGCGGTTATGCGCTTGTCGCTTTCGGTAACCAGCTGACTGCGTTTTTGCGGGCCCATTAAAACCTTTTCGATTCCTTCGTAAAGGTCGGCGTTGGTTATGGCTTTGCGGTTTGCGCGCGCCGCTAAAATCGCCGCTTCGTTTAAAAGGTTTGCAAGATCCGCACCCGAAAAGCCCGCCGTCATACGCGCTAAAATTTTAAAACTTACGTTAGCCGCAAGCGGTTTGTTGCGCGCGTGAACTTTTAAAATGGCTTCCCTTCCGCGAACGTCGGGCAGATGAACGTATACCTGACGGTCGAATCTGCCGGGGCGCATAAGCGCGGGGTCTAAAATATCGGCGCGGTTAGTCGCCGCCATAATTATAATGCCTTCGTTACTTTCAAACCCGTCCATCTGAACGAGAAGTTGGTTAAGCGTTTGTTCGCGTTCGTCGTTGCCGCCGCCGAGCCCCGCTCCGCGCTGACGACCTACCGCGTCGATTTCGTCGATGAACACGATGCACGGCATAGCCTTTTTAGCCATTGCGAACAAGTCGCGCACACGCGAAGCGCCCACGCCCACGAACATTTCAACAAAATCTGAACCGCTTATCGAAAAGAACGGAACGTTCGCTTCGCCGGCTACGGCTTTCGCAAACAAAGTTTTACCCGTTCCCGGTGGCCCTACGAGCAACACGCCTTTGGGAATTTTTGCGCCCAAAGCCGAGAACTTTTTGGGATTTTTCAAAAACTCGACTACTTCCTGAAGTTCACGCTTTTCTTCTTCGGCGCCCGCCACGTCCGAAAATCTTACCTTAACGTTCGAGTTGACGCGAGCTTTGGTCTTGCCGAAGTCGAGCGCGCTTTTGCCGCCGCCCTGCGCCTGACGCATTATTATTACTATTATAACGATGCCGATGCCTGTCGTTAAAAGCGGAAGTATAAGCGAAGACCATATCGCACCCGAATTGGGATCGCCGTAATCCACCGAATATTTGTCGTTGCCTGTTACGGTTTTAAGGCTCATAAACGCCTGCAAATACATGGTTTCTACTTCGCTGCGCGAATAGCTGCTCTTATACGCGGGATAAGGGTTGCCCTTCGTGTCGTAAGCGTAACCTACGAGATTGTAGGTGTTTACGACGATACGCTTGATATCGCCGCGGTCGACAATAATAAAGCCGCGGTCGCGCCCGTCGTATAAAACGTTTACAAGCGTGCCGTTGTAATTGTATTGTTTGTATTTTTTGTTGGCGTCCGCCGCCTGAATTACGTCGGCGCCCGTTTTTTCGGTTACGGCAGTTTGGTCGTTTTTACCGGTTTCGCTTGACGATTCTGCTTTTTCAGAGTCTGCCGCAGTAGGCGTTCCCTGACTGCCGCCGTTGCCTTCCGCCGCAGGATCTATAAGTTCGCAGTTTTCGTCGACGAACACAAAGCCCGCTTTATCCCAGAACTGATCGGTGTTTACCTTTTGCGTTACGTTTCCGCTGATTCGTATTATCAGGAACGCAACCGCAATCAAACACACGAATAAAAGTATGAATGCTGTTGATCTTTTCATTTTTCCTCCGATTTGCCCGATTTTGTTCGGGCAAAAACGTTTGCGTTTGTTTTGTTTTGTTTGTTTTTTATTATGTTCGTTATGCTTTTTGCAACCGTTTATTTGTTGCTTTTTGTTTCGTCGGCAGTCTCTTATCGGTTGCTGTCTGCCTGGTTTTACAACGTTCGTTTTTTTTCGTTAAATCCGTTGGATTCAGCTTTTTAAAACGTCAATTTTTCAGCGCGTAAGCCGCCGACGATTATATAAAACATCATTTTATATTTTAACATATTTTATGCGATATTTCAAGTTAAAATCGGTTAATTTTCGGTAAAATATCACCCCATTTTTTTTGTCGCACGATTAAACCGTTAAAATAGATTTTTTTAACATTTTATCAGAGGCTTTAAACCAAAAAAATTCTGCTTGTTATTAAATTATGCGTTACGTTCATTTAGCAAAGAACGCGCACTCGGTAAGATATTCAAAACGATTTATATTTTATGCATAATTGTAATATTTTTTTAAAAATTCGCGTTTTGCTCGCAACAAAAAATTTTTTATTCGTCCTTAGCCGAGCGGGATTTAAGCCCGTTAAGTTTTAGCGGCGCAAAGACGCCTTTAAGCCTTGACGGGGCTTAGTTCCGCTCGGCTACCCCTACTGAAAGCGTGCGTTTTCGCTTTTTTAGTAAGTCCGCCGTTCAAAGCATCAATTTTTATAAGTTTTTGTTTTATTTTATATATTCTCACTAAATAAAAAGCGGGTTTTTTTATTTTTCGCTTACACCTTGCAGGCGCCTTTAGCCGTATTTTTGCGCCACATAAAAAATACATGATGCTAAAAATACGCTGCGCTTATTTTTAGTCAGCGTAAACGAAAAAAATCAATGTCCTACCTTTTTTAGTACTATATCAACGCGCATTATTATTTTTACGCACATTTTATCGGCGCAACGATATTTCATTATAAATATCAGCGCAACTAACAAAAATATACCTTTTTACCGTATTTTTGTTATATTTACCGCACTTTAAACAAAAAAAGCTTTTATATTGCAGCGTGCAAAAATTTTAAGGCAATTTTTCGTAACGCAAAGATTTATAATTGCGATTCATATAATTAAAAGCCGCACTTTTTACAAAAAATTAAACAAGTTCAAGCTTCTTTTTTTGAATTGTCAGCCAAATTCCTTAATTTTTAATTTATTTTTGCGATTTTTTGCGTCAACATTATTATAATTTAAAAAAGCGGCAAAATTTATGTTTTTTTGCCATTTTTGGGCTATGCACTCTTATGATTTTTAATAATATCGTTTTTTGGCATTTTAACGAATTACTAATCAACCTGATTTTTTATTCTACCACAATTTATCTGTCGATGCACGTCGTTTTTTGTCATTTTTTAATGTAAAAAGATATTTTTTGCGTTATAATACGCAAAATCTTAACAATAACTATCTTTTTTATGTTTTTGGCAGACGTTTTTTCTCTTAATTTAGACATTTTCAGCAAACAGCAAAAACCGCCACACTCCCGTCCTTATTGAATTTACTAAAATCAGCCGTTTTTTCGATATTATAAACGACGTATCGAAATACGCCGGACGTTTACCCGCCTACTTTGGCGATCAGCCAATATAAATTATGATTTTAAACAGAATACGCCAAGTTTTTATTAAAAATTTAAACACGCTTTCTGTCTTATTTCGTCCGTTTTGCCATTATATTATATGTTTTTTTCGTCTCCAATAACAAAACCGACTACTCCGAGCAGATCTCATATTCTATCATTCTACACCGCAATCTTCATTCGCTTTATTATTAAAACTTGTTGATTTTAATCATTTTTAAAACACAATCAGACAGAATGACTTCATTTTTTTCCGACTAAAAATCCGCTTAATTTCGTCATAATTAACCTTTTTTCGTCGGCTTCTTTTTGCAAATTTACAAAACTCGAAAAAAAATTTGTTCTTTATCAATTTATTTACAATGAAACTATATTAGAAGCTATTAACGACCGAAAAGAATTATATTATCTTCAATTTAAAAATCACACATATTAGCCGAGTAGAAAAAACATATTTTAAAAAAACAAAAACGTAATGAGGCAGAATAGGTTAAATTTTTTTCACATAAACCCATAGTAATTCTATTATGATTTGTAGTTTTTTTAAATAAAATTTTAACGGCAGAAAGCCAACAACAACTCGGAATAGGGAAGTTAAGATTTAGAAAAAATTAAATCACATAACACTACAACAATCAGCAAATTTAAAAACAACAAATACATCTAAAAATATTTTTATCGCTAACATGTTTTTAACCTAAACATAAAACCATGTTTCACGTGAAACCATGATTTTTTTCATATTTTGCACCACACAATTTATAAAGGTGCATAATCTTTTTTGCGTTAAATGCGCTTATTTTTATAAAAATGGCGCATTTTGCCACAAACGGCTAAAAATAACGTGTGCAAAACGATTTCTTTATTCATTTTTTCATACTAAACAAACTGCAAAAAACCATAATCAAACCGCTGCTTTTTAAACGCAATGAGACAGAATGGCTTATTTTTTACGATACCATTGTTTTTTTCGTTGCGTTTTGCATATTTGTATATTTATTCGCAATACTCTGGTGTTTCTTGAATAAATTAAAGCATGTACCAAAAGAATCAGAGCAGGGGTAATACTGCCGGTTAAACCGGCAAAATTCAAACAAAACGACATTTTTTACCAAAAAAAGACTTTTTGATTACCGATTTTCAAAATTTAAAAAGATTTTAACGTTTCATCATTAAAATTACTTTTAATCATTTAAAAACCAGATGCCGAACACGCATTATTCTTGCTAAAAGATCGACAATGACGTTAATTTTCTCTTCTAAACAACCGCCTTTAACCGAATAAAATGTTTTTTTGTAGGCAGCGATAAAAATTTTATACGAATGTATTAAAATTTTTAAACAACGTTATTTAATCTTTTTTTTTGGCGACAGTTTTATACAAAACGCGATGATTTTGCCTCAATGTTTTTTTAACGCATTTCGCCCTATCGCGTTACTATATAGCGCATATATTATAATAATGCGCTTTTAGTTTTTGCGTTTTATAGTAAAACATACGCAAAAGTACGCGAATTTTTACTGCGTTAATTTCATCACGTTTTTCTTTTTTTTGTTTGTTTTCATAGTTTTAGCAAGGCAGATTGTTTCATTTTAAACGCGCTATACAAACCCAAAACGTTTTTAATGGGCGCATTTGCGGTATCGTTTTTGTTTTTTGCATCTAAATTTTTATAAAATATAATATTTTTATTTATCTCGTTCATATCGTTATAAACAACCATTTATATAAAACGTCTTATATCTTCCGATTTAACAACAATATATAAATAGCAATCATCATAAACGATTTTTTGACGCAGGGTAAGGGATTATATCATACGTGTCAAAGATTGCTTTTTTATCGACTCAAATAATATAGCCGACAACTTTATTATTTAAAAGAAAATCGAATTACGTTTTTAAATAAGCCGTCGCGTTTTTTGCTAAATTGCAGCCCGTTATTTTCGCAAAACTTACCATAGCCAACGAAAAACAACGAGATATTAACGATCTTTTATTAAACGCCCCCGCCGAAACGAATCAATCGCCGAACGACAATAAAATTTTTATTTTTTTCTTTATATTTTTTCATTTTTGCAAATTTTTTCGTTTTTAAAAATGTTAGCGCTAACGTGTTTCACGTGAAACCCGATGTTTTTCAATGTGTCACACAAACTTGTTTGTGAAACATTTTTTTGTGGCAGATTTTTTAAAACCTTTCCGTAAATTTAAAAAAACTATATTTTATGCCGAATTTTATGTTTTTAAAACGTGAAAAACCTGTATATTTTTTACTCCGATTTTTTTACCCCCATGTTTTTTTCTTAATTTTTCGTGAAACATTTTTCTTTGCGCCTATTATAATTAAAAAATCACGCATTTAAAGCGGGATTTTAAACGTTAAACAATATTTTTTGCCGTATTTTTATTTGCTTTTGTGAAACTGTTTCACCTTTTTTTAAATATCTTTAAACCGTTTCGCCACAATAACGACTACGTTTGCCTTGCTTTAATAACGTTAGTGTAAACAACGTTAGTGTAAACAAAAAACCCGCCTGCAAAACGTATTCCGTTTGCAGGCGGGGTAATCGTTTTATAAAATTCGTTTATCTGATTAGTTTTTCACGTTAATTTGTTTATTTAATTCGTTTTTTACGTTTGTTTTTCAATTAAAAGCCGTTAGCCTGCAAGCCCGATTTTTGCGGCAACCCACGAAACAAGCAGGGCAAACAAGTTCTTTTCAGCTAAAAAGGCGGTAATTTTCGATTGTTCTACGGCTGTTTTAACGCTTGTAATAAAGTTTTCGCTTTCGCCGGCGGGAACGATCGAAATAAAGAAAAGCAGCACGTACACGGCTATTAAACCCTTCAAAAGCCCCAGCAGACAACCCAAAATACGGTTGATAGCGTTAAGCCCCGGCAAACTTACGAGTTTTTCGAGTAATTTTTTGAGCAGGAATATTAAAAGTTTTAACACCAGATACAAAACGATATAGGTTATGCCGCTTACAATAAGATTTGCAAGGGCAGCCGAGATATACTCGCCGAGATTTGCATAAGCCCCGCCGGCGTTTACCGCTTGTTTCACCACGAAATCTGCGATAAATTCGGGCAGAGACATCTGCGTGCAGGCGTTGCGGATGGTTTCTTCGTTTATCGAAAGTTTAAGCCATTCGGCGGTTCCCAGCCCCGATGAAATCGTTGCGGCAAGTTTATCTATCACGCCGAACGTGCCGTTTAAAAACCGAACCACCACGCCGCACAGCAAACTTGCCAGAATAAACGCCGCAATCGAGCCTATCAGCCCGAAAAACTGGCTTATAAACCCGCGGACAAGCCCCACGATGAAAAATATAAGCAAAATTCCCGCACACGCAAGGTCGGCGTAAAGCCCCAAATTTGCGTCTGCCGCGCAAACGCAACTTAAAATCATAAAATCATCTCCTTTTCGTCGGTTTAAAATTCGTGGTAAAAAATTACGTTTCGTTACCGTTTCGTTGTTTTCGTTTTTTGTCGTTTGTTATTTGTTATTTTCGGTTAACGATTTTTTTCGTCAACCTTTCGCCGCCTTTTTAAATCACGTTTTTTTAAACATATTCGGTCGGCGTTTTACGTTATTGCCGCAAACAACCTTGTTATCCCTTAAAAGGTAAGTCAATTTTAGCATACAAAAAAATTTTTTGCAATAAATTTTCGTAAAAAAAACGCTATGAAAACGAATGTCGGTTAAAAAACGACTTTATTCGCTTTGCAGAGCAAACAACCAATCGAAAAACAAACGCCTCGAACAACCTAAACAACCTAATAAGCAAGCGACGGAGCAACGACTGAACAAGCGAACGAAAAACCCGAACTCACAGCAAAAAATTTATCGGCAACAAAGGTAAAACGGCAAAGGGCAACCGGTAAAGGGCAGCCGGTAAATAGACAGTAAAGAAATAATTTCAACAAACTTTTATTTAAGCGAATAAACCGCCTTGTTTTGGCAATAATTAAGGCTATGAACGATATTTGTATTCATCACGCAAGCGAATTTGCAAGCGAAGCGATAAAAGACTTTTTGCTTAACATGTGCAAAGGGTATGAAAACGTGGCTTTCGTTTTTATCGGCACCGACGCGAACGTAGGCGACAGCCTTGCCCCGATGGCAGGCAGTTTGGTTCATAAAACCGCTTCGGGCGTGTTTTGCTACGGAAACCTTAATTGCACGATAACCGCCCGCGACGTGCCTTATATCGCCGCATATATAAAGCGAGCGCACCCGCTGAGCAGGGTGGTGGTAATCGACGCAGCCGTAGGCAAAAAAGAAGACGTAGGCAGCATAAAAATATTGCCCCGAAGCATTCGTCCGGGGCTTGGAGTAAGCAAAAATCTGCCGCCGATAGGCGACGTAAGCGTGATAGGGGTTATAAGCGAACGCTCGAAGTGCAACCTTGCCATGCTCGGATACGCTAAAGTTTCAAACGTTTACGCCATGGCAAAAGTTATTTCCGACGGAATAAACGGCTTTATTTCGTCGCGCTATTTAGGAGCCACCCGCTCGGCATAGCCTTATATCTTTTCCGCACTCGTTTTTCACGGCTCTTTTATGCGCCTTTTTATAGTTTTTTTATGTAACAAGCATCTCATTTTTCTTTTTCTTCTTTTTAAGGTTTTATCAAATTATATCAAAAATAGGATGATACATCAACTATTTAGATGATATATCGTCCTGTTTTTTACAACGCATGCGATAAACTAATTGTATATAAAGCCGTCGGAATTTCTCTTCGGCAAGGCATTTTTTGCAGAAAATTTAAAATTAGCCTGATTTTTTAATTAAATCAGATTGACTTTTAAAATAAAAACTTGTTTTTGTTAAAATTTTATAAACAAAAAACCGTCGCTTTAATTTAGGCGGCGGCTTTTTTCGTTTTTTTTACTGTTTTTATTTCTGTTTTTTTTGTTTCGTCGTTATCCTGTTTTTCGGTTTTTTATTAAATTTTAAAAATTTTTATTCTTCCAAAAGGTTTTGCGAGAAGGTTATGCGGCGAAGGCTTTCGTCTTTGCCTAAAATTTCTGCCATTTCGATAGCGCCGCCGGGGGTTACGTCTTTGCCGGTTAAGGCAACGCGCGCGGTCCACAAAACCTGTCCGTTTTTAAGCCCTTTTTCGGCGGCAAGCCCTATAAGCGCGTCGTGCAGAATATCGTGCGTATAGTTTTCGGCGGGAATTTTTTCAAGAACTTCTTTAATCATCGGCAAAACCTGCTTTGCAAGTTCTTTGTCGGTTTTCATTTTTTTATGAACGAAAAGTTCGGTGTCATACTTTTCAAACTCTTCTAAAAAGTTGATTTTGTCGGGAATTTCGCTCATAATCTCAACGCGCGGTTTCATAAGCGCGGCGAGTTTTTTAAGGTCGTATTTGCCGTAAACTTTCGACTTTTTAAAGAACGGTTCTGAAAGAGCGGCAAACTTATCATCGGGCATTTCTTTAAGATATTCGCCGTTAAGCCAGCGCAGTTTGGCGTCGTCGAAAATCGAAGGCGACTTCGAAACGCCGTCGAGAGAGAAAAGTTCGATCATCTGCTGCATACTCATTTTTTCGATGTTTTCTTTGGGGCTCCAGCCGAGCAGAGCAACGTAGTTTACGATTGCCTCGGGCAGATAACCTTTGTTTACGAAATCGTCGAAATTGGCGTCGCCGTAACGCTTCGAAAGTTTGCGTGTGGCGTCTTTCATAATGGTGGGCAGGTGAATGTATTTGGGGCGTTCCCAACCGAATGCGTCATACATAAGGTTATATTTGGGGGTAGACGACAGATATTCGGTGCCGCGAATAACGTGCGTTATACCCATAAGGTGGTCGTCGATAACGTTTGCGAAGTTATAAGTGGGCATTCCGTCTGACTTTATAAGCACGTTGTCTTCAAGTTCCGAATAGTCTACGGTAATCGTGCCGTAAACCAAATCGTCGTAACTCGATTTGCCTTCGAGCGGAATATTCTGGCGGATAACGTAAGGTTCGCCCGCTTTCAAACGCGCTTCTACTTCTTCTTTCGAAAGGTGCAAACAGTGTTTATCGTATTTGCGGTTGCCGTTTTCGTCGGTTAAACTTTCAAGGCGTTCTTTGGTGCAGAAACAATAATACGCGCCGCCCAGCTCAATAAGTTTTTTTGCGTATTCAATATATATGGGCTTACGTTCGCTCTGAACGTATGGGCCGTAATTGCCGCCCACGTCGGGCCCTTCGTCGTAGGTAATGCCCGATTCTTTAAGCGACGAATAAATAACGTCTATCGCGCCTTCGACGAATCGTTCCTGGTCGGTGTCTTCGATTCGCAGAATAAAATCGCCGCCGTGTTGTTTGGCAAACAAATACGAATAAAGCGCGGTTCTAAGCCCGCCAAGGTGCATAAACCCCGTAGGACTGGGGGCAAATCTCGTTCTTACTTTTTCCATTGTTTTCTCCCGAGCGCGATTAAAATCCGTGGTTTGTTTTGCAGAATTTTAATGCCTTTCGCTCTTAATTTTATTTAATCGTGAATTTGTTTTTGTATTTTTTTATCAGGTGCAAACCCGCGCGAAAGTGCCGATAACGGGCTTATAGGCGGGTTTTTATTAAAAATCAAACCATTTTTAATTTAAAAAACGTTGCTTAAACTTTCCTGAATACGGGCGTCGATTTTATCGAGTCTGCCCGACGCGCGGTAACTGAACGTGTTTTCTCCCGCGACTATAATGTGGTCGGCAAGCCGAACGCCGGTGGATAAAAGCGAACCGCAAATAGCGGCGGTCGCACGGTCGTCCGAATACGACGGGTTTGGATCGCCCGACAAATGGTTATGGCAAACGACAACAGCCGAAGCGCCAACGCTGAACACGCCCTTTAAAAGTTCGTCGGTTTTTATTTCGACGTAAGCGGGCGAGTGGTTCGAAAATATTTTTCTAAGCAGAATTTTGCCTTTCATATCGAGATAAAAAGCCACGAATTTTTCTTCTGAAAAAGGTTTGAACGCGGCAATAAGCGACGGTTTAAATTCGTCGTATGAAAATCTTTGCGGCAACGGCTCGTTTTCGCGCGCGCAAATATCGATGCACCTGCCTATGGCAATTAAAAAAGCGGCGGTGCGGTCGCCCACGCCCTTAACGCTTTTAAGCATTTCGGCGTCGGCTTCGAAAACCCTTTTCAAACTACCGAACGAATTTAACAGCGAGTGCGCAAGTTCGTTTACGTCTTTGCGCGGAATCGCATAAAAAAGCAAAATTTCAAGAATTTCGTGGTTAGAAAGTTTGCTTTTTTGCAAAATTTTTTCCGTTTGTCGTTCTCTGTGCCCCTTATGCAGGTCGTTTTTATCAACCGGCGTTTCCACATTACCCCCCGAAATTTTAAAAATAGCGTTTAATACATTTTACCATATTTAAAAAAAAGTGTATAATGTTTTTAACGAATTTATAAAGATTTGCCCGCAAAACGCGGATAAATTTTCGATTTTAAAACAAAAAGAGAGTTTTTATGAACGATTTAAACGCAAAAAAATCAAAAAATTTCTGCGCCGAAAACGTTGCCGAACTTTATTTAAACGACGTTAAAGATTCGATTAAAAAAGTTTGCTCGTTTAAAAGCGTGCAAGAAGCCCCCGTCGGTAACATGCCGTTCGGCGAAGAAGTTGCAAAAGCGCTCGACTATATGTTAAGCCTTGGCAAAAGTTTCGGATTTAAGGCAGTAAACTACGACAACTACGTCGGCGAAATAGTGTGGGAAGGCACCGAAGACGGAAAAAACGCCAAAACTTTGGGTGTTTTGTGCCATCTCGACGTGGTTAAACCCGGCAGACTTTCAGACTGGGAAAGCGATCCTTTCACTCCCGAAGAACGCGACGGCAGAATTTACGCGCGCGGCGCAACCGACGACAAAGGCCCCGCCGTGGTTTCTCTTTATATGATGAAAGCGCTTAAAGACAGCGGCTTTACCCCCCGCCACACCGTAAAACTTATTTTGGGCTGCAACGAAGAAACGGGCTGGGCTTGTATGGAACATTATAAAAAAGTGGCAAAAATGCCCGATTTCGGTTTTTCTCCCGACGGAGATTTCCCCGTGCTATACGCCGAAAAAGGCATATTCGCGCCCACTTTCGAGTTCGATTGTTCGGATAAAATAAAAATTGCCGAAGGCGGCGAAATGGTAAACGTGGTTTGCGATTACGCCTATTGCATAGCGCCCGTAAACGACGAACTTTTAAAAAAGCACGGGCTTAAATTAAACGGTGAAAAAATCGAAAGCACGGGGCTTGCGGCGCACGGATCCACTCCCGAAAAAGGCAAAAACGCAATCGCGCCGCTTATAGCGTATCTTGCGGATATGAATCTTTTGGACAAAAAGGTTTACGACTTTTTGTTTGCCGATTGTTTAGGGCTTAAAAAAGTAAGCGACGAAACGGGATTTTTAACTATGTCGCCCGATATTCTGCGCGCCGAAAACGGAAAAATGCGCATTTCGGTCGATTTCAGATACCCCGCGACTTTGCCGCCGACTTTCATCACCGAAGCCGCCGACAAAATAGGGAAATACGACAAAGAAAAAGCAAAACACCAACTGCCGCTTTTTAACGACAGAAACAGTTTTTTAATTAAAACGCTTTTAAATATTTACAACGAAGAATCGGGCGAAAACGAAACGCCCAAAGCGATAGGCGGCGGCACTTATGCGCGCGCTCTGCCGCTCGGCGCGGCGTTCGGCCCCGAAATGAAAGGCGAAGACGCCCGCATTCACCAACCCAACGAATTTATCAGCATAAAATGCATCGAGTTTTTGTGCCGAACCTATTTCAGGGCGATTAAAGAATTAAGCGAATAATTAAAAAGAATAATCTGTAAAAATTTAAATATTATAAACTGATTTTATCGGGCGCGGGCGGTTTTAAAGTATCTAACTTAACAAGTAATTTTCGCTTGTTTAAACGCTTTAAATATGCCGCAAAAGCCCGAAATTTATACAAGGAGAAAAGCTATGGAAGACGACAAAAAATACGTTTACGTCGAAATTAACGGCAAAAAAGTCCGCTGTGAAGTCGGCGAAGACGGAACCTATCGCAAATGCGACGATTCGGCTGCGACGAACGACGACGGAACCGACGGCGACGAAAAATTTTATCAGAACCCCTATAAAAAAGACGGCGAAAAAGACAAGCACTTTTTTGTTTTTAAAAAAGACAAAAATGCCTGGGAATATTTTCCGTGCGCTTCGTTTTGCATTTTGTTATACCTTTGCCTTGGCTGCATCTGGGGTTTGTGGCACCCCGGCTGGATAATATTCCTGCTCGTTCCTATGGTGGTGGGCATTTTGCAACACGGGCTTCGCGGATTCCCTTTTCCCATATTCGTTCTGGCACTTTATCTGCTTATGGGCTTTGTGTGGAATTTGTGGCACCCCGGCTGGCTTATCTTTTTAACGATTCCCATTTATTACACCATTTTGTCGAGCAAATCGTTCCCCGCGTTTTTGCACGCGTTATATCCGCTTTTATGCGTAGCGGCGTTTCTGGTTTTAGGGTTCGGCTGGAACTTATGGCACCCCGGCTGGCTCGTATTTTTAACCATTCCCGTGTTCAACGGCTTTACCGAAATGGTTCGCCACGCCAAAAAGAAATAGTAAACGGCGCATATAATTAAATTAAAAAATACGAAAAACAGAGTCCGTTTTTTTCGAGCTCTGTTTTTTTGATGCTTTTTTTATTGTTATTTTTTTTGTTTTCTGTTGTGTTTTGCTTTCGTTCTCTCGTCCCGATTTTCTCGATTAAGAGACGGCAAAGTTGCTTTCGTTATCGCGTGCCACGAATGAAAACAGCGGAGTTTTTACTTGTTTTCGGGAGTTTCTTCTATAGTTGCCGATTTTTCCGCCGCATTTTCCGATTTTTTAATTTCGTTTTTGTTTACTCCTTCGCCGAAAATTCCTATAACACGAACGGGTTGTTCGTTTTTATTCTCTTTTTCGCCGTCGGGTTTTATATATTTTTCGTCGGGGTAAAAAATGCGTTGCGAAGGTCCGTCGTCGTTAAGCAAAAGGCTCGGCGAATTATATTTGAAGCACAACAGATATATCATATAAATATCGCCCGAACAACCGCCTAAATGCAGACCGAGCAATATCATCGCAAATATGTATAAAAGAGGATCGAAAAACCAGAAAAGCACGCTTAAAGCGGCAAAAACTATGCCGAAAAGTATAAGCGGAGCCGAAAGGGCGATAAGCGCTGTTTTTTTATTAACGTAAACTTCGGGAACGCCGCAGAACGCGCAACTCCACGAAAGCCCGAATTTAAGTTTTGCTCCCGTTAAAATTTTATACGCCGCGCCGTGCGTAAGTTCGTGCAAAATTATATACGCAAGCATCGAAATGGCAAAACAGATAAGTTTTACCCCTGCAAGAATAAGGTCTTTCGACGAAACCGCGGGAACTTCGCTTAAATCTTTGGTTAAAAGCGCTATTACTGCGAACAAAATTGCGGGCAGGGCGGCAACAAGGTTCATTATAATTCCCGTTTTTTTGTTTTTTGCGTTTATTTCGTAAACGAGTTTATAGTTTTCGGGCAGTTTTGCAAAGCAATTTTTCATTTTTTTTCCCTTTTATCTCTTTTTTATAATTTTTTTCGGTTTTTTCGAAGCGTTTAAGCGGCGATTTCTTCTCCGCAAAAATTGTTAGCGATAATAATTGGAATCTCTTATAAAAAAACGGAACGATTTCGCGCTCCGTTTAAATTTTTTTATTTTCAGTCGTTACGGTTGCTGTTGCCTATAAAAGTTCCGAACGAAGTAACGTTACTTTTATCCTTGGGTTTGCCGTACATACCGCTGTTGCGTTTTTCGCCGCGATAGCCGCTTCTGCGGTCGTTACGGTCGGTTCTACCGCCGCTGCGATAGCCTCCGCGTTCTTTTCCTCCATGGCGTTCAAAACCGTTTTTGTCCTTATCGTAGGGTTTGAATCCGCGGTCGGTTCTACCGCCGCTGCGGCGTTCTGCCGAAATAGGTCTGTCGTCGCGCAAATCGTTAGGAATTATAACGATATAACGGTTGGGTTCTTTGCCTTCCGATTCGGTTTTAACGTCGTCGCGCGAAGAAAGGGCGGTGTGAATAATTCTTCTTTCAAAGGGGTTCATCGGCTCTAAATTTACTTTTCTGCCCGTTACAACCGCTTTATCGGCAAGTTTTAAAGCAAGCGAATTAAGCGTGTTTTCGCGTTTTTCGCGGTATTGCTCGCAATCTACGACCACGCGCTTATATTCTTCGCGACCGATGTTTGCAACCGCACCCGCAAGGCACTGAAGCGCATCTAACACTTCGCCGCGATAACCTATTAAAAACGACGAATTCGAAGCGACCAAATTTATGCAGATTTTGTCGTCGTCGCGGGTTACTTCGGTGGTTGCGTGAACTTTGATAAGGTCGAAAAGTCCGTCTAAAAATTCGACCGCACGCGCGCTGTCCGATTTCTTTTTAGTAATTTTTACCTTTGCCAAAGTGGTCTTTTTAAAAATCAACCCCTTACTTTGCGGCTCTTCTAAAATTTCGATTTCGGCTTCGTCTTTGTTAATTCCAAGTTTTTCAAGCCCTTCTAAAACCGCTTCGTCTACGGTTTTGCCGCATACTTCGATGCTATCCATATATTACTCCTTAAAAGCGCGTTTAAAGCGCAGTTTATTACTTTTTATTTTTTTTGTTTTTTTCTTCGATATGCTTATACGCTTTGCCCAAACGTTTAAGATCTAATTCTTCGGCTTCTTTTGCCGCCTTTTTTTCAAAACGCTTTTCAACAAAAAAGTTAATCAAAAGGGTAGAACCGGTGCTTATAACCGAGCTTATTATAATGTATATCGAGAACGACGCCGTATACATAAACGAGAAGAAACCGAACATAATCGGCATCATCCACGTCATCATTTTCTGGCTTTGAGCCGCCGTGCCGTCCGCTCCGTCGACCGACGAAAGTTCCATTTGCGTTTTGTTTACCTTCTGCATTAAAATCTGCGATAAAAGCATAGTGCCGATAGATAACAAAACCAAAATCAAATAACCGTTGGGTTCGGATTTTTCTTTTTCGAGATTATAGGTGATTTCGCTGTAAACTTCTTCGCTCATCGAATCGACGGTGTTGTTTTTGCCGCTGCAGTTTGCCGAGCACGAAGTAAAGCAGTTCGAACTTATGGTAAAGCCGTATTCTTTGAACGTAGCCCTTACGGGGTGCGCCCACGGAAGGTCTTGAGCCCAAATGTTTTTTACCCACAAAAAGCGCAGATCGGTGTTTCTGAAAACGCTTGCCGACGCTTCGCGCGCGGCTTCCCTTACGGTCGAATCGAAGTATTTATGCGCATAAAATTCGGCAACTGCGGTGCAAAGTTCGCTCGTTATTTTCTCGTCGGTTTTATTGTTGCCTTCGCCGTCTTTAAAAGCGTCGTTTGCAAACGAGTAAGTGTCAGAATCTTTATCGTAAATAACGTGAACGGTTTTTTCGTAAGGGGTTTCGGGATTTTTAAGACCTACGTTATAACCGGATAAGGCGCGGGCGGCTTTTTCTTTTTCGCCGAGATCTTTATCGGTTTCTAAATTTATCATTTCAGAAACGATTTTTCTGATATTTTCGCTCGTGGTTCCGTTAAGCGTATAAACCGCGTTATATCCGTCGTTTTTGGTTTCGGTAAAGCCGAATTTTGCCAATACTCCGGCGTCGCTTTTTACAACTTCAGAAATATTTATATAATATTCGACGGTTGTTTTTTCATTTCCCTCTTCGTCTTTTATAACGTTTCCGTTATCGTCTTTAAGCGCGACGGTTTTTTCGTAAATAAGGTCGGTTCCGTTTACTTCGTCGTAATTTTCGATGGTTTCCGAATAAGTTTCCGCCATTTTACATAAAACGCCGAAGTTAGCATAGTTCGAATAGGTAGAAAACTGCCCTATAACCACTATGAAAATTATCATGGTTAAAAGCGACGGAAGGCATGCCGAAAAAGCGCTGTATCCGTTGGTTTTGTAAAGTTCCTGAATTTTACGCTGATACAGTTCTTTATTATTTGCGTATTGTTTTTGCAGTTTTTCAAGTTCGGGGCGCATTTTCTCCATTTTTATCGCGTTTTTCTTGGTAGACACGCGCGAAATAATGTCGAACGGCAGGGTAATAAGCTTTAAGATAAGCGTAAAAATTATTATGCCTACGCCAATCGAGTTACAACCTTCGATAAGCCATTTGATAATATTGCCCAGCCAGTCGAGCGCTATTACGTTTTCGATGGTTCCGAAGATGGAAATTTGTGCCGAAAGGGCAGAAAATAAGTTCATTTTTCTCCTGAAAAGCGCGCCGCGTTTTTGAAAAATAACGTAAAATTAAAATAAAAAAAATTTTTAAACGCGAAAATTCCAAAAAAGGGCATTTTAAACCTTTTTTAGGTCAGTAAAGCCATTTTTTGGTTTTAGGATTATCCGGAACGGGGTCGAACCCGCCTTTAGATAAAGAATTGCAGCGCAAAATTCTAAATAAAATTAAAGTAAAGGCCGAAAAAAAACCGTATTTTTCAAGCGCGTCCATAGCGTATTCGCTACAAGTAGGCGTAAAAATGCAGCCGGTATTTAAGCCTTTAGAAACGTATTTTTTATAAAATTTTAAAATTTTAATAAAAAAGCGATTAACCATCGATAAGCTTTTCCTTTTTTAAAAGAAACGAGATATCTTCTTTAAAAGCAAAAAACGAATATTCATCGCTTTTTTTAGGAACAAAAACGATATAATAATCGCCTATAAGGTAATTTTTATATTCGTTGAAAGCCGCCCGAAAATATCTTTTAATGCGGTTGCGAACAACTGCGCCGCCGTTTTTTTTGCTTACGGAAAAACCTATCTTGGTATCGCGCGATTTAACGTAGACCATAAGCATAGATTTTCCGTAGCATTTTTTTCCTTTTTTAAAAACGAAATCGAAGTCGCTTTGTTTTTTTAATCTTAAGTCCAATTTGATTAAACTAAACTATCAAACTAAATCGCTTAAAATTAAGCCGAAAGTTTATGGCGACCTTTAGCGCGACGACGTTTTAAAACGTTTCTTCCGTCTTTAGTAGCCATTCTTTTTCTGAAGCCGTGAACTTTGCTTCTCTGTCTTTTCTTGGGTTGATAAGTTCTTTTCATTTTTGTATCTCCTGAAATATTGTTTTTTGTATAAACAATATAATTTTATTTATTTTGTTATCGTTTGTCAATTATTTTAAAGGTTAAAAGGTTTTTAAAAGTATTTTTTAGCCTCGTTTATGCTTAAAAACGGATACATTCATATAAATTTTATATAAATATCCTTTTTTTCGCTTTTTAGTTGTTAATTCTTATCGGAAGAACCAGATAAAGCGAATCGTTTTCGCTGTTCGGCCTTATTATACAGGGCGAAATCGGCGTGTTAAGCGAAACTTTAATAAAGTCGTCGTCGATCGCGTGCAGACAATCGAGCAGATATTTGCTGTTGAAAGCTATTATAATATCTTTTCCGCTTAAGTTAATTATAACGTTTTCGCTTACGTTTCCTTTTTCTGAATTAGAAGAAATGTTTACCGAATTTTCTTTAACGTCGAGTTTAACAAGGTTTTTCATAACCCTTGCAACTATAGCGGCGCGTTCGATAGCGTTTTCGAACATAACGCGGTTGGCTTTGAATTCGGTTATAAATTCTTTTGGTATAATTTGTTTATAATTAACGTATTCGCCGTCTAAAAGCCTTGCCGTAAAGGTGGTGCTGTCAACTTCAACGAGTAAAGTTTTATCCTGAATAACAACTGTAACAGGCTCGTCTTCTTTTTCGCAAAGGCGAACTATTTCGCCGAGCGCGCGCGACGGAACGACAGCTTTAATTTTTCCGTGAACTTCTAAAACGGGCTTTTTGCAAACCGCCATTCTGAATCCGTCAAGAGCAACGCAAGTAAGTTTTCCTTCTTCTTCTTCTAAATAGCATCCTTTTAAAATAGGTCTGCTGTCATCTTGCAAGCACGAAAACGCGGTTTTATTAACCAGCGATTTAAGGTCTTTTTGCAAAAGAGTAAACGAATTTTCGTTTATTTCTTTGTTTATAATCGGAAAATCTTCGGGATCGAGCGTTTGAATATATCCTTCCGACGAACTGTAAGTAATTTTTAACATTTCGCCTTCTTTATATAATTCGAGATCGTCTTCTTCTTCTAATTTTTTAATAAAATCGGCAAACAACTTGCCGGGAACCAAAGTAACCCCTTCCTGAAAAGTTTCTGCTTTAATTGTTTTTTCTATGGCTATTTCGGTATCAGTAGCGGTTAAGGTAAGGTTATCGCCTTTGCATAAAAGTTTAATGCATTCAAGCGCCTGATTCTGCCCTTTTGTGCTTACCGCTTTAACTACTTTTAAAACTGCGTTCGAAAGATCGATGGCTTTTACTACGGTTTTCATTTTTTGCGGCTCCGATGAATTTATTTTTTTATTTTACAGTAGAATTTATAGTAGGGTGCGGTTGAATTGTGTAAATCTTAAAAATCTTGCTTTTTAAGCGGAATTTTAACGCGAAGTTAATGTGCATAACGCTGTTTAAAAAATGTTTTTAATGTGTTTATAAACGCATTTTAGTGGATAACTTTTTTTAAAATTTAAAATATAAGAAAAAATATCCGCAAGCACGAAATAGCCGCACGATAGCATGTATATATAGATTATATATTATTTAAATAAAAAAATCAAATAAAAATGAGCGCGATAAAAATTTATGACGCTTTTTAAAAACCTTTTAATCTAATTTTTTTTAAACTACTCGAAGTTTTAAAGTTATGTAAACAAGTTATCCACATCGTTAACGTGCAGAAAATGTTTACGTTTTGTTTAAATGTGAATAACTTTAACTTGAAAATTTGTTTTTTTTATGATAATATAAAAATTATGAACGATATATTTTTAAACAACGGAATTAAATTAAGCGGCGAAAAACTTGAAAAATTTGCCTGTTTTTATAAGTTTTTAACCGAAGAAAACGAAAAATATAATTTAACCGCCATAAAAAGCGAAAAAGGCGTGTATTTAAAACACTTTGCCGACAGTTTAATAGGCGCCGAATTTTTTGTGGATAACTCCCGCGTTTTGGAAGTAGGCTCGGGTGCGGGCTTTCCGTCGATTCCGCAGAAAATAAACAACGAAAGTTTAAATTTTACTTTGATAGAAGCAACGGGTAAAAAGTGTGCTTTTTTACGCGCGGCGGGCGAAAAACTTAATTTTAATAATTTTTTTGTGTTACAGGGGCGCGCCGAAGTTTTGGCAAAAAGCGAAAATTACCGCGAAAAATTCGATATAGTAACCGCCAGAGCCGTAGCGCGGCTTAACGAACTTTTGGAATTTACGGTTCCGTTTTTAAAAGTCGGCGGAAAACTCGTTTTATATAAAAACTATTCGTTAAGCGAAATAAACGAAGCAAAAACGGCTTTAAAAACTTTAAATTGCGAAATAACGGATATAAAAAAATACGTTTTAAACGGCGATGAAAAAGAAAACGCCGAAAATAATATAGTCTGCGAAAAAGACGAAAATAAAAACGAACGCGCCGTTATAATTATTAAAAAGAAAGAAAAAACGCCCGAAAAATATCCGCGCGAATATAAACAAATTATTAAAAAACCGCTTTAAAAGAAAAAATAAAAAAATAATCGCTTAATATAAATTATTTAAGTATAATTTTATAAAGAGCGGTTTTTTTTATTGAAAATTTTCTACCGAAAGATTTCACGCATTTTATCAAAATCTTTCACTGCTACTGAAAAACTTTATGTATTTTATTAAAATCTTTCAGTAGAAAAGCCCTCCTGCGGAGTTTTGATTCCGCAGGGGGCTTTTTTTGCTTTTAAAAGATAATTAAACTTTAAAAGATTATTTTAAACGCTTAAATCAGTCTTTTTTAGCAAGGTTTTTATATTTCGCAAGACGAGCCGCGTTTTCTTCTTCGGCTTTTTCAAAGAGTTTCGCAGCGAGTTCGGGCTGTGATTTTTTAAGCGAAGTATATCTGGTTTCGCCCATTAAGAAGTCCTGATAACTTTCAACGGGATCTTTGCTGTCTAAAGTGAAGGGATTGCCTTCGGTAACGGCGGGATTGTATCTGTAAAGGTGCCAGTAACCGCAGTCTACCGCTTTCTTTTCTTCGGCTTGCGAGTTGGTCATGTTGATACCGTGGTTGATGCAGGGAGCGTAGCAGATAACGAGCGACGGGCCGTTGTAACTTTCGGCTTCGGTTATTGCGTTAAGGAACTGCTGTTTGTTTGCGCCCATCGAGCATTGAGCAACGTAAACGTAGCCGTAACTCATAGCCATCATGCCAAGGTCTTTCTTTTTAACTCTCTTGCCGCCGGCAGCGAATTTTGCAACCGAGCCGGTCGGAGTCGATTTAGAAGCCTGTCCGCCGGTATTCGAGTAAACTTCGGTATCTAAAACGAGAACGTTTACGTCTACGTCCTGCGCGAGAACGTGGTCTAATCCGCCGTAACCGATATCGTAAGCCCAACCGTCGCCGCCTATAATCCAAATTGATTTTTTGATAAGGCAGTCTTGTTCGCCTTCGATTTCTTTAAGAGCGAGTTTAAGTTCGCCGCGCGAATTTTTGATAGCCGAAGAAATTTCTTCGCCGATAACTTTGGCGGTATCTTTGGTGATTTGCGCGTCGGATCTGTTTTCGAGCCATTCGGCAAACGCTTTTTTGATTTTGCCCTTAGCGCCGAGTTCAAGCGCTTTTTCGATAGAAGAAGCGAGTTTTTCGCGGCGAGCGGCATAAGCGAGGTAAAATCCGTAACCGTGTTCGGCGTTGTCTTCGAACAGCGAGTTAGCCCAAGCGGGACCTTTGCCTTCGGCGTTGGTGGTGTAGGGGCAGGTGGGAGCCGAACCGCCGTAAATCGACGAGCAGCCGGTAGCGTTACTTATAAGCATTCTGTCGCCGAAAAGTTGGGTGATAACTTTGATGTAAGGAGTTTCGCCGCAGCCCGCGCACGCACCCGAGAATTCGAATAAGGGTTTACTAAACTGGCTGCCCTTAACGGTGGTTTTTTTGAACGCCGAGCAATCGACTTCGGGAAGTTTTTCGCTGTAGTTATAGTTGACTTCTTCGGTAGAGCAAACCGCTTCGAAGGGTTTCATTTCGATGGCCTTTTCTTTGGCGGGGCAAACGTTGGCGCAAACTCCGCAGCCCATACAGTCGAGCGGCGAAACCTGCATTCTGAATTCGTAACCTTTTAAGCCCATAGCGGCTTTTGTGGTGTAAGAAGCGGGTTTTTCCGCTCCCGCGGAGTTAAGAGCGGGGCGCAGACAAGCGTGAGGGCAAACGAACGCGCAGTGGTTGCACTGAATACATTTTTCGGCGTCCCAAACGGGAAGTTTAACCGCAACGCCGCGTTTTTCGAACTTGGTCGTACCGGTGGGAACAACGCCGTCGGGGTTGAATACCGAAGCGGGAAGTTTGTCTCCTTCGAGCGATAAAATGGGGTGAAGAGTATTTTTAAAGTAGTCGTTATCGGCAACCTTTAAAGCGGGAGCGCCGTCGGTGCAGGTAGCCCACGCGGCGGGAACGGCAACTTTTCTTAAACTTGCAACAGCCGCGTCTATAGCGTCGCAGTTTGCTTTTACGACGGCGTCGCCTTTTTTGCCGTAGGTTACTTTAACCTTTTCTTTCATATAAACTTCGGCTTGATCGTAGGGTATGATATCGGAAATTTTGAAGAATGCCGCCTGCAATACCATGTTCTGCGATTTGGGGCTGCCCGCTTTAACCGCAACAGAAAGCGCGTCGATAACGTAAAGTTCGGCATGCTTTTTTGCGAGCATGTTTTTCATTTTTGCGGGAAGGTGTTTGTTTAATTCTTCGTCGCTCCACGCGCAGTTAAGCAGGAACTTGCCGCCATCTTTCAGATCCGAAACCATGTCGTAACGGGTAACGTATGAAGGATTGTGGCAAGCGATGAAATCTGCCGCGTCGATTAAGTAAGACGACTGAATGGGAACGTCGCCGAAACGCAGGTGCGAAACGGTTATGCCGCCCGATTTTTTCGAATCGTAGAAGAAATAACCCTGAACGTATTTATCGGTGTGATCGCCGATGATCTTGATCGAGTTCTTGTTTGCGCCGACCGTTCCGTCAGAACCAAGCCCGTAGAATTTGCACGAAACGGTGCCTGCGGGTGCGGCGTCGAATTTTTCGGAAAAGTCGAGCGAAGTGTTGGTAATATCGTCGTAGATACCAACGGTGAAGTGATTCTTGGGTTTGTCGAGTTCGAGGTTTTTATAAACGGAAAGAACCATCGACGGGTTGAATTCTTTCGAACCGAGACCGTATCTGCCGCCCACTACGGTTATGCGCTTTTTGGCTTCGGCAAGAGCGGTGCAAACGTCGAGATAAAGGGGTTCGCCGAGCGAGCCTGCTTCTTTGGTTCTGTCTAAAACGGCGATTTTCTTAACCGTTTTGGGGATAGCCTTTATAAACGCTTTGGCATAGAAAGGTCTGTAAAGGCGAACTTTTAAAACGCCGTATTTATGACCTTGCGCGTTGAGTTTGTTAATGGTTTCTTCAACGCAATCGGCGCCGCTGCCCATTATGATAATGATTTTGTCCGCGTCGGGCGCGCCTACGTAATCGAACAAATGGTAGCTTCTTCCGGTAAGTTTCGAAACCTTGTTCATCATCTTCTGAACGATTTCGGGAACGGCGTCGTAATATTTATTAGCCGCTTCTTTGTTCTGGAAATAAATATCCGCGTTCTGGGCGGTGCCTTTCTGAACGGGGTGTTCGGGGTTTAAAGCGCGGGATTTAAAATCTTCGATATCTTTCATATCGACGAGTTTTTTCATTTCGTCGTATTCGATAGCGTCTATCTTAGAAACTTCGTGGCTGGTTCTGAAACCGTCGAAGAAGTGCAGGAACGGAACTTTCGATTTTAAAGTGGATAAGTGAGAAACGAGCGCCAAATCCATAACTTCCTGAACCGAAGCCGAAGCGAGCATAGCAAAACCGGTCTGGCGGCAAGCCATAACGTCGGAATGATCGCCGAAAATGTTAAGTGCATGTCCCGCAACGGCACGCGCGCTGACATGGAAAACGGTGGGCAGAAGTTCGCCCGCTATTTTATACATGTTGGGGATCATCAAAAGCAAGCCTTGGCTTGCCGTATAGGTAACGGTAAGCGCGCCTGCGGAAAGCGATCCGTGAACCGCGCCTGCGGCACCCGCTTCCGACTGCAATTCGGCAAGGTGTAACTTCTGACCGAACATGTTTACTCTGCCGGCGGTTGCCCATTCGTCTGCGACTTCTGCCATGGGCGACGACGGAGTAATCGGGTAAATCGCCGCTACTTCCGAAAAGGCATACGCCACATGACTTGCGGCGGTATTTCCGTCGATTGTCATTTTCTTCATTGTTTAAGCCTCCAAAAAAATATCAAAAAATAAATTATCCGCCCGCGCTTAATCGTATTGTTTTTAGTTTTGCCTTTTAAAACGAATTTTTGTTTTTATCGTTTAAGGGATATCCCAATCCGAAAGTGAAAAGGACTGTAAAAAGCAAAAAAACAGCGCGGAAATTCGCGCGCGCGATATTTTTCGTTAAGATTATACATTTATTGTTAAAATAAGTCAACAGTTTTTGCAAATTTTTATTAAAAAATGCACTTTTAAACAAAAAAACACAATAAAAAATGTTTGTTAAGTTGTAAACTGTTTTTTTTCGATATTTAAAAGGAGCGAAAAATTAAAATCCGCCGCTCTTTACGAATTATAAAAAAAGGATGTTGAAGTAAAAAAAAGTAGGGGAAACCGTTGGTCTCCCGCAATATTTAAAAAAAAACAAATTTTTTAAGGGACGGCGCATACGACGTCCCGTTGTTTAATAAAAAACGATTCGCTTTAAAAAAATTGTAAAGGCTATTTTGAACGTTCCGTTGATTGTTTAACAATCTAACGTTTTAAGGGCGATTCGTGAATCGCCCCTACGATATATGTGTAAAAAACGACGGGCGATTCGTGAATCGCCCCTACCTGTAAAAACACAAAAGTGTGTCTATAAGTCGATTATCGATGTTTTCGGCGGTTTTAACCAAAACAAAAAAGCCTTTTCGCAAAGCAAAAGCGAACGGGCTTTTTATATGTTATTATTTATTTTAAATACTTTTATGCGAAAAAATGCGAAAATATTTTTTGTGTAAATAACGCATTTCCGCGATTTTACAATACTATTAAAAACAACCACGCTATCGAATAAAACGCGACTGCCGAAACAAGGTCGTTCACGGTGGTAATTAAAGGGCCCGACGCGACGGCAGGGTCTTTTTTAAACTTTTTGAACGTCAGCGGGATAGCCGCGCCGCAAAAGCCCGAAACCGTCATTGCAATTACCAGCGCGCCGCTTATGCACGCAGAAATTTTTGCCGCATTTAAAATATCCTGCGCTTTAAAAAGCATCATATATCCGCCGAGCAGAAAGAAAGAGCAAACGCCTAAAATAACGCTACCAAAAAACGCAACGCGCGTTTCGCGGAATATAATTTTGCCCGCCCTGGGCGTTTTTTCTTCAACAAGTTCCTGCAGCGTTACGCCCAGCGACTGCGTTCCCGAATTTCCCGCCATATCCAGCACCAGCGACTGGAAAAACACTATAAGAGGAAGGGTTTCTATAACCTTTTCGAAAAGTCCTATAACAGCCGAAATAATAAGGCTGAAACCGAGTAATAAAACTATCCACGGCAGGCGCTTTACAAGGCTTGAAAACACGCCTTCGTCGTTTTCTTCAACCGACGATAAACCTGCGAGTTTAGCATAATCTTCGCTCATTTCACCCGATACGACGTCAACTACGTTTGCGCTCGTAAGTGCGCCTATAAGTCGATTATCGGCGTCTAACACGGGCAAAGAATCTTCGGCATAACTTTTAATCCGCTCTAAACAATCGGATATTTTTTCGGTTGCGTAAAGGTAGGGGTACGAAGTGGTTATTATGTCTTTAAGCGGGGTAACGTCGCGCGCGATGAACAGGTCTCTTAAGTCTATGGCGCCGCAATAAACGCCGTTATTATCGGTAACGTAAACGGTCGAAATATTGTCGTTTTCGGCGGCTTGGTCAACGAGCGCTTTCATTGCCTGTTTTACCGAAAAATCGTTTTTTATTTCGATAAAGTTCATGGTCATCTCGCTGCCGATTTCGTCGTCTTCATATTTTGAAATCAGTTTAACGTCGTCGGCAGACTCTTGTTCCATAAGCCCGATAATTTCGCGCTTTTTGTCTTCGTCGAGTTCGTCTAAAACGTCAACGGCGTCGTCGGCGTCCATGTTTTCGATAATGTCGGCGGCTTTTGCGGGCGAAAGTTCTTCGATAAACTCGTCGGGATCGTCTAAATACGAAAATACTTCGGATGTTTCTTGGTCGCCCAAAGCAAAATAAACGCGCTTGCGGTCGGCGGGCGAAACGCGGGTTAAGGCTTCGGCTATGTCGTTTGCGTGGTATGCCGAAAGTTCTTCATTTAAAACCTTAACGTTTTTCGCTTGCGTTATTATTTTTACAAGTTCGTCCGAAAAGTCGAGTCCGCTTTCTTCGTTTTCTTCATTTTCGCCTTTTTCGGCGTTTTCGGCTGAAATTTCGGGTTTGTTTTCGTCGGTAACGTTTGTTTTAATGGCACTTTCGTCGCCTTGTAAACTCGAATTTAAAAGTTCGTTTTTATCTTTTTCGTTCATAAAAATTTACCCCCCTTAAAGTTCGAGCAGCAACAGCGCCGCAAACGAATAATAAACGGTAACCGAAACAAGGTCGTTTACGGTGGTAATCAAAGGTCCCGAAGCGACCGCGGGGTCGATTTTAAGTTTTTGCAGAATAATCGGAAAAAGCGTTCCGGTAAGGGCGCAGGCCGTCATTGCAATTACCAGCGCGCCGCTTACGCACAGGGCGGTTAAAGCCGATTTTTCGAATCCGCCGCCCGCGGCTCCCGTAAAATAACAATATAAAAACACGGCAATAAACGCAACCGCGCCTATTATAAGTCCGCCGAAAAAGCCGACGCGGGTTTCTTTAAAAAGGAGTTTGCGTTGCTCTTTTTTATCCGAATCGCCCGCCAGGGTTTTAACGGTTACCGCAAGCGACTGCGTGCCTACGTTACCGCTCATGCCAAGTATCATCTGCTGGAAGAACACCAGAAACGGAAGCCCCACGATAACCGCTTCGAAAACCCCGATATACGCGCCTATAAAAAGGTCTAAAACGAGCAGCAGAGCAAGCCACGGCAAACGCTTTTTAACGTTTTTAAGTATGGGTTCGTCGTAGTCGGCGTCGGGATCTACCGCGGCGAGTTTAGCATAGTCTTCGCTCATTTCTCCCGATACCGCTTCAACCACGTCGGCGCTCGTAAGTGCGCCAATAAGTCGATTATCGGCGTCTAACACGGGCAGCGAGTCTTCGGCGTAGCCCTTGATTTTTTCAAGACAATCCGAAATTTTGTCGCTTGCGTAAAGATAAGGATACGAAGCCGTTATAACTTCGGCAAGCGGGGTGGCGCTTCTGGCGATAACAAGGTCGCGCAAATCTATTGCGCCGCAAAAAACGTTGTCGTCGTCGGTAACGTAAACGGTCGAAATATTGTCGTTTTCGGCGGCTTGCCTGATAACTTCGCGCATCGCCTGTTTTACCGAAAGCGAATGGTTTATCGAAATGAAGTTCGTGGTCATTTCGCTGCCGATTTCGTCGTCTTCATACTTCGAAATAAGTTTGACGTCGTCGGCAGATTCTTTTTCCATAAGCCCGATAATTTCGCGCTTTTTGTCTTCGTCGAGTTCGTCTAAAACGTCAACGGCGTCGTCGGCGTCCATGTTTTCGATAATATCGGCGGCTTTGCCCGGCGTAAGTTCGCCTACGAATTCGTCGGGATCTTCTAAATACGAAAATACTTCCGAAGTTTCTTCGTCGCCTAACGCGCGGTAAACGCGTTTTCTGTCTTCGGGCGTTAAACTTTCAAGTGCTTCTGCTACGTCGTTCGCGTGGTAGTTTAAAAGCGCTTCTTTAAGTTTTTCGTCGTTTTTCTCGGTTTTAATAAGCGATAAAAGTTCGCTTTGAAAGCCCAAGTTTTCGTTGTCGGTCGGCATGGCCCGCTCCTTTTTTCGCGGCGCAAAAGCCGCAAAACGAAATTAGTAAAAGGTTGCGGGCGACAGATAAAACCTTTGTAAAAACGGTATCAAAAAAGCCCGCGCCGAAAAAGCGCGAGCCAAAAATACGAAGCCGCCGCCCGCAAAAAACGGGTGCAAAATTCGTTCGCTTTAATCTCCGCTAATCGGTTGAAGTTAAGTTGTTAAAAAAACGTGGGCGAAATTATCGCCGTTACTCGGAGGAACTTCCGAACTTTCTTTTTCCGTAGTCATAATATCCTTAAAATAGTTAAACAAAGAATTTTTTGTTTTGCCGTTTGTTGTAGATATCTTTTATTGTCGGTTGTTTTCGCTAATTTTTCGCGGTGCAAACAACGCGGTTTTTAACCGTAGTTTGCCGGTTAAATTATTCCGCTTTGGTTTTAACCGATTTAAGCGAATAGTTCAAACTTCCGAGATTATAAGCGTAGTCGGTTTTAAAGGTTAAAAGGCGATAGTTTTCGGTTTCTGCGGAAGCAACGCCGAATTTAAGTTCGCTACCCGAAAAGGTCGAATTTATGGTGATATTAACGTTGTGGGCGTTAATTTCTTTGCCCGTGTTTTCAACCCCGTCTACGTTATAGCCCTTGGGCGCAATGTATTTAAGCGACGGCGCCGAAGTAGAAACCGCAATGCGCATGTCGTGAATTTTCGCGCTTAACACGTCTAACGTTTTAAATGATTGATAATATCCTTCTTCTAACGCGCAGGTTCTCGGAAACAACAACATAAGTTCGTTTTCGATGAAGTTGTTGTTATAATTCTCGTAAGTGCGCTCGCCGTTTTCAACCTCGTAATAAAGGTCGTTTTCGTTTTCTTTGCCCAAATCGTTAACGGTTACGGTTGCTTTAGCCGAAGAAGAATCGTAAGCGCAAGAATATTCGTAGTGCGTTTTTACGAAATTATATCCGTTACTCGTTGAATAAGGAGTGGTGTTTTTAACCGTTTTTTCGCTGTAAACAGGGGAAAGTTTATCCTTTAAAAAATAGCAGACCGAAGTCGTTTCGTCTGAAAATTCGGCAACTTTTTTATCGCTTTCGCCGCCCGTTTGGTAACTTCCGATTATCGTAAGCGTGGTTTCGAACTTAAAGCAGGGAGTTCCCTTATAGTTATCCCACGAAAGTTTGGTTACAAGGCTCGATTCGGGCGAGATTTCTATCGTAACGGGAAGGTCGGCTTCTTTGCCGTCTTTATCCGCTTCGGGTTTTTTATATTCTATGCCGTACGTGCAAACTTCATACGTTCCGTTTGCAAGCCACTTTTCGTTGGTGAAAAGGTAATAGGTTTTTTGTTCGCCTCCGCAAGAAAAGGGCGACGAGCAAGCCGCCGCAAACACGCAGGTAAGCGCGGTAAGCCCCGTAAACGCGGTGCGAAATATTTTTTTCGCGGTTTTAAGGTTTTTAAAAATCATAATACTCGATTCCGTAGATCCGTTCATTTTATTCTAACGCTTATTATATCAATAAATCGGCTAAATCGCAAACGTTTTTTAACTCTTTAAAATTTAAATTTAAAATTCGTCCGCTATTCGGCTGACGTTTGGCGGACGTATGGTGCTTAAAAAGAAAAATTTCGGCGATAAAATTAACCCTGTCGGCATAAAAACGCGCCCGCAAACGTTAGCGTTTTTTAAAAAAATGTGTTAAAATATCGATATGAGTATCGGCATTAAAAAAACGGTTGTTTATAAAACGGCGGCAACTTGCGAAATTCCCGAAGTTTTGGGCGAACTTTTAAAAGGCGAAAACCCGCTTGATAAAAAAATAATTTTCTGCGAAGATAAATTTACCTTAGCACTCGAACTTGCGGTTGCCGAAGCGTGCGGCGGAAGTTTCGGCGCGCAGGTTTTTTCGTTTAACAGGTTTATGCATTCGCGCATTGCGGGCGACAAAAAACTCGTTTCGCCCGAAGGTTCGGCTCTTATCGTAAAGCGCGTTTTAAACGAAAACAGGCAAAAACTAAACTGTTTTAAAAACGTTTACGAACCAAACCTTGCCGCAACCGTTTACGAACTTATAGCCCAGCTTAAAAGCGCGAAAATAACGCTTTTCGAATTAGAGAGGGCACTTGGCGAAAGCACGGGCAATTTAAAGCGCAAACTTAAAGATATAACGCTCGTTTTCGAAAAGTATGAGAATTTTCTTAACGAAAACGGGCTTACCGACGGCAACAACCGCCTTTATATGTTGCCCGAAATCATAGAAAAATCCGAAGAAGTCAAAAACGCCGACGTTTTCGTGGCGGGCTTTTCAACTCTTAATAAAACGCTTTGCGAGATTTTTAAAGCGCTTTATAAAAACGCAAAAAGTTTAACCTTTTTAATTGCATCGGCAGATAACGACCGCGTTTATACCAACGAAATTTATCGGTTTTTAACTTCGAATTTTAACTGCGAAGAAATTCATAAATACCGCTCAAAAAGCCGCAAACGGTTTTTATCGTCGCTTTATCGCCCCGATTTTAAAACCGACGACGTAGAAAACGCAAACGGCGGCGAAAAGTGCGAAAAAACAAAGCAAAAAGCGTATTTTTACAGGGCGGCAAACCGCTACGGCGAAATAGAGCATGCGGCAAAAATTATAAAATCGCGCGTTTTAAGCGGAGCAAAATATAAAAACTTTGCTATAGCGTGCGAAGATCCGCAAAGTTATTCGCTTATAATAAAGCGCGTTTTCGGCGATTACGGCGTGCCGTATTTTATCGACGAAACCAAAGATTTATCCAAACACCCGCTTACGCTTTTTTTAAAATCGCTTTTCGAATTTGCCTATCGCGGCGACAAAGAGTCGTTTATTTCGATAGTGCAAAACCCCGTTTTTCTGCCCGATAAAGACCTTGCCGACGAACTTGAAAATTACGTTATAAAAAACGTTTCCTATAAAAAATCGCTTGCCGTTCCGTTTGCTTTTAGGCACGAAAAACTTGACGAGTTTGAAAGCATACGCGCGGCTATAGGTCGTTTATCGGCGCTTTTCAAAAAAAGTTTGCCCTTTAACGCCGCGTGTGAAAACGTGAAAAAAGTGCTTGAAAAAATAAACGCCGAACAAAATTTAAATCTGCTCGGCGAAGGGCTTAAAGCGGCGGGCAAAAACGAACTTGCCGCCTATAACGAACAGGCTTACGATAAGTTTTTGTCGGTTTTATCCGACGCAAAAGAACTTTTGGGCGACAAAGAAGCGACCGCGAAAGAAATTTCGAACGTTTTGGTTTCGGGAATGGCGGCGGTTAAAATCGCGCTTATTCCCGAATTCAACGACTGCGTTTTTATCGGCGATTTTCGCTCGGTAAAATATAAAGAATATAAAAAATTGTTCGTGGCAGGGCTTACTTCGGCCGTGCCGCAGGCAAAAGCCGACTGCGCGCTTTTATGCGACAGCGACCTTAAAAAACTCGACGAAATCTCGGTTTCGGTCGAGCCTAAAATCAAGCAGGTAAACCGCCGTTCGCGCGAAAACGCGTGTTTTGCGGCAAGCGCTTTTTCGGAAGAGTGTTTCTTTTCGTATCCCGCCCAAACGAGCGGCGGGGCGGAAGATCCTTCGGAAATTTTTACGGGCGCGCTTAAATTTTTCGCGGGGGGCGACGTAAACCGCGTTGCCGACGAAAAATCGTATTACGCTTCCGCCGTTCGCGGCGGGCAAAAACGTTTTAAAGACTTTTTGTCTTTGGGTTATTTAAGTCCGCGCGCCGCTATCTCGTCGTTTTCGCGCGGGGCGGGCGATTTTAAAGAAGGCAAGAAAAACGATTTTTCGGCCGAAAGCGCATATTATTCGCTGTGCGAAAATGCCGTCGAGAAAAAATCAGAAACCGCTAAAAACGCCGAAAATTTGCAGGGCGGTAACGCTTTGACGATTGATACGGGCGAAAGCGAGGATTTGCAAAAGTCGGGCTATAAGCCCGTTATCGGCAATTTCGGTGAAAGTCAAAGCGAAAAAGATTATGATTTTTCGGGCGATTTTTTAACCTTGAACGGAATTTTGGATAAAGCGAATTTAGAAACGGGGTATTACACCGACGGGGTAGATTACGTCGGGGGCGGAGCTTCGGCAACCGCCGTCGAAGGATTTTTCGCCTGCCCTTATTCTAACTTTTTAAGCCGCGGTTTAAAACTTAAAATCCGCGATTTATCCGACGTTTCGCCCATGGATATGGGAACTATGGTTCACGAAGTGGCCGAAAAATTCGGCGTCGAAGTTAAAAAAGGGCTTATTTTAAGCGAGCAGAGCGCAATAAACCGCGCGGGCGAAATTTTTAACGAAATCTGCAAAAGCGAAGAATACGCGCGTTACCAAAGTTCGCCGCGCGGCAAAAAGATTTTTTCGCTTATAAAAAAAGAAGCCGAGCGCTTTTGCCGCGATCTTTATTGCGGCGCCGAAAGTTCGGCGTTCAAACCCGAATATCTCGAAACCGAGTTCGGGCGCGGTAAAATTCCGCCTATAAAAATATACACGCGCAAAGGAGAACTTAAAGTTACCGGAAAAATCGACCGAATCGACGTATGCGGGGATAAAATGCGCGTAATCGATTATAAAACGGGTGTTGTAAAGCCCGCCGAAATCGACGAAGGGCTTTATTCGGGCAACAAACTGCAACTGTTTTTATACGCCGACGCGTTTTCGGATAAATATAAAACGGCGGGCGCCTATTATTTCCCCATTGCCGACGATTTCGTTAAAGAGGGCGAAAGCAAAACGCTTAAAATGCAGGGCAGAACCCTTGCCGACAAGCAAACCGTAGAACTTTTAGACAAAGGTAAACTTGACGGCGGCGAAGAATTTATCGACGCAAAACTTTCGCTAAACAAAGACGGCTCGGTTAAACTTACCAAATCGTTTTTAACGCAGGGCGATTTTAACAATTATCTCGAATATTCGCGGCTCGTTACCGGCGAAGGTCTTGCCGAAATTAAAGAAGGGGTTATAATACCTTCGCCTTACAACGAACAATGTTCGTTCTGCAAATTCAAATGCATTTGCGGTTACGACGACGAAACGGATAACCGCACCCGCGAAGTAGTTGCCGGCAAAGAAGACGTGGCAAACGCGCTCGTCGTCGAAAAAGGCGAAGCGGGCGGCGATAACTCCTTTGAAAATAACGAAAAAAAGAAGAATACGCAAGCGCAAGAGCAAAAAGCCGAAAAGGCACAAGCTGAAAAAGCGGAGCAAACCGCGCTTAACTTCGATATAATAAGAGCAAAAGGGGAAAACTGAAATGAGCGTTACCGAAAAACAGGAAAAAGCCATAAATCACGAAAAAGGCAACGCTTTGGTTTCGGCTTCGGCTGGCAGCGGAAAAACTTTCGTTATGATTTCGCGCGCGGTGCGGCTTATAATCGAAGGAAAAGCCGACGTGAACGAACTTTTGTGCGTTACGTTTACTTCGAAAGCCGCCGCCGAAATGAAGCAAAAACTTTCGGATAAAATTAACGAAAAAATCGCCGAATATTCGCTTATCGGCGGCGAAGAAGAACGGCAAAAAACCGAAAGGCTTTATAAACAACTCGAACTGCTTCCCACCGCCGACATATCCACCGTGCATGCTTTTTGCAAAAATCTGTTATCCGAATTTTTCTATCAGGCGGGGCTTGACGCGGCGTTTTCGGTTGCCGACGAAAAAGAGAGCGAACTGCTCGTTAATCGCGCTATAGACCGGCTTTTCGAAGATTTATACGAGTGCGGAGACCCCGAACTTAACCTGCTTTTGGGGTGCTATTTCAAAAAACGGAGCGACGGCGCGCTTAAAAAACGTATAATAAGTTTATACCGCGAACTTATAACCGAACGCTCGGTAAACGAGATTTTGGAAAAGGGCGATTTTTATTATACCGAGCAAGGCGTTAAAAGTTTGGCGGCAAAAACGCTTGCCGAATTTTCGCAAATATCTAGGCGCCTTTCGGCAAGGCTTAGCGAAATCCGTTTTACTCTCGATAAAAACGGAAAACTCGAAAAATTTGCGGGCGAACTTTCGGCTTGCCTTAAAAATTTCGAACTCAACGACGACTACGACGATTATTTAAACGCGATAAATTCAGCCGCGCTAAGGTTTCCCGTAAAAACCAAAGCCGAAGCCGACGATATATCCGCACGCGAAAACCTTAAAGAGTTTTATTACGACAGTTTTAGGCCGTTCGTCGAGACGGTAAGGTCGGCAACGGGCGAAAAATTAAGCGAAGAAATCGAGCGCGCCGAAAAAGCCGCACCCGTTTATAAAGCGCTTTGCTCGCTTATAAAAAAGTTCGCCGAATATTACGAAAAAGAAAAACGCGACGAAAACGCGGTCGATTTTTCAGACTTAGAGCATTTAACCTTAAAACTTTTAAAGGTCGACGAAATACGTGAAGAAGTTAGGTCGCGCTATAAATACGTTTTTGCCGACGAGTATCAGGATACGAACGGCGTGCAGGAAGAACTTTTAAAGCGCCTTACCGTTAACAATTTGTTTATGGTGGGCGACGTAAAGCAAAGCATTTACAACTTCCGCGGGTGCAATCCCGATATTTTCGCCGACAAGTTCGACGAATATTTGGCAAAAAGCGCAAAACAAAGTTCAACGAGTGCGGAAAAAGTTGAAAACGAGCCGAACGCCGAAACGAGCAATGAACGAGGAGCCGAACAAGTTGACGAGCAAAGCGGCACGGCAATATCGCTCGATAAAAATTTCAGAAGCGCCGCGCCCGTTTTAAACGCGGTAAACAACGTGTTCAAAAACGTGTTCACCAAAGACTTCGGGCGCGTCGATTATAAAAACTCGCCCATGATTTTCGGCGGGAGTTATCCCGAAGCCGAGGGCGGCGCGAAAGCCGTTTTCGTTGCGCGCGGAAAGAAAGAAAAAACCCTGCCTTCGGGCGTTTACGGGGTGGTTAAACATTTAGACGTGCTTAAAAAATCCGACGGGTTTGCCGAAGGGCGGCTCGTTTGCGGAATTATCGAAAGTTTAATCGATTCGGAATATTACGACGTAAAAGACGGCGCGTATAAAAAATTGAACTACGGCGATTTTTGTCTGCTTCTGCGCAACACCAAAAATTCGGGCGATAAATACGTTAACGAACTTATCCGCGCGGGCATTCCCGTCGCCGCTTCGTCGCGTAAAAGCATAGGAGAATACCCCGAAATTTCTTTTTTAACAAACTTTTTAAAACTTATAGGGTGCTTCAATCAGGATATTCCGCTCGTTGCGGCGCTTAAAAGCCCCGTAGGAAACCTGACCGACGCCGAACTTTTAAATATAAGAAAGTTTTGTAAAACCGGCTCGTTCTGCGAAGCCTATCGCGCTTATTTAAACCGTTATAGCCCCATAGACGTGGGGGCGGATTCGGCAATCGGCCCGAAAAATTCAACCGAAAACGAAAAGATAAGCGAAAGCAGGGCGCATGAAAGCGACAACTTTCGCGAAATAGAAAAAGAAAACGACGAACTTTATCAAAAACTTAAATCGTTCGACGAATATATAAAAAAAATCCGTCTGCTTTCGGCGTTTATGCCGTGCGACGAACTTTTGAATCTGGTCGTAAAAGAAAAGAAAATCGACCTTAAATATCTTTCTGACAGGCTGGGAGCCCAAAAACTTGAACGAATAAATTTGTTTATCGAAGCGGCGGGCGCAAAAAAACGCACGGTCGGCGAATTTCTGCCCGTAATGGACAGCACGGTCGAAGACTTGTCGCTTGAATATTCCGACGAAAACGCGGTTAAAATAATGAGTATTCACGCTTCGAAAGGGCTTGAATTTCCCGTCGTTATTCTGGGCGGCGCCGAAAAACGGTATAACTTCGAAGATTTAAAAAGCGACATGCTCGTCGATAAAAACTACGGTATAGCGCTTAAACTAAACGACCTTTCGGACGGAACGGTTAAAGACACGCTTCACCGCAAATTCGTGCGGTATAAAAAGCAAAAAACTCTGCGCGAAGAGGAAGCGCGGCTTTTATACGTTGCCTTAACCCGCGCTAAAAATCAACTTTTTATAATCGGAACGGTTACCGAAAAAGACGGCGAATCCGAAATTCCGCTTAAAAAGGAGCACGGCGAATTCGACGGAACGTTTTCGTCGGCGTTTGTCGATCTTATCGCGCAGACCGACTTGCCCGTTTCGATTAAAAGCGAAAACGATTTATCCGAATTTTCGTCGCGGGCGGTAAAACAGGTTTTAATCGGCAATCCCGACGAATATTTAAAACAAAAAATCAAAGAAAACTTAACTTTCGATTATCCGTTTAAGGCGGACGAAAAAATTTCGGTTAAGCGTTCGGTAACTTCGGCGGCGCACTTCGACGAAGAAAACGCGCCCGCTTTCGAATACGCGCCTTTGTTCGGTGCAAGCGACGAAGAAACGGGAACCGCGTATCATAAAGTTTTGCAACTTATCGATTTTAATCTTTCGCCCGAAAGAGCGGTTAACGAGCTTATAGCCGCACATTTGCTTACGGCCGACGAACTTTTGCGCATCAGCGAAGCAAAGGTAAAATCGATTTTAAAAATGCCGCTTTTTTCAATGATTAAAGGGTTCGAACTTTATAAAGAACAACCGTTTACGGCGTATCTGCCCGCAAAACTTACCGAAAAAGGTTACCTTGGCGACGAGCAGGTTTTAGTTCAGGGAATTATCGACTTGCTTGCCGTAAAAGGAAACGACGCGATTATCGTCGATTATAAATTTTCGTCGCTTAAAAACGATTCCGACCTTATTTATCGATACGAAAAACAGTTAAGGCTTTACGCTTTGGCTGTTAAAAAAGTGCTTAACAAAAACATAATCGGGCTTTACCTTGCAAATATTTACTCGGCAAGGATAATACCCCTTTCGCTCGATTTTTTAAACGACGCAATATATTAAAAGGCGTTTTATAAGATAAGGCAATTTCGATTATTTTTATTATTTTAATAAAAACCTTGAAAAAAGAAACGGATTGTGCTAAAATTATTCGGGGCGCAAAAGCGGCTCCCCCGCAAAAAAGCGCGGCTAACTTTGCCGCCGAGACAAATAAAAACAGGGAAAAACTTATCATGCCCAATAAAAACGGAATAAAAAACGGCGATATTTCATCGTTTTACGCTTTGTCGCACGATTATCTTGTAATGCAAAACCTTTACGATTCGGCTGTAAGGCAGTTAAAACTTAAACTCGAAGTTTTAAACAACGAGTTTAACGTTAAGTATGACCGCAACCCCATTCATCACATCGAAAGCCGCCTTAAATCCGCAGACAGCATAATAGCAAAACTTATTAAAAAGGGGCTGCCCGTCAACATCGAATCCGCAATGAAAAATCTTAACGACATTGCGGGAGTAAGGGTGGTTTGCAGTTATATCGACGACGTTTATAAGGTTGCCGATATGCTTTTGCGGCAAACCGATTTAGAACTCGTAAAGCGGCAAGACTATATTAAAAACCCCAATTATAACGGCTATCGGTCGTTGCATCTCGATTTAAAAGTGCCGGTTTATCTTTCCGATCGCACCGAATACGTTATTGCCGAAGTGCAAATCCGCACCATTGCAATGGACTTTTGGGCGAGTTTGGAGCACGACGTAAGTTATAAGGTCGATCCCAAGCGCCTGCCCGAAGGCATTTACGAAGAAATGCTCGAATGTTCTGACAAAATTGCCGAAATCGACGCGAAAATGCAGGATATGTATAAGCGCATAATGGCGGTGGAAAAAGAATGACGACGCGTGAAGACAAAGGGGTATTCAAACGCGGCGGAAACAAAGGCGAAAATAAATACGTCGTAATTACCGGCGCGGGCGGCGGAATGGGTGAGGAAACCGCTAAACTTTTAAACGAAAACGGATTTTTTGTGTTCGCTCTCGATAAAAAACAACCGGCGCTTGGCGCGTTGCCGCAACAAAACTCGCTTTTTATACAAACCGACGTAACGAACGAACAAAGCGTTGCCGAAGCGTTTGAAAAAATAGCACGAACAACCAAAAAACTTTATGCGGTTATACATTTTGCGGGCGTTTACGCACTCGATTCGTTTTTAGAAATGTCCGCCGAAAAGTTTGAAAAAGTTTTTAAGATTAACCTTTTCGGCGCATTTTTAATAAACAAAGCGGCGGCTCCGTTTTTAAAAGCCGAAAGCGAAAATGATTGCGTAAGCGGCGGAAAACGCGAAAGCGATTTTACTAAAAAGTCGGGCTATAAGCCCGTTAACGGCACTTTCGGCAAAAGCAAGGGCGGCAAAATAATAATTACCACAAGCGAACTTGCGCCGCTAAAACCGCTGCCTTTTACGGGGCTTTATGCCGTTAGCAAAAGCGCGCTCGATAAATATGCATATTCTTTAAAAATGGAAGCGCAACTTCTGGGTATATCCGTTTCGGTAATCCGAGCGGGCGCGGTTAAAACCGATATGCTCGGCGTATCCACAACCGCATTAGATGAATTTTGCAACAATACAAAAAATTACAAATATAACGCCGCGCGTTTTAAACATATAGTTGACAGCGTAGAAGCAAAAAGCGTTTTGCCAAAAAAAATCGCGCAAAAAACGCTAAAAATCGTATGCGCTAAAAAAGCGAAGTTTGCATACAGCGTAAACCGCAATCCGCTTTTAAGGCTGTTATCTTTAATGCCCGAACGTTTTCAGTTTTGGGTTATAAAGAAAATTTTAAAGTAAAAGTTTATTATATTGAGTTAAACGTAAGGGGACCGACGGTCTCTCGCAATTAAAAAAACAAAACAAAAAGATAAAAACGCCCCTATAGGTCGAAAAACGGCACTTTGGGGCGTTTTATTTTTGCTTTTTTATCGTGTTTTCGTTCCCGATTCGTCTTCTAAACCAAGCAGATAATCGGCAGACACGTCGAAATAAACGGCGAGGTTTTTAATTTGCGAAGCCTTTGGCTCGTTATATCCTTCGCACCAGTTCAAAACGGTGGCTTTGCTGCATTTTAAATCTTTGGCAACGCGATAGCTGGTTATTTTGCTTTCGGTTATAAGTTTGTTAAGCCTTTCCGAAAAAACGTTCATTTTTAAATATTTACCTTCCCGGTTTTTCGAATTATATCAATTTTTTGAACTATTTAGTTGACAAGTTCAATTGTTTGACCTATAATGAATAATAGTTAAATATTTTAAACCACGCAAAAAAAGCCCGTTAATAAGTTTTGCGTAAAAAATTATTAAATTCAAACGCATTTTTCGGGGCAAAATCGACTTGACAAAAGCGACTTGAATTATCAAAAATTATCGAAAAGGAGAGTATTATGAAAAAAAGAAAAGCAGACGAAAACGAAAAGCAACAATATTTAACGCCGCAACTTGATTTTTTTATTGTTGGCAAAAGCGACGTTATAACGGCAAGCGACGAAAAAAACGATAACGATTTTAACGCCGACGGATTGGGCGAATGGTAACGTCGGGGGTGAGAGGTAATGCATATAAATATTGATAAAGCAAAAAAATCGAAAATAGCAAAAGCGGTTTTAGCGGCGGTGTTTGCGCTGTTTTTAACCGTAGGCGTTGCGGGTTTAAACCGGACCAAAACCGTATCGGCAGCCGAAAGCGAAAACTTAATTTTAAAAATGCAATACGGCGCGAGCATAAAACTCGCGGCAGACGGACTGAGATTTAAGATAAAAATGAACAAATCCACCGCCGATTACATAAATTCGGGCGACGAAATAACTCTTAACGCATACGTTGCGCCCGCTTCGGAATTTGAAAAAATAACCGACGGCGAATATAAAAACCTTGCCGTAAAAGTGGGCGGCGCGCTCGATAAGCAAAAAATTTATTTCGACGGCGAAAATTATTGCGCCAACGTTTGCATAACAGGGCTTGCAGCAGCTTCGAAAGGCGAAAAACTTTTATATAACGTTGATTTTGCGGCGATAGCGTTTATAAAAAACGGCGAAACGGTCGTAAAATACGCCGATTTCCCAAAAGGTAGGACCGAAAGCGGCGAAGAAACGGGCGAATGCGATATTAAAAACGTAACGCGCTCGCAATATTACGTTGCGAACAGTTCGTTTTTGTCTGCCAAAGAAAGTTACGAAAGCGAAATTTTAAGCGTTTACGGCTGGTTTGGCGGTGAAAATTTCCCGATAAAAATCACGAGCGAAAGCGAATATAGCGCGCTTATAGAAAAAATCGAGAAAAACGGCGACTTAATTGCAAGTTTAAACGAAAAAACCGTTTTCGTAACCGAAAGCGTAAGGGCGGCTGTCGAAGCGGCGGGCGCAAAAACGCTTGAAGAAGCGGGGCTTTTAAACGTTAAATACGAACAAAGCACTTCGCCCGCGCTCGTTTTAAATTCGGCAGCGGCAAAGGCGGGCGAAACTGTGCAAATAACCGTATCGGTTAAAAACAACCCCGGTTTTGCGGCGGCTGTGTTAAGCGTTGCATACGATTCTTCGATTTTAAGCGTTAAAAGCGTAACCTACGGCGCATCGTTCAGCGGCGGAATAGCCCCCAACCTTAAAGCAAACCCGTTGCAGTTGGCGTTTGAAAACATCGAACAGAACGAATCCGACGGCGTTTTTGCAACCATAACTTTCGAAATAAGCGCGCAAGCCGTTTCGGGAAGCGTAAGCCCCGTAACTTTAAGTTATAAAAAAGGCAACGTTTGCGATATCGACGAAAACGACGTTCATTTCGATATAATCAGCGGAAAAATCACCGTAAAATAACGTTTTAACAAAATATTAAATAAAAGCAAGTCGGTTTATAAATTGTCGTTATATAAATCGGCTTGTAAATTCTTACGGATTTATAATGTTGGGCTTATAATTTTATTAACCTGTATATTTAGCGGTTTCAAATAAAAATTAAAAAGAAAAGGAGAAAAAATGAAAACCAATTTAAACAAATTTTCGGGCAAAGTAAATAAACGATTTGCAGCAAAAAGCATTGCCGCAACTTTAACGGCGCTTGCTTTTGTAATTTCGGTTTTCGGCTTCGTTTCGGGGCTTTTCGGTTTTAACGCCGCAGATAAAGTAAGCGCGCAAACCGTTAAAGCGCAAAGCATAACCGCGCAAACGGAAACGGAACAAGCCGAAACGTTGAAAGAAACCGAGCAAACCGATACAGAGCAGGCAACAATCGAAATCGAAAGCCCGTCGGTGATAGGCGGAAAGTCGGTCGACGTAAAAATCGACCTTAAAAACAGCCCCGGCGTTGCTTCGGTAATTTGCGACGTAACTTTCGACGAAAGCATTTTAACCTTAAATTCGTTTACTTACGGCGAAGAATTTGCCAAAAACGGCGAAACGCCGCCGTTGCTTAACAGCCCGTTGCGCCTTTGTTGGAGCGACCTTATAAACGTTTCGGGCAACAAAACGTTTGCAACGCTTAACTTTACGGCTAAAAAAGTCGAAGCCGATTGCGTTTCGGCAATAACCCTTACATACGAAAAATCAAACGTAATAAATCTCGACGAAGAAGACGTTGAATTCGCCGTTAAAAACGGCGAATTAACCATAAAACGCGGCTTGCCCGGCGATATTAACGGCGACGGCGAAGTGAACGCCAAAGACCTTATCCGCCTGCGTAAATACTTTTCGGGCTGGGAAGTAGAAGTAGACGAAGTCGCGCTCGACGTAAACGGCGATGGCGAAGTAAACGCCAAAGACCTTATCCGCTTGCGCAAATATTTTGCGGGCTGGAACGTTGAAATTTTTTACGGAGTTTCGCCGTCGGTTTGCTCGCACTCGCTTAACAAAGTTGAGGCGGTTGCCGCCACTTGCACCGCAGGCGGAAACGACGAATATTACGTCTGCGAAAAATGCAACAAAATTTTTGCCGACGAAACCGCCAAAACCGAACTTTCTGCCGCTCCGATTATCGAAGCCAACGGTCACGTCGAACAAATTTTAGAAGCGGTTGCCCCCACTTGCACCCAAACGGGTTTAACCGCGGGCAAAATCTGCGCCGTTTGTAACACGGTTTTAGTTGAGCAGGAAGTTATAAACGCAACCGGGCATACCGAAGTAATCGACGAAGCGGTAGAACCCACTTGCACGAATACGGGCTTAACCCAAGGCAAGCACTGCTTAGTTTGCGGCACGGTTTTAATTGAGCAGGAAGTCGTGCCGGCAAAAGAGCATATTGAAAGCAAAGTTGAAATCGAAGGCGACAACTGCACTTTGACAACTATTTATGTTTGCGATGAATGTGGCAGGGCAAGGACAGAAGTTTGCGAAAACCACCACTACGTTAACAGAGATCTTCCCCGTAAAAACTGCTTAATCGGCGCTCGTAACGCTGACGTTTGTACTGTTTGCGGCAAAGAAATTAACGTTGTTCCCGCTGAGGTTGACGGTGAAGCTAAAGAACACACCATCGTTAAAGTAACT
>JAXEDY010000018.1:0-23715 GCA_034104345.1 Christensenellaceae bacterium | reverse complement strand
GTTGGAGGACGAGGGCTTTTCAGAAAAAGTCATTTGTTCATGCTTAAATATGCTTTTTATTGCTTTTGGCTTAAACGGTGCTTGCATTTCAAACGACGAGAAACTTGTAGTTGAATCTTCAGTATCTATACAAACGAAAAGAGCCTTGCCGCCTTCAAACTTATCCGATTTTGAGATAAAGGACGGAGTGTTAGTAAAATATATTGGCGACTCATCTGTTGTTGTCATTCCCGATGGCGTAATTTCAATCGGTGATTTTGCATTTAACTATCGTGATAACCTTACGAGTATCGTAATACCGAATGGTTTAACCTCAATCGGTTATGGGGCATTCTCTAATTGTGGTGGACTTACGAACATTACGATTCCTGATAGCGTAAATAAAATTGGTGATGAGGCGTTTGCTAATTGCTGTGAACTTACGAGCATAATGTGGAATGCTGTTGATGTGACGGCAGACTCATTTATAGGGACTATATTCGAAGATTGTGGTAAACTATCTAGTATTATAATAGGTAAGAACGTTAAGACGATACCATCTTTTGCGTTTGGTGGATGTAGCGGACTTACAAGTATTGATGTGATGGAGGACAATAAACAATATTATTGTGAAAAAAATTGCCTTATTGAAACAAAAACTAAAAGGCTAATTTTAGGTTGTAAAAATAGTGTTATACCAAGCGACGGAAGTGTGACTTCAATCGGCGATGGAGCATTCTCTAATTGTATTGGACTTACAAGCATTGTTATTCCTGACAGTGTGACTTCAATCGGCGAAGATTCGTTTCGTAAGTGCAGTAAACTTACAAACATTGTTATTCCTGACAGTGTGACCTCAATCGGCGATGGAGTGTTTCTTGATTGCAGTGAACTTAAGAGTGCTGTGATTTCTAACAGTATAACGTCAATCAGTGCAGATGCGTTCTGTAATTGTGGCAAACTTGCAAATGTAGTAATACCTTGCAGCGTAATGTCAATCGGTTATGAAGCTTTTTATTATTGCAATGAGCTAACAAGTGTAACTTATCTTGGACTAAAAAAACAATGGGGAAAAATTGAAAAAGGGGTTGATTGGAATTATCGGTCTATTACCTCGGTGAAATGTTTAGATGGGATTATAAAGATAAAATAGTTATCTTATATAAAATTCCCCAGTGGCGACGATTTAACGGTAGGAATAATTATAAATAAATTTTAGGGGGAAATGATGAAGTATAACTCACTTGAAACAAAACACGTAAAAGTTTTATGTCCTATTACAAGATGCTATGAGACAGCGATTACTTGTACACCAAAGCCTGCAATGCAGCATATTTACGGAAATAAACCTCTTTATACTACATGCGATAAATCTGTTAGTTGTACGAACAATGATTGCCCTTATAAAGTAAAAGATTAAGTTTATTGATTTATTACAAATCGAGTGAAGATTATGAATGATATTAACCTTAAACAAATAATAGAACAATTCCCCGATTGTATAACTAACGGGGCGAAATTAAAAGCAATTTTGCTTGATACATATCCTGAAATATCGAAAGCCATAGTAAACACTTTAGTTATTATGGCTAATTCCGGTATTGCAAAAGAAATTCAAGATAGCGAAAACATCACCGAACTCGACAAATCCCGCTGGCATCAAAAGTTGGAAGACGAAGGCTTTTCAGAAAAAGTCATTTGTTCATGCTTAAATATGGTTTTTATTGCTTTTGGCTTAAACGGTGCTTGCATTTCAAACGACGAAAAACTTGTAGTTGAATCTTCAGTATCTATACAAACGAAAAGAGCCTTGCCGCCTTCAAACTTATCCGATTTTGAGATAAAGGACGGAGTATTAGTAAAATATAAAGGCAACTCATCTGTTGTTGTCATTCCCGATGGCGTAATTTCAATCGGTTATGCGTTCAAGGATTGCAGAAGTTTAACAAGCGTAACAATCCCCAACAGCGTTACTTCTATCGGTAAGTGGGCATTCTGGGGTTGCAGCGGATTAACAAGCGTAACTATCGGTAACGGTGTGACTTATATCATGAGTTATGCGTTCAAGGATTGCAGAAGTTTAACAAGCGTAACTATCGGTAACGGCGTGACTCATATCATGAGTTATGCGTTCAAGGATTGCAGAAGTTTAACAAGCGTAACAATCCCCAACAGCGTTACTTCTATCGGTGAGTGGGCATTCTGGGGTTGCAGCGGATTAACAAGCGTAACTATCGGTAACGGTGTGACTTATATCGGTAATAATGCGTTCAGTGATTGCAGCGGTTTAAAGAGCATTTACTATACCGGTAACTTTGCGGGTTGGTGCGGTATAGAAGGTCTTGTTAACATAACGTCATCTCCACGCACGCTGTATATAGGCGGTAAAAAACTCGAGGGCGATTTAGTTATCCCCGATAGCGTGACTTCGATAGGTAGTTTTGCGTTCCATAATTGCAGCGGTTTAACAAGCGTAACTATCGGTAACAGCGTGACTTGTATCGATGATTATGCATTCGAGGGTTGCAGCGGGATTGCAAATATGGTAATCCCCGATAGGGTAACTTGTATAGGTAGTAAGTCGTTTATGGGGTGTCGCAAACTTAAAAATGTTGTAATTCCAAATAGTGTAACTTATATAGGCAATTGGGCGTTTTGCGACTGTAGTGATTTGAGTAAAATAATATTTAATGGTACAATCGAGAAGTGGAATAATATTAACAAAGAAATTGATTATTTAAAAAATACTGCTATAAAAGCGATTTATTGTTCCGATGGTATTATTCATGTTTAAATCGCGAATTGATGCAGTAGTGAATTGGATTGGCGTATGCGTTACGTTTAATATAAATCAAGTTTATCAAGGGAGAAAGTTGTATGGAACGGTTGGATAACAGTAAATTAAGTCCGCTGCAGAAGCATATCGTTGACGAAATGTCTATGGCGAAAAGTCTTGCTGTCGTCGGCGGGCCCGGAACGGGAAAAACAATTCTCGCAATGTCCGGAATGGGGCTTGACAGCAATAAAAAACAAATTTTGCTTACGTATTCAAGACCTTTGAGCGCAATGATAAAAGGTTGCAACGTAAAAAGCAATACGATACATAGTTTTTGTTGGCAATTGGCAAAAAGAATCGAGGATGAATTAGGCGATTATGCGGACGACTATCAATTTGACGACGATCCACAGGCTTTAATCCGCGTTATAAACCGAGAATACGGATATGATTCAACCGGTTGGCCGCAATGGGGAAAACTTGCCGCTGCATATAACCGCCTAAGCGATCAAGGAAAAAAAGATATACGTTACGACGACATTTTTGTTGACGAGGGGCAGGACTTACCTGATGAAGCGTTCAAGTTTTTAAGCCTTATTGCGGATAGAATTATCGTTACTTTTGACGACGCTCAGGAAGTCGGAAAGGAAAACGATACGGGTTCGTCAAAACTTATGCGTAAAGCGGGAGTCGATTGCAATCGAATTTTGAGCGATTTGTCGTTGCAGGATTCGTTTTACGATTTAATAGATAATTTCCGCAATACCGTGGCAATCGAACGAGTTGCGAAGTTGTTTTACAACAATTACGGCGGCAATAATTTTTCACTCCGCGTCGTTGCGAAAAATCGCCCCGAAGGAAGTAAACCGAAGGTTATTTTTTCCGCATTAAATCAACAACTTTTTGATGATATTGCGGATAGGGCTTATCAATTAAATAAGCAAGTCGGAGTTATCGTCCCCGATCTGGAAACTTTTAAGGCGGCAAAAGCCTTTTTAGATAATACGGTTACCAACAAAATTCTTCCCGAAGCCAAATTTTTGTATAAATACGGAAAAGAAAACAATATGGATCAGTCTAACAACCTGAATCAGACGGGAGTATTTCTCGTAACGTATCAGACGTCGAAAGGAATGGAGTTCGATGACGTTTATCTGCTCGATTGTCAAAAGAATCTTTTACAGTCCCCTGCGGATAAGAACAGATTTTACGTTGCCGCAACACGCGCAAAAGAAACTTTGACTTTTGTTTTTAACTGCAGTTATTATCAATCGTTTCCCGTGCTTAACGTAATAAAAGAGAACGAAGACTGTTTCGATATAGAGAGGAAAGTATGAAATTCGAATCTTTCTATTTTTACACGAATCAACGCGCGTTAAAAAATTTTTTAGTAAATTATAAAATAGAACCTTCGGTATATCGCAACGAATTGAACCGAACGTTATCGGACTTAGGGCAAAACTTTTTATTGTTCTGGAAAAGCGAAATCGGGGTTGAAACAATATTGAAAAACTGTAAAACCGACGGCGGAGATATTCCCGTGGTTTTAAAAGTTTTACTGCCCGCAGAAACCGTAGTCGAAGCGTATTTTTCGGACGAAACGATAAAGTCAGCCAAAATATCCGAATGTTCTACCGCACACGCCGTAAAATTTGCTTGTCCCGTTTCGTTTTTTAACGTTACCGATATATTTTACGTCGATAAACAAATTCAGTTCTTACAGGGCGATACGACGCTTATTATCCCTAAACAACTCATACGAAACGAATCGTTTACAGCCTTCTCCGCATTAGACGATAATATTGTGGATGGCGTTATAAACTCGTTTTCAAAGACGAAAGATAATGTTTTTTCGGATGATGACGAGGACGACGAAACGGAATTCGGAGCGGATATATTAAGCGGCTTTACCGACGAAACTGCCGAAGAAAAGGACGTAAGGGATAAATCGCAAAAAGAAGATAAACTTATCGCGGCATACCTTATGTTTATTCAAGGGAAAACGCTTTTTGACGGAAGATTTTCGCAGAGGATTTATTCCGTTACGGGGTCGCCCGAAATACAGTTTGATAAAGTTGTCCACGATAATTTTTATAAAAAAGTATTGCAACATATCGTTTCCGAAAAAATAAGATATTTGCAGACAAAAGATATCGATTATATTTCGTGTCTGAATGGAAGTAAATCCGACGATATCTACACTCCCGCAATTACCTCTCTTTTGAATAACCGTTATTCTTACGACGATAAAGACCGTTTTTTAGACGATTACATTGCGGGGATAAATGATATTTCGGCAAGAAACGAGATAAGTGAAATTTTTGCCGATAAACGCGCGAGAAATCGTATTGCATTGCTTGTAAAAGACAATCCGGAACTTGTGCCTATATATTTCCTTTATACCTTTTTCGACTATAGATTAGACCGTTTTTGCGAAAATATAACGGAATTCGGTTTAGATAAAGAAGGTTTTGCGAATATCACGCTATCGCTTTGGGCGTTGTTGCACGGAATGGGCGACCTATATTCGGAATACAAAAATCTTGAATTGTTATACGCCGTAACCTGCAAAGTAAACGACACTTGTGTTGACTATAAACAATTTGCCGAAAGTAATAAAATCGTATCTAAAAAGGACTGTATCACGCTTAATAATCTTTCTTGCCATTATACAAATCTTAAAATCGAATATTATCATTGTATCGGCGCGCACGCAGAAAAAATCAAAAAATATATCGATAATCTGACAGCCGAATTAAGATACTCTTTCGATTTTCAATACGTTTCGTTAAAAAACGCTTTGAAGATGACCGAAAGCGAAATCTCCGATAAGGAGATAATAGCAAACAAAGATATTATTCATAAACAATATTTGCAGTCAATAGCGGAAGAAAAACCGAAAAAATCAAAAAAAACAAGCAAAAAAACGCAAGATCAAATATCTTTTATCGATTAACAAGGGAGAAAAATACAGATGATTACACCGGCGGATCTTGAAGATTTAACTAATGTTTCAACGGTAGACAGAGTTTACGACGAGTTAATGTTGCACGGACTCGACGCATTCCGAACGACAACGAAAGACGGTCAAAGTAAGGTCTTTTCGAAAATTTGCCATAATTTAATCCAGCAATACGTTGAATGGAACGATTACGTTCATTCCAACAATATAATGCAGTTATATAAAGACACCGTTTTAGTTTCCGAGCAGACTAAAAAGCCGTCTTGGTTTATTCGCTACGAAATAATAATATACGGAAGAAGAACTCCGCTTTATTTTATAGATAATCCGCGCGCTTTATTCGACAGAATGAATACTGTTTTTTCAAGGGCAAAGGATATTCAGAATACAAAATTGACAGGCGCGGTCGTAAGCCTTTGCAATTATTACAGCGTAAACTTTTTATCGAAGAACGTATCGACCGAAGATAAAAATTTAGTTATTTCTCATATAAACAATTTCTTTGCCAAAGAATATGCTTTAACCGATAAATCTTTATTCACGGACGAAGTTAAAAAGGCTATAGGCGACATTATCGATTATGCAAAAAATCCGTCTGCATACATAATGCCGGGCATTCCCGTAAATACAGTCGATTTATGGGATGAAGACGACGAAGAGGAAGAATTAAAACCGACGCCTTATATCCCGCAGGACGTAGAACCCGTAATCGATTCGGATAGCGAGTTTAAATATCTCGAAGGCAAAACAATTAAGTTTTTGGGTAATATAAAAAGTTCGCTTATAGCGTACATAAAATGGTTAGCAAAAACCTACAATTTCGAAGCCGATATAACGTCCGATTACGATAAAATCACTAATTTGGATTTCCGTAAATTCAGATACAGCGATAAATACGCCGCTATTATCGCCGGACCTATGCCGCACAGCGTAAAGGGAAAGGGAGATTATTCCAGCGGGCTTGAAATGCTGAAAAACGAACCGGGATATCCGGATGTTGTTGAATGTGTTACGAGCGAAAAATTAAAAGTTACCCGCACGTCAATAAAAAAAGCATTACAAGAAGTCAATTACAAATTGATGTCGAGGTAACCTCGCAATTAAGACAATCATCTGTAATGATAAAAAATAGAAAATGATTGTGCGGTAAACAAATTTTATACTAACGTAAATAAGATGGACGAAATAAATCTATGTGAAATAATGAATGCATTTCCTGAATGCATAAATAACGGTTCAAGGTTAAAGGCAGTTTTAAAAGATTTATATCCCGACACACCCAAAGCCGTCATAAATATTTTAGGGGTTATGGCTGACTGCGGGATTTGTAAAGAATTTTGCGATAACAAACAACTTACTGCTTTTGATAAAGCCCGTTGGCAAAAAAAACTCGAACATGATTACGGCTTTTCAGCAAATTTAGTAGATAGTTGTTTTGATTTATTTGTGCAATACAATTCTTATTCAACGAGAGTTGTCGGGGTAACTTACGACGGACGTCAACAGTTGATAGAAAAATTGGTTAACTCGGATGAATTAAAAGTCGGAACAAGATTACTGATAGAGCCTGATTTACATAACAAATTTGATCCGTATGCGCTTAAGGTTTTAACTGTTCGTAAAGAGGTCTTAGGATATATTTCTAAGGAAATCAGCAAAGAAATCAGTTCTGAAATAAAAAAAGGAAGATTATACGCAATAGTTGTAACTTCGGTTTTGGGAAGGGATTTCCATGAATTTACCAATGTTTTTAATTGGGGAATAGAAATCAACATTATTGTATATAAACAGCCTATCAAACAGGGTGTTCGCAACATAATATCAAATAATAACATTAAAATAGGCACTATATTGTGGCATAATATGTATGGTGCCGGCGTGCTTACAGATATAAAAATTGAGCAAAGAGAAAAATATCTCACTGTTTTGTTCAAAGATAAGGCGAGAACATTTTTGCAGTCCATTTCTTTGAACATAAATCTGTTTACGCTCGATAATATACCTAAAATATCATACGATAAGTCGCAAAAAAACGTAGACTCTTTTGATATATCAAACAATGATAAGAATGCGATAGATTATATTATCGACGACAATGATTTTAATGACGATACGGATTGGTAAAAAACGCGGAATAAATGAAACGACGAGTGAGAATACCAATAGGAAACTTTATATAATCCATAGCGTATCGAACTGTTAAATTTAGCACTATGATATATGACAGATATTATTATTCAAAACTAAATAATCGAGAGAAAAAAGCGTATAAAAAAATTTATGCCGCAATACAAAATCACGAATCGTCCGTAACGATAAACGGTTTTGTCGAAACGGATATCCCGAAATTGATGTCTGCTATAAACTTAGATAATCCGCATTTGTTTTACGTCGATTTTCGTTATGGGTTTCAATCTGATTTATTTAGTCAGACGATAATATTAAAGTATATTTACAATCAAGCCGATACTCTAATTTTAACTGAAAAAGTAAAGAAAGTATGCAATAAAATATTATCGAAAGTTACGGGTAAAACGGAATTTGAAAAAGAATTAAGCCTGCACGATATTTTAGCGAGAAACGTTTTATATGATGACGTTGCAAAAGACAATTTATTAAAGTTTCACGCTCGAAGTAATACGATTTTGGGGGTTCTGTTTTACAAAACAGCCGTTTGCGAAGGAATTGCCAAAACATTCAAATTTTTGCTTAACGCTTTAGATATAAAGTGCATTGTCGTTAAAGGAAAAGCAACAGATGATTTAAGCGGCAATGTAAGTTCCGACACCCTCCACGCTTGGAATATGGTAAAAATCGACGGGCAACCATATCACGTTGATTTAACGTGGAATATAAGTTCATCGGATAAAAATATGCTTTGCCACTACTATTTCAATCTGTCGGACGTGGATATTTCTATCGACCATGCAATAAGTTCCGACCTGCCGAAATGCCGATCGAATAACGAAAATTATTACTACAAAAGCGGCTTGATTGTTGAAAACAAATCCGATTTACGCGGAATTGTATATAAGTGCATACAAAACGGCATTAACACAGTCGAATTTAAGCTGTGCGCCAATATATTTGAAAACGAAACCGAAACGATGTATTTCGTACAAAAAAGCATCGACGTCGCCACATATTACCTAAAATCATTTTCGCTCGCTTACGCTGCAAACCTGCGTCGAAACGTTTATTTCTTTTTATGGACATTCAAATAAAGCACTAAATCAATTATATTTCATATGTAAATGCAAAAGGCGACGGGAAAAATCCGTCGCCTAAAAAAATCTATAAAAGCCAAAAAAGATCATATAAACAAAATAAATCCGAACCATTCTCGCGTAACTATCACGCCGCATAGGTTCGGATTATTTTGACTTGGTGGAGATAAGGGGAGTCGAACCCCTGACCTCTTGAATGCCATTCAAGCGCTCTACCAACTGAGCTATACCCCCAAGCAACTTTATCATTTTAGCATATCCGCGCGTATTTTGCAACCGCTTTTGCACCGCTTTGCAAACTTTTTTGTAAATTGCGGACTTTTTTTTATTAAAATCAATTAAAATTCGAGCAAAAACTTGCGGTTTCGGCTATACGAGCGGAGTGTAAATTCTGCTCGGCTAACCTTTTAAGTGTCGCGGCGAACTTTTAAAGAATATAATGATATTAGGATATTTCACGCAAATGATAAACGGCGATTTGATTTTGGGGCTTTCTTTTATATTTATTATGAGCACGCTTGGTGCGGCGGGCGTTTTTTTCGTTAAAAATTCGATGAAAAATCACGTTATTTACGGCTTTTCGGCGGGCGTTATGATTGCCGCTTCGTTCTGGTCGTTGTTGCTTCCCGCAGCCGAAGGCGCCGAAAATGCAAAGGTTGCCGCTTTTTTGCCGGTTGCGGCGGGCGTTCTTTCGGGAGCGGGGTTGATTTACGCGCTCGATTTAGCGTTTTCGGTTAAACAAATGCCCGAAGGTAAAAGTAAATGCCGCCGCATGCTTATCGCGGTAACCATTCATAACATACCCGAAGGAATGGCTGTCGGGGCGGCTTACGGCGCAATTGCCTGCGGAATTTCGGGGGCGGGGCTGTTTGATTTTTCGTTTAACCCCGAACTTTATGCGCCCGCACTCGGAGTTGCTCTGGGAATAGGTATTCAGAATTTTCCCGAAGGTTTTGCAACCGCTTTGCCCGTAAAAATCGCTTGCGATAATAAACCGAAAGCGTTTTTTCTCGGCGTGCTTTCGGGTGCCGTAGAGCCGGTTAGCGGGCTTATAGGGGCACTTATTGCATTTAAACTCGTCGCGTTAAAGCCGTGGATACTTGCTTTTTCGGCAGGCGCAATGCTTTACGTTTCGGCGCGCGATTTAATTCCGGATAGTTGCCGCGTTTCGCGCGGGACATGGGCGTTTATTTTCGGTTTCTGCGTTATGACGGCACTCGATATTGCGTTCGGCTGAAATTGTAGATGGCATTGTTCTCCTGCGTTTATTTAAAAATTTTGTAGGGGGCGGAGCAGGACGTTCCGCATTTAGATTAGAGTATAACAACAAAAAAGCCCCTTGTGTAACGGAGGGTTGGTTGACGAGCGAAAGCGAAGTCAAAACGGAAGAATTCTATATTTTTCTTTGCCGAAATATTCGGCTTTTTTTTATTTTTTTTGTTGTTTACTTTGAACACATATCGGTTATCGCAACGCTTGTCGCTGTTATTGCGGCATAATTTTTTAAAAATCTCAACACTTTTTTATAAAAGCGGCATAAACCCGCGGTTTAATACTATCCCGAAAAACGTGTTAGTTATTACTTTTTTACGAACCTGCCGTTTTAAAGCAAAAAAAATAGATTTTTATAAATAAAAATAATTTTAAATTTGCCGATAAAAAAATTGATTTATATTTTTAATTGTGGTATATTGACATGACTATAATTATAATAAAAATTGCTGTAAAACGGCGGTTATAATAAAAATTCGGTGGTGATTGCCGTATGTTATTCGGAAAATACATAAACAAATATTACGTAAAATACGGGTGGCTGTTGTTGCTCGGAGTGGTCGCGCTGTTTTTTGTGGATTATTTTCAACTTAAAGTTCCCGAATTTTTTCGCGACGTGGTAAACGGAATAAACGAAGGTTACGTTATAAAAAACGGCGAAACTATTGCGTTCGACATGAATTTTTTGCTCACGCATATTTGTAATCCGTTGCTTATCGTAATTCTGGTTATGATCTGCGGGCGCTTTTTGTGGCGCATATGTTTTTTCAATTCGGGCATAATGGTCGAAACCGACCTTCGTCGCCGCATGTTCGACCGCTGCAAAAACCTTACGCAGGAATATTATTCGGTAAACAAAGTAGGCACGCTTATGTCGCTATTTATCAGCGACATCGAAACCATACAAGATTGCTTCGGCATGGGTATTTTAATGGCGTGCGACGCCATAATGCTCGGCGGGTTTTCGCTTGCGAAAATGGGCGGAATGGATTTAAAACTCACGCTGTTTTCGCTTATTCCGCTCGGACTTTTACTCGCCGTAAGCATATTGCTCGGAAAATTTATGATGAAAAAGTGGGACGAGAGGCAAGAAGCTTATTCGGCTCTTTCTGATTTCTCGCAGGAAGGATTTTCGGGCATTTCGGTTATAAAGGCGTTCGTAAAAGAACTTAAAGAACTTTCTGCTTTCAGTCGCCTTAACCGCAACAACGAAAAAGCGAACGTAACCTACGTTAAATATTCGATGCTTTTGAATATTTTAATAACCCTTTTCGTAGAAACGGTTACTTGTTTAACGTTGGGTTACGGCGGTTATCTCGTGTATAACGGAACGTTTACGGCAGGGCAACTTATCGAATTTATAGGTTATTTCAACGCGACCATCTGGCCGATTATGGCGGTTAGCGACCTTATAGAAATGACTTCGCGCGGGCGGGCTTCGCTTAAACGCGTCGGCGAACTTTTAGACCATAAACCCGCCGTTACCGACGAAGCGGGCGTTGATACTTCGGTTAAAACGCTTAACGGGAATATCGAATTCAAAAACCTTACGTTTATTTACCCCGGCGGCGATTACGAGGCTTTAAAAAACGTGAGTTTTAAAATAAACGCGGGCGAAAGCGTGGGTATAATAGGAAAAACGGGGTGCGGAAAAACCACCATAGTAGATCTTATTCTGCGCGTTTATAACGTTCCGCGCGGCACGCTTTTTTTAGACGGAATCGACGTATTGGATTTGCCCATAAAAACCGTGCGCGAAAATATCGCTTACGTTCCGCAGGATAACTTTTTGTTCAGCGACACGATAGCGAACAACATTGCGTTTGCGGGAAACCGCAACAGCGAAAGTATCGAACGCTCGGCGAAGTTTGCCGAAGTGCACGACAACGTTATCGAATTTAAAGACGGATACGAAACCATGCTCGGCGAGCGCGGCGTAACCGTTTCGGGCGGGCAGAAGCAGCGCATTTCGATAGCGCGCGCCGTAAACAAAAACGCGCCCATGCTTATTTTAGACGATTCGGTTTCGGCAGTCGATTCAAGAACCGAAAGCGCGATACTTAAAAATATCGAAACCGAGCGCAAGGGTAAAACCACTATTTTGATAGCGCACCGCATTTCGACGGTCGAAAACTTCGATAAAATAATATTTATGGACGACGGAAAAATTTTAGACGTTGGCACAAACGCCGAACTGCTCGGTCGATGCGACGAATATAAAAAAGCCGTCGAACTTCAAAAAATCGAAAGCAAAGGGGAGGAATTTAAAAATGCGTGAGTATTATCCTTTGCTTATAGTAGGTGCCTTTTTAGGGGTTATAAGCGCCGCGTTTTTGCTTGCTTTCGCGCTTATAAAAGACAAAAAAGAAGCGTTCGGCTTCGAGCGCAAAATGAAAGACGGCGAAATTATAAAAAAACTGTTGCGTTATGCAAAGCCTTATTACAAAAGTTTTATCGTCGTTTTCGTGCTTATGCTGTTTTCGATATCGAACTCGATAATTTCGCCCCTTTTGGTAGGAGACATCGAAGAAGTAATAAAATCGAGTTTCGAACTTTCTGAACTGTTTATTCGCGTTGGGCTTTATGCGTGCGTGGTGGCTGTTTCGCTCGTCGCTTCGTATTTTCAGGCGATGATACTTCAGAAAACGGGGCAAAAAATAGTTTCGTCGATGCGCGAAGATATATTTTATCATGTTGAAAATTTAGCGCACGAACAGTTAAACGCCATACCCGTGGGCAAACTCGTAACCCGCGTTACGAGCGACGTAGAAGGCATTTCGCGCGTGTTCACGAACAGCATCGTAAATCTTGCAAAAAACTGCTTTATAATAGTGGGCGTTGTGATTGCGATGTTTGCGCTTAACTATGCGCTTACGCTTATGGTTTTGTGCTTTGCGCCCTTTATCGTGCTTTTTACGCTTATTTTCAGAAAGTTTTCGCGCCGTGCTTACCGCAAGGTTAAAGACGGCACGACCGACGTAAACACCTTTTTATCCGAAAACCTTTCGGGCATTAAAGTAACGCAGATTTTTAACCGCGAAGATAAAAAATTTGCCGAATTTAACGAAAAAAACGAAAAACTCGGCAAAGCAAAATCGCGTCAGATATTTGTGTTTGCGGTGTTCCGTCCTCTCGTGTATTCGCTTTATATATCTTCGGTTTTATGCCTTTTGTTTTTAGGAGCGAAAGGGTATATCGACGGAATGACTTTGCTCGGAACTACTATAACGAGCGGCACCGTAGTTACTTTTTACCTTTATTTATCCACGTTTTTCAACCCCATTCAAAACCTTGCCGAACAGTTTAACTGGTTGCAGTCGGCTTTTGCTTCGGCAGAAAAAGTGTTCTCGCTTTTGGATATGAAACCCGCCGTATTCGACGACGAAGGCGCTATCGAACTCGAAACGGTTAAAGGCGACATCGAATTCAAGCATGTGTGGTTTAGTTACGTCGAAGGCGAGTGGGTTTTAAAAGACGTAAGTTTTAAGGTGAACGCGGGGCAAACGGTTGCTTTCGTTGGAGCTACGGGTTCGGGCAAAACGACCATAATGTCGCTTATATGTCGCGATTACGACATACAAAAAGGTGAAATAACGCTTGACGGAATAAACATAAGGCACATTAAAATTTCGTCGCTCAGAAGGCACTTCGGTCAGATGCTTCAAGACGTATTCTTGTTTTCGGGCACAATAAAAAGCAATATAGTTATGCTCGACGAAGAATTTTCCGACGAAGAAGTTATGCAGGCTTGCCGCTACGTCAACGCCGACGGGCTTATAGCGAAACTTAAAGACGGCTTATACGAAGAAGTGCGCGAGCGCGGTAACAATTTTTCGGCGGGCGAACGTCAACTTTTATCGTTTGCGCGCGCGGTTATTCATCGCCCCGAAATTATGATTTTAGACGAAGCCACCGCCAATATCGATACCGAAACCGAGCGGCTTATTCAGAATTCGCTTGAAAAAATGATGAATATCGGCACTATGCTCGTCGTGGCGCATAGGCTTTCGACGATTAGAAAAGCCGACAACATTATAGTTTTGTCGCACGGTGAAATTCTCGAACAAGGCTCGCACGACGAGCTTATCGAAAAACGCGGCAGATATTACGGGCTTTATATGCTTCAATATCATAAAGACGAACTTAAAAAAGCGTAATTTAAAGCCGCCTTTTCGGTAATTAGTGACGACCGACTGAATTCCTATAATAAAATAATAAAAGCTATTGTAAATAATAAAAGGCGACTGTGTTAGCCGAGTCCCCACAAGGGATTCGGCAACTAAATAAATCCTTACGGATTTGTTAGATTTGCTAACGCAAGTGATATTGCTACGCAGTTATATTTGCCTAACGGCAAGTTAAGGATTTATTTAATATAACTTTGGCGAAAGCCAAAACATCACGCCAACGGCATATCACTTTTAGCCACAAGGCTAAAAATATAACTTATATAAAATTAACTTTTGTGGATAAGAAAAGCACACTATATTTCACTTTTAGTGAAGTATAGTGTGCTACACTTTTATTATGGATAAAAATCCCTAATAGGAACTGCCTTATCGGCCGCTTTTTTAATTATGAAAAACCCGCCAAAATAGCCGATAATCGACATATAGACGGGTTTTTGTAAATATTAAACGAGTTTGTCAAATGGTGTTACGCTTGTTAAAAGTTTAACAAAAACATATCGCATGGAAGCCCTTGTTCGTCGTATATCGTTACCGTTTTCGAAAGATCTGCAACGATTTCGGCAGTTTTTTCAAAATCATAACCATACCTTACGCCTTTTAAAGAGAGGGCGGAAGTAAGGGTTATAACGTTGCCTTCGGCGCTTGCTTCGCAATTGAAAGAATAACCCGAATCGGTTAAAATCTCGAATCCGTTCGCGCCGTTTTTCAAAACGACGTTTTCGCTCATAACGAGTTTGATTTCGTTTGACGAAACGAGTTCGTAAGAAACTACGTACGGGGCAATGTTTTCGCTTTTTCCGAAGAAATTTCTTAAAGTTTCGTCGGCAAGGCGTGTACCTATCGCTCGTTTATCCTTGGGGTGAATATCTCCCCAGTCGCCTTGGTCGAGATTTATTGCGTTGCAAACGTAAACGTCCGATTTTGTAACGATTCCTATTTTTTCGTTAATTACGCTGTATGCCGCGGGATCTTCGTGGAATCTTGCAAGTTCGGCAATACTGAACGTAAGTTGAGGGTTTTTAAAGAATTTGCGCCAGCAGGCGATAAGCGCTTTTAACGCTTTATCATGGTTTTTTTCCGCTCCGTAAATGTTCGAGCAGCCCTGATACCAGCCTACGCCTCTGAAATTGAATCCTTCGAGCGGATAAATTACGCCGTTAAAACTTTGGCTCGGTTTTTTCCAGATGAAAGAGTCGTCGCGGGCTGTTTCATAGTTATTTTCGTATTCGGTAAAAGCTTCCTTGTCCATCCACGATTCGACTATCGTTCCGCCTATCGCGTTGCAAACAAGCCCTACGGGGCAGTCAAGTTCTTCTTGCAGTCTTTTACCGAAAATATATCCTACGGCAGAAAAGTCCTTTATCGAAGAAACGTTCGCGCCGTTCCATACGGGTGCGGATTCGAGCGTTTTAGTAGGTTCGTCGTGGAATTTTGTCGCAAGCGAAAGCAATCGGATTTTATCGTTTTTGCAAGTCGTTTCATCGGCGTATAGATCGGAAAGGACGTTTTCGCTCCATCCGACCTTCCATTCCATATTGCTCTGACCGCTTAAAAGATAAACTTCGCCTACGTAAACGTCTTTAATTTTTTTGGTGCCCCAGTCGCAGAACAAAGTCATTTCGAACGGGCCGCCCGCAGTCATTTTCGGGAAGTAAATTTCCCATTCGTTATGTTTTACTGTGCCGTAATAGGTTTTTCCGCGGAATTCTGCCGCGATATGTTCGTTCCCTTCGAGATTTTCGATGGTGCCCCATATTTTATTTACGGCGTCGCGTTGCAAACACATTCCGTCGCCGAAAAGTTGATAGGGAACGATTATATTTTCGGCATCTAATACGCTATCCGTAACGTCGAAAGTGGGCGTTACGCTTACTTTTGCCATGTCGTCGAACGGAAATTCGGTTGCCGCGCACGACTCTTCGTATCCTTCGAGAAGGTCTGAATAATCGTTCGGTTTATTCGGCTCGGTGCTCGACGAAGACGAGCTGTGGCTTCCGGTGTCGGGTTTGTTTAAGCCTATGTCATCCGCGGTTTTTCCGCATGCCGAAAAAATCAGCGAAAACGACAAAAAAAAGGCAAATATGCCGGCTGCTATTTTTTTCATTTTTTCTCCTTGTACTTGCGGACAGTTTCCGCCCTATGTTTATGATGATATTATACAACCAAAAAGCCGGGCAGTCTTGCCTTATTTATTAAAAAAAGTGCTTTTTTATAAAAATCGGGTATTTTTAAACAGCAAATATTTACATTGAATTCGGCTTGCTTAGAGTTTTACGTTATACGGATAAAACGGTTTTTTGTTTGTTGCTGCGTTTTTAACATAATTGCATATAATTATATAATTATATTCGCAATTATATATAATTATATAATATATTCGTATAATATATTCGCAAAAAACGTAAAAATTTTGGATTATTTTAAATTTTAACGTATAAATTTACGGGCAAAAAAAGACAAATTGCCTTGAAAAACGTTTTTTAAAAAATGAAAATATTATAAAAAAAAGCATTTTTTGTTTATAATAAGGCAAGACATCTTTTTATGCTCAGTGTATAATAATTGTGTTTTAAATCGAAACGGGGGTATCCCCGGCTTCGAAAGGAGGAATAAATGAAACACACACACAAATTTGGGGTTCTTGCGGCAAGTTTTGTTGTTGCGGGGGCCGTTGCGGTCGGTTCTTTCGGCGGCGTTTCGGGGGCGTTTGCCGCTGAAACTAAGGTGGATGCACCCGCGGGCTTCGGCGATCCGATAACCGTCGACGTTTCGGCAACGAACGAGGCTCTCAATCATTGGCAATATTATATTTCGGGCACGCTCGACGACTCGGGTAATTCTCGCGGCGACGCATATTACGAAGATAAGAACGTTCATTTCAGGGCAACCGAAAACGGCAGAACGGGCAACGCATTGTGGATAGACAAACAAGCTCGTGAAGGCTCGATTATCGCTTACCCCTACGCAATCGACGTCGTTCCCTCGCAGAACTACGCAATTTCGGCTTACGTTAAAAGCAACTGCGACGAAACGGTGCAGAATACGGTGTCGTTTATGGTTAAAGAACTCGACGAAAACGGAGTGCAAACTTCGAAAAATAACGAATTTACCATTCTCAGCACCGTAAGCGGAACCGTAAATGATTGGAAAAAGGTCGAATTTCCGTTCACTACTTCGGAAAACGGTTCGAAAATCATTCTTAAAATCGAATTTAAGGGCAAAGGCGATTTTTATCTCGACGATATAGTCGTTCAGACCAGCAGCGTTTCGATAAACACCGTGTCGTATAAAATGTTCGGAATAGGCAAACTTTCGGAAGGCGCAACCGACGAATTAAGCAATTGCGACGATCCGGAAAAAGTCGCGCTTAAAGGAATGTATGGTCTTACGACTGCCAACATATCCACCGATTCGTCCGACGGCGACGGCGCTTCGTTGCTCCTTAACGACGGCGAATTGTTCAAAACAAACTTTTCGGCTTTATCGCCCGATAAAACTTACAGGCTTTCGTTTAAATATAAACACGTTAAATTAGGCAGCCTAAACACTTTGAGTATTCGTCATAATTATTACGATCTTGAAGGAAATAGACTGTACTACGACAACGTTATAAACGGATCGCCAACCGAGTGGTTGACTTTCAGCCGCGATTTCAAAGGTACCGAAGGTTATGCATCGCAAGGCATTGCGATAACCTCCAACGCTCAGTATCTTATCGACGAACTTTCGTTAGTTTGCCTTGACGAAAACGACCCCATGCAGTATATAGCGAACGGCTCGTTCTCGGGTGCGTACACCGAGGGGTATTTTCTTGGTGAAAACGTAAACGTTTCGAAACAGGCCGATGGGACCGGCGTTTTCGCCGTGAGTAACGGCGTTTATAACGAAACTTTCGGTCACAGGGGTTTCGTTAAATACGAACCTAAGGGATTGACCCCTGGAAATGAATACACTCTTAGTTTCGACTATCGTTTTGAAGGGGCAGATTGGGTAAACAGCATTCTCGTTTATCGAAGCGGTTCCGAAATTATAAACATTACCGGTCAAGATATACCCGATAGATGGAACAACAGAACGTATAAGTTTACGGCGCAGGAAGGCGACTTCTTCGAATTCTATGGTCCTTCGTATTATCTTTGGACGACCTATTACAAAAACATAAAGATATTCGATGCCGAAAACAATCAACTTAATCCCAACGTCGAATTAGTTACACCCGAACCCGAACTCGGAGATAACGTTTTTGATTACGGAACTTTCGAAGGTAATACCGAATATGTTGCCGAAGACTGGACTTTTGAAGGCAACGCCGCTATTTACGGTCTTGTTTTTGATACGAGATATGAAGAGGGCGCTCTCGCCGACACTGTACCCGATTGGAAAATATGCCTTGACGGAACGGCTGAAAACCCCGCTTCGGCAATAAGCAAAGAAATCGCGGTAAGCCAAAAGACTCTTGCCGTTGCGCTTACCTATTATAACGGAAGCGCCGACGATTTGATTATTTCGGCAATTGCGGGCGAAACCGAGATAGTTGCCGACGAAAACGGATTTATCGAACTTCCCGACGGGGTTGCTTCGATAAAACTTAAATTTACGTCTGAAAAATACGTTGCGTTTAGAAAGATTTCGCTCGTTTCGCACACGCACGACGTGCCCGCTGAAGGCGATATAACCACCGTTGAAGCAACTTGCACGAAAGCAGGCGGCAAAACTTATCTTTGCAGCGGCTGCGAGAAGACCATTTATCTTGAAAAAACGCCTAAACTCGAACATCAACTCGAACACGTTCACGTCGACGCAAGTTGCCAAAACGGAGTAGATAAAGACGTTTGCGTACATTGTAAAGCCGAATTCAACGTAAAAGTTCTTATCGGAAACCCCCAAAATCACAGATATAAAGAAGTAATCATAAAAGCGCCCACCTGCAACAAGAGCGGAATGAAACAAGAAATTTGCGAAGTTTGCGAAGCGACCAGCGGTATGGCTATCATTCCCGCAACGGGCGAACACGATTACGAAAACGGCGTATGCACGGTTTGCGGTGAAGAAGATCCGGATTACGTCGAACCTATCGATCCCGTCCTCCCCGAAGAGCCCCAAAAAAGCGGCTGCAAATCGAGCGTAAACGGCGGCTATGCGGGTTTTGCGGTTCTTGCCGCGGCGGCATACGTTTTGTTAAGACGCAAAAAACAACAATAAAACAATTTTAATCAATTTAAAAAAGGAGTTGCTTTAAAACGGCAACTCTTTTTTAAACACCGAAAAAGCCCGCCTAAATAGCCGATAATCGACATATAGGCGGGCTTTTTGTAAATATTAAACGAGTTCGTTAAAGGGGATTACGTTTATTCTAAGCGATAAAATATTTTCGGCGCAAACGGTTAAACAATAAAGTTCGTTTTGGCGAAAAACGTATTTGGTTAAAAACTTTGCGTTTTTAAAATCGGTAATTTCGCGCGGGAAATTTTTTAAGCCTTCGCCCGTGAATTTAACGTAACTTTCTTTTTCGGTAAAGGTTTTATAAAAATATTTTACTTTGTCCGGCGCGCTTTTAGTGCCGTTGTAAAAATATAGTTCGGCGGGCGACAAAACACCTTTTAAAAGGGAGGGCGATATATCTTCTTTCAAAAGTTGCACGTCTAAACCCGTTTTGCCTTCCGGTTCGTCGGCAACCGCAACCGCAACCACGTTTTCGCCGTGGCTTATAGAAAATTCGGGCGCGTTTTCAACATAAGGTTTGCCGTATTCGCTTTCGAGAACGCTGAGCGCGCCGCTTTCAGAAAAACTTTCGGGCGGTAGGGGCGGCGTTTGCAAACTTATCGCCTTTTTTAAAAGCAAGTCGGCGGTTGCGCATTGCAGGGCGCGTTTTTCGTTTTGCCCGATATAGCGCGAAAACGCGTTTTTTGCGCGAAAAGATAAAGTTTTTAAATCTATTTCGCTTGATTTTTTGCCGAAAATATCGGTAAGATAAATTTGCATAAGTTATACCTCCGCTAAAATTGCAGAAAAAGTGTAAAAAATGCCGAAAATTGCCGAAAAAAACAGAAAATTAAAATTTTTCGTAAAATTTTGCATAACTAAAAAATTACGAAACATAATACTACAGGCGGAACAAAAACGCGAAAACGTTTTTTACCGTCTTAAGGGTTTAAAGTTTGACAGGTTATCCGCTTTAAGCGTGCTTTTGCCGCAAAAATCGGCTGACCTTTCAAACTGAACCAAAGGGGGGGAATTTAAAAATGAGAACTAAAAACTGCGGTAAAAACACTACCAAAGGCACTATCGGCAAAAACACGACCAAAGGTTGCGGAAGAACTTCCGGTAAAACTTCTAAGCCCGGTAAGGTTACGGATTGTAAGTAATGGAAGATACGAACGCTAAAGCCGTAAAACGCATAAAAAAGAAAATCGCTTCCGATTTCGACGTTTTAGGCAGTTGGACGGGCAATTACCTTATGGGCGATTACGAAGAACCCGTTCAGGACGCAGACGACCTTTAAGATCGGGAAATTAAGCCGATTTATCGGACCTTACAATTAAATAAAACTATCAAAAAACCGCCGCTTTTTTGCGGCGGCTTTTTTTATTAAATAAACGCAAAATATGCGTTAATCGACCTATAGGCGGGTTTTTTAAATTATTTTTAAATTTTTCCGCGCATTTAAAAAAAATTATTTTAAAAGTGTTTTTATTTTTGCCAAGTTGTCCTGCGCGCATTTATAGCCGCGTTCGTAACTGAACTGAACGTTGTCGACTTTATACTGGCTTATATCGCCAAGGTCGGGGGCAACGATAAGGTCTGCAACGCTATTTTTCGTAAGCAGCGAAGTTATGCGGTTATCGTAAACGTCGATAAGCCTTAACGAATAAGCGAAAATGTTTTTTATGTCGCCCATTTCGCGTAAAGGACCTAAAACGTCGACCGCGACTACTACGTCGGCGCCGAGCGCTTTAACTTCGTCTATCGGAAGTCTGCATAAAATTCCGCCGTCGGCAACGATCATGTTTTCGTATTCAACGGGGCGGAAAACGAGAGGAATAGCCGAACTTGCGCGCACCGCCATGCTCACCGAGCCTTGGTCGAACACCACTTTTTTACCGCTTACTATGTCGGCGCCTATGCACGAAAAGGGTATGTTTAAATCTTCGATATTCGCGCCGCAATAAAGTTTATCGAAAAGTCTGTTTACTTTTTCGCTGCGCAAAATCGCCCCGCTCGAAATAGGGAAAGCCGAAACGTCTAAAAGATCTTTTTTCCTAATTAAAGTGGCGGTTTTAAGCATTGTGTGCGGAGTCATTCCTCCAGCGTAGCACGCGCCGACCACCGCGCCCATTGAGCAACCGGATATAAACGAAGGCTTAATTCCGTTATCTTCGAGCGCTTGCAGAAAACCGACGTGCGCAATCCCGCGCGAACCGCCGCTGCCGAGTGCAAGACCTAATTTTTTCATGTTAAACTCCGATAAAATGCGCTTTATATGCGCTTAATTTAGGCGCGGAATTTTTTATAAAACTAAAACGCGTTATTTTCGTTAATTTTTTTCGCCGTCTTCTTCGGGTTCGGGGTTTATTATAACCTTAACGTCGAGAACGCGGCGTTGCGTTAAGCGATTTACGATAATAGTCAGGTTTTTATAATCGAACGACTGAAATTTTTTGGGAATATCGCCGGTTTGCTCTATAACCCAGCCGCTTACCGTCTGCGAATCGAATTTTTCGGCTTCGTCTGCGTCGAGCCCGAACATTTCAAAGAACTTATCGAGTTCGGCTCTGCCGTCGACCATATAAGTGTTATCGTCGATTTTCGAAAAATAATTCACGATTTCGTCGTGTTCGTCCCAAATTTCGCCTACCAATTCTTCTAAAATGTCTTCAAGTGTAACGATGCCCATAGTGCCGCCGTATTCATCTACTACGACTGCCATGTGAACTTTCTGCATCTGCATCGATTTAAGCAGGGTAGAAATTTTCATATGCTCGGTGGCTACCGCAACGGGGGTAATGGCGTTTTTAATCGATTTTTCGCCTTTTTCGAGCGCGGCGAAAAAGTCGATGTTATGTATCATACCTATAACCTGATCGATAGTGTCTTTGTAAACGGGCATACGCGAAAAGTTGTGTTCTAAAAACAACGCCTTTATTTTGTCCATCGGCATATCCAAAGGAACGGCGATAACGTTTACGCGCGGAACTAAAATGTCTTCTACTTCGGCGTCGTCGAATTCGATTGCGCTCGAAATAAGTTCGCGTTCTTTTTCGTCGAGCGCGCCGTCTTCCTGCGCTTCTTCTACCATCGACAAAAGTTCTTCTTCGGTAATTTTTTCTTCGCCGTTCGATTTGCAAATCTTTTTTAAAATAACCTTAAGCCCCGCAAACAAAATGGTTATGGGGGTTAAAATTATCATAACGAAGCGAATGGGATAACCGGAAGCTATGCAAAATCTTTCCGAATTTTCTTTGGCTATCATTTTGGGCGCTATTTCGCCGAAAGTTAAAACGATAACCGTCGAAACAGCAACCGATATAACGCCCGAAAGGGCGGGGTTTTGCGGAATTGCGTTTTCGAAAAGTCCGTTGAACAAAACCGAAAGGCTAATGTTTACGATATTGTTGCCGACGAGTATCGCCGACAAAAGTTTATCGAAATTTTCGCTTAAATTAAACGCGTTTTGCGCGGCTTTGCCGCCTTCTTGCGCTTTTAGTTTAAGTTTGGTTTTGTTTACCGAACTGTAAGCCGTTTCGGTTGCAGAGAAAAATCCCGACAATAAAACAAGTATAACGATACAAATTATCGTTATCGCCATACTGTCGGGTTCGGGTTCGGGATCGGGTTGTAAGCCTGACATAATACTCCTTTTTTATCCGCCGCCGCATATTTTTCGCGGCTTTAAGCGGTTATTCGCTTTTTATAAAGCGTAATGATTTCTTCATTTTATCATATTTTTCGTCTTTTGTAAAGAGTTTTAAGGCATATTTAAACAAGGCGCCTCAATTTAAAAGCGGGGCGGGCAAATTTTACAAAAAAAATACTGCTTTATCCTGCTTGATTTTTTGAATTTTGCGGCAGTTGAAATTTATTCGTAATATTTTCTTAAAATACTTTTTCATTATTTTTCTCCTTTGTATTTTTATTTTTTAACGTATAAGTTCCCAAATTTTTATAATCTTAAATTCTTCATTTTCCTTAAATTGCCCCAGTCTTAACAGATATTGTTTATTGTCGCATTTCATCAAACAATAACAAATCGAATTTTTAACCGAGCTTTTAAGGCATTTTTTTTGACTTATTAATTTATTTATGTCGAAA
>JAXEDY010000009.1:0-50487 GCA_034104345.1 Christensenellaceae bacterium | reverse complement strand
TGGTGAAGGCTCCGCTCCCGTCCTCTGGCGTACTGCCTTCCAGGCAGAGTATCATGTAGGGGACTATCCTGGCACACCTCCTCCGTCGGTGTACCAGGTTACTCATGGTACTGCCTTCCAGGCAGCATCCCGAAGTTGCGGTAAGACTTTCTTTCGCAATGACGGTAGTTAACGAAGTTAAACTTACCGCAGGTACATATACATATACCGACGGCACTACGGTTACGTTGGAGAATGATTATATGCCCGTCAAATTCACGTTGAGCAACGGTTCTGCAAGTCCCCTCGCAACGGGAACGCTTGGACAGATTGCGACCTTTTTGAGCACGCATACCGTTGATTATGCTCCCGGCACCGACCTTTCGACAACTGTTCCGACCTATACGCTGTCATGGGAGTGGGATTTTGAGAAGAATGTAGCTTCCATGGCCGGTACTGATGAAGAGAAAGCTGCAGCAAAAGCTGAACAGGATAAATTAGATACCCTTCTCGGCGACCTTGCAGCGGGAGTAACCGGTATCAAGAAAGGCGGCGTTGCAATCGATACAGCCGATTACAGCACGGAAGTTTCCTACAAGCTCACTATTACGGCAACGCAGATCGACTAATTCGGACTATTTTGTAACCTATTCTCCGTCCGGCGTGGCAGGGCGGAGAAAACATTTTTAACCTGAAACTTACAAGGAGGTGCAAGAATGGCGGCGGAAATCGGGGAACCGACCGAAAGCGTGGCTGAGACCGAAAAAAAGAAAAGAAAATCGTCCGACGAAAAGCGTGCCTGGATATGGATAATGTTGCTTGTAAATATTATCCTATTTTTGTTGCTTATGCTGCTGGGCATTATTGCGCTTAAAGTAGGGAACTATCTTCCCGAAGGCACGGACATAATTTTCATCGTCGGCAAAGAACCCTCGGTTGAAGTGGGCGACGAAGAAGGCAAGTGGCAGTCGGGCAAGAACGTAAACATATTCAAGGCAAACTACGTCAACGGCGAGGGGGAAACCACCGTCGTTTCGCAGGACGGCACAAAACTTATCGCTCCGGGAACGCAATCCACGTATAAGTTTACTATGTACAACAACGGCAATATGGCTGTCGTGTATGAAACCGATCTCGATTTTATTCTTAAGATAGGCGACGAAATCCAAAGCGAGGGCGTATTTCCGCTTAAAGCGCGGTTGTCGACCGAAAACGGGTATTATTTAATCGGTGACGAAACCGAATGGGTAAACGTTGCGGACGCAACTCTTTCCAAACACGTTAGCGTGCTTGGCGCACGCAGTTATGAAACTTTCGTTTTGGAACTTTTATGGGAATTTGACGGCGGGAACGACGCGCTTGACACTATGTACGGAGATTTATCCGTTGAAAAGGGCGTATCTCTTACGCTCGGCATAAACACCTATGCGGAGGAGCATATCGACCCTGCCGCAACGGGCGGAACGCGCGTGGATATAAACGAAAAGGGCGAGCACGGTGGAGCGCTGCGCTTGTTATGGATTATTCTATTGATATTAATCGCCGCAATCCTTATTTTCTACGTTTCGTGGCTTTTAGGTATGCGGTTGAAAAAAGATAAAGCCGTAGACGGGGAAGAGAACTCGGACGGCTTGGATAGTGAGAAAAAAAGTTAGTACGACAATAGACACCGTTTAAAGATGAACAAAATAAACGGCATGTACGTCGCGGTTACGGTTTCGGCAGGCGAGTACGGCATCATCGCTTTTTAATTAAACATGGGTATTAAACAAATTCAATCCGCTAACGTTGGAGAAATTATGCCGAAAAAGAAAGCGTTTATCGTTATTAAAAGGGTAATATGGGGAATAGTTACCGCTGTTTTCTGTTTATTGTGCGCGTTGACGATATGGCTCGCCGTCGATAAATTCGTCTTAAAATCCCCCGTACCGTCGGTGTTCGGATATTCGGCGCTTACGGTGAAAACGGGTAGTATGGCGGGGGAAAACGTCGATTCTATCAACTCGGGCGATCTCATTATTATCAAAAACACGGGCGATTATGAGATCGGCGATATCGTCACCTTTTTGCAAAAGGGCGATTCAATACCCACTACGCATCGTATTATAGACATTAGGGAGGACGGCTCGTTTATCACCAAAGGCGACGCAAACAACGTGCAGGACGCGCTGCCCGTTTCCAAGGATATCATTCTTGGCGAAGTCGTAAAAGTATTGCCGGAAGTCGGGCTGTTTGCCGAACGGGTACAAAGCGAAGGTTGGATTTATATCGTCGCATTGTTGGTGATTCTATGCGGGGGCACGATATTCGTGCAATCTTTCTTCCGGAGCGAGGACGAACAGGACAAAAACAACGTGAAAAACGTTGAAAAATCAAAAATTGAAGAAAACGAGAAAAAGCTCGAAGAAAAATAATAAAAATATTCCGATACAGATCATCGGTTTGTCGCAAGCACGGGAAAAGCTTTGCTTGCAATAATGGGATTTTACCGAATAGTTCAAGCGGAATGAACGTGTAAAATATACAATTAAATACTGCGGGAAAACGCATTTGTAAGTCGGTGAAGAATTTCAGCGACTATTTTGTTGTCTTTTTGAAGTAAGATAATGACGCGAAGTAAAGAAGGCAGTCAGGCAAAGCACCTGTCCATTCAAAAACCGCTGTCTCCATTTGTGGAAAACGGGTTTTAACCAAAACGTAGGTGTAACCGGTAGTCTCTCGCTTTTTTATATAAAAAAGCCGCGCTTTTTTTTCGGCGCGGCTTTTAAAAAACGATAGATTTTGATATAATTAAACTCTGTTTTTAATTTCGCCCGTTATTTTCGAAATAAATTCGTCGAGCGGCATGGTAACGGTTTCGGCGGTGTCGCGGTTTCTTACCGAAACGGTGCCGTTTTCTTCTTCTTGCTGCCCGATTATGAGCATATACGGAACGCGGTCGATAACCTGCGCTTCACGAATCATGTAGCCGATTTTTTCGTTTCTGTCGTCAAGTTCAACGCGAACGTGCGCATTGCGAAGCGCTTCGTAAACCTTTTTGCCGTAATCGGCGTATTTTTCGGAAACGAGTAAAACTTTTGCCTGAGTGGGTGCAAGCCAAACGGGGAATTTGCCCGCGTAGTGTTCGGTTATTATGCCGATAAAACGTTCGATCGAACCGTAGCAAACGCGGTGAACCATAATGGGGCGTTGCATTTTGCCGTTTTCGTCGACGTATTCGAGTCCGAAGTTAAGGGGCATCTGGAAGTCGAGCTGAATGGTTCCGCACTGCCACGTTCTGCCAAGGCTGTCTTCGAGGTGGAAGTCTATTTTGGGGCCGTAGAACGCGCCGTCGCCTTCGTTTATGGTGTAGGGGAGCCCTAATTTTTCAAGCGCGGTTTTAAGCCCGTTGGTTGCGGCTTCCCAATCTTCGTCGCTGCCCATGCTGTTTTCGGGACGGGTTGAAAGTTCAATGAAATATTTAAACCCGAATTTGGTGTAAACTTCGTTTATAAGGTGAACGACGCCCACGATTTCGTCGGTTATCTGTTCGCGGCGCATAAAGATGTGCGCGTCGTCTTGCGTAAAGCAGCGAACGCGGAACAAACCGTGAAGCGCGCCTTTAAGTTCGTGGCGGTGAACAAGCCCCAGTTCGCCGATTCTAAGCGGCAAATCGCGGTAACTGTGCGGGCGGTTTTTATAAACGAGAACGCCGCCGGGGCAGTTCATAGGTTTAACGCAATAAATTTCGTCGTCGATTACGGTCGAATACATGTTGTCTTTATAATGATCCCAATGTCCGCTGGTTTCCCAAAGTTTGCGGTTCATAATCATCGGGGTAGAAACTTCGACGTAGTTTTCACGCGCGTGAATTTCGCGCCAATAATCGATAAGCGCGTTTTTAAGTTGCATTCCCTTCGGCAAAAAGAAGGGGAATCCGGGTGCTTCGTCGCAAAGCATAAACAAGTTCATTTCTTTGCCTATGCGGCGATGGTCGCGTTTTTCGGCTTCTTCTAAAAGTTTTAAATAGTTATCGAGTTCTTGTTGCGTAGCAAACGCCGTGCCCTTAACGCGGGTAAGCATTTTGTTGTTTTTGTCGTTTTTCCAATACGCGCCCGACTGACCTAAAATCTTGAACGCTTTAAGCGCTTTTGTGTAGCAAAGGTGGGGGCCTACGCACATATCGACGTATTCGCCTTGCTGATAAAAACTTATAACGGCGTCTGCGGGCAGGTCGTTGATGTGTTCGACCTTATATTTTTCGCCGCGCTCCTGCATTAAAGCAATGGCTTCTTCTCGCGGAAGTGTAAACGCCTTTATGGGCAAATTTTCTTTAACTATCTTTTTCATTTCTTTTTCGATAGCTGCAAGATCTTCGTCCGAAAGCTTTTTGTCGCCTAAATCGACGTCGTAATAAAAGCCTTTTTCGTTTGCGGGACCGTAAGCGAAATCCGCGTCGGGAAACAAGCGCTTAATCGCCTGCGCCATGATGTGCGCCGCGGTGTGGCGCAGAATATGAAGTTCTTCTTCGGGGGCGCATTCGCCCACTTTGCCGTCGTTGTAAACAACTTTCATAATGTCACCTTTTAATTTTTGAATTTTATGTTTATTATATTTTTTGTAAGTTTTATATCATTTGTAACGTTGGTTTAGTTGATTGATTTAGTGGCGGGCGACAGGCGTCGCCCCTACGATTAAAAACGTTAATCGTATCGCACCGTAATGTAGGAAAGACCATTGGTCTCCCGCTTTTTTTTACGAAAAAATATTCGTAGATTGCGGCGTCCACGACGTCCCGCATAAATCGCAGAAGTGCCGCTATAAGCCGATTAACGCCACTTTCGCGTTAAAACTTCGGGGTTAAAAATAAAAACCCCCGCGGCAAAAAAGCCGCAAGGGTGCTTTGGCACTGTTCCACCTTGATTTTTCACTCGTTTCTCTTTTAACGCAAGGGTAGCGGCAACGCTTTACGGGCGGCAATCAAATTGCTTATCCGTCTTTACGCGTGCGGCTCGGGAGCGGTTTCGTCTTTTTGTTTTCGCAAGGGAATTTCAGCCGCGTTCCCACTCTCTTTCTGCGAAAATTAAAAAAGATTACTTATTCCTTCAAAGCCTTTAACCTTTAATTTCGATTAAAGTATAACACCGAAAAAAAATAATGTCAACGTTTTTTTACGCAAACGTTTATTTTAAACGTTTTTTATTATAATGCCGTCGGTTTTAACTATAATTCCGTCGGGGGCGGTTACGGTCGTTTTAACTTTTCCGTTCGGCAGCGTAACCGCTTCAACTTTAATTTCGCCGAATTTCGTGGGATAAACGCCGCTTATTTTTTCAAGTCCGCAAAGGTGCGGGGCGATCGTAAATTCGTTAAAAGAGGTTTGTTTAACGCCCAGAAGTTCTTCGGTCATATAGCAAAGCACGCCGCTTGCCCAGCCGTGACAAAGGCTGTGGCGAAACCCTTTATAGCAAAATTTGCCGCGGTCGCCGTGCGGATCTGTTCTGCCTTTTACGGGCATTTCGTCTATTTTAAAGGCGTTTTTCGCCCAGTCTACGTCGAAATCTTCCCAAAAAGTCGTCGCGCCGAGATCGAGCATTTTTCCGTAATATTCTTTTATCATATCAATCGTTTCGGCATGCTTTCCGCACAAAGCGAGTGCCGAAAAAATAAGATAATTCAAAAAGGTCGTAAGCCCGTTTGCGCCGCCGTCAAGCATAATTTGCTCGTTGCGTTCGTTTTTATCGCCCGAAAAAACGGCAAGCGCCGCGATTTGTTTATATCGTTTAACCGTATAACGTTTTTTGTTTAGTTTTTCAAGCGTTTTTTCGGATTGTTCGTGCGGAATTCCGAAATTTTTTAAAAGGGGCAGAATGCGCGCGAACGCGATTTTAATAAGGTAATTGGTTCCCGCTTTTTCATCGTAATCTTTAATTTCGTTTTCTTTTTCGGTTTCGTCGCCTTTTGTAAGCGGCTCGTCGAATTCGTCGCCGTCTTTGCCCTGCGGGTGGGTGGGCCAATCGATGAAATAATGCGGAAAAATAACGTCGCCGCTATCCGAAACGCACTCCGAAATCTGGTTTATAAGCCGCGTTATAAAGCCCGCGTTTTCTTTAACGAAAGCGCCGTCGCCGCTTTTTAAGTAATATTCGCAAAGGTTTATAAGCCACCACACCGAATAAGCGGGAATGGTGTTCATCCATTCGCCGTCGGGAGTTTGGTCGCGGCAGAATTCAAGCGAATTTTTAACTTCGGGAAGGTCTTTAAACAGGCAATACGCCGATTTGATTTCGGGATATAAATCGCCGATCCATACCAGCCTATCGCGTTTTATTCCGTCCCATATATAGCCGTTTTTAACGCACAGTTTAAGCGTTCTTGCCGCCGTAGTCCAAATGCGGTTTAAAAGTTCGTCGCTCGAACGAAAACTGCCCGTCGTTTCGCGGTCGATGCAGTCTGAAGCCGCCGTAACCGACTTAATTTCAAATTCGCCGCCCAAAAAGTCGATTTTTACGAACCGAAAGCCGGTCTGTCCGAAAGTCATGTCCGAATAATTTTGAAGTTCTGCGGTAAAATCGCGGTTCGAATGGTCGTTTGTTGCGTTTTTTTCGCCGATTTCGGTAAGAGTTTCGCTTACCGATTCGCCGAAGCGTATGCGCACCCGACTGTTTCCTTTTGCCGAGTAGGTGAGCAGACGAACGCCGCCCGATAGTTCTTCTCCGAAGTCGAAAATTATGCTCGCTTTGCCTTTAACGCTTGCGGTTAAAGGTTCGTTAAGCCCTATCTGCAAGGGCTTTGCGATAAACAGATTTTCTTCGCGCTTTACGTCGCCGCTGGTATATATTATTTTTTTTGGCAGAATATATTTCATAATTATAAATCAAAGCCTTATATATTTTTTAAGTTCGTTTTTAAAGCGTATTTCGTCGATGCCGTCGCAGGTTTTAAACGTTACGAGCGGCAGCCCCGCTTTGCGGCATATTTTATTTACTTTTTTGTCGCGTTCTATGCGGTCTTTCCGCTCGTGCGAAGCGTCGTTAATCTCGATTAAAACAAGCGGTTCGAACGCTTTCGAAAAAACTCCGAAGTCGGCGTTTCTGAAAAGTTCGGTTCTGCCCCCTTCGCCTGTTTTCGTTATAACTGCGGCAAGGTTTATCTGCGGGTAAAGCAGATACTCGTCGCCCAGAACGTTTTTAAGCGCGTTGCGATATTCAATTTCGCACTTGGTTAAAAGCGCGGCTTTTTTGCGATATTTGGGTTGTTTTAAAAGTTTTGCGACGATTAAAAGTATTATAAGTGCCGCCGTAATCGCCGCCGCGGTAATCAAAAATATTTTAAGCCCGTTATTTGGGGGCGCGTTTTCGCCGGTTAAAAGCGAAAAAATCAAGCCGCTCGTTCGCGACAAAAAATCGTTTGTCATAAGTAAAATTTCCGTATTCCGGTTTTTAAGCGTTAAAAACGCTTTTATATATTTTACTTTTTTTCGGCAAAAAAATCAAGCGAAATCACGCACGAAAAAACGAAAAAAAATGTAATATACGGCGTTTGGGTTATAATAAGAAACGCAAGTAAGAATCGGAGGAAAAAACCTTTAAAAAAATCGTTCTAAACTTTTTTTAAAAAGCATAATTTAAATCGAGAATAAAAAAGGAGCAGCAAAATGAACGAAAGTTTAGAATATGAAAAAATGATAGAAATACCTTCGTCGTCGTGCGAATATGTACGTAAACGTTTTCGCCGCATACTAAAAAAGCGCAAAATAATTAAAAACGTAAACGCCGAAATCGAAAAAAGCGGCGCGCTTTTAAACGCTTCGGCAGGGGAAGCGGGCGCAGAGCAAACCGGTTTAACCGAGTGTTCGGCGGCGGAAAACGAAAACTGCGAAATTTACGAAAACCGCGCTATGTGCGAAAACTGTGCGGATAAGTGCGGCGGGCGAAATTCGGGCGGCGATTTTTGCGATAACGTTTTCGAAAGAGGTGAAAGCCATAGCGAAAAAACGCAAAAAACGGGAAAAGTAGCAAGTTTTTTCAAAAATCTTAAAAATCCCGAAAAGCGCGGCGACCGCATAATTACGGCACAGATAGCGGCTGTGTTTTTGCTTGTTATAGCCATAATTTTAACCAACGTGTTTTGGGAAAACAGCGGAATGAACACCTTATTTAAAAGCGTTTTCGGCGTAACCCAAAAGCAAACCGACAACCGCGTTTACAGCGATTTTTCGCTTAATCTGCCCGTAAAAGGCGAAGGGCTTACTTATACCGAAGGGGTTATAAACGTAACGGGCGAAACGTTTATCTATCCCGTGTGCGAAGGCAAAATAAGCAAAATAGAAAAATCGACAGACGGCAAATATACCGTAACCGTAAGCCATAGCGACACCTTTAAAAGCGTTATCGAAGGGGCGGATTTCGTGTGCTTCGAAGTGGGCGAAAAGGTAAATTCGCGCGTTCCGCTTTGCCACACACAAAAGGGAGCGTCGATATATCTTTACGACGGAAGCAGCCTTTTAACCGAATACGCGGCTAAAGAAGATTCGATAGTCTGGAATAAATAGTCCGCAAAAATCCGAAAAGGCGTGATTTTAAAGGTGCAATAAATGAAACTTACCATTCATCCGTTATTTTTTATATTCGGAATATACTTTGCCTTCACGGGCAAAGTATTTTTATTTTTAATTTTTTCGCTTACCGCGCTTGTTCACGAATACGGACATGCGGCGTCCGCCGAACGGCTTGGATACAGAATGAATAAAATTTCGCTTATGCCTTACGGCGCGGTGGTAAACGGCGCAATAGAAGGTATTTCCGCGCGCGACGAGATTGCGGTCGCGCTTTCGGGCCCTTTTTTAAACCTTGCCGTGTGCGTGTTTTTCGCCGCGCTTTGGTGGCTTGTTCCCGAAACCTACGCTTATACCGATACCATAGTTTTTTCTAACCTTTCGGTGGCGGCTTTAAACCTGGTTCCCGCATATCCGCTTGACGGCGGCAGAGTGCTGTGCGCGCTTTTGTCGCATAAATTAAATTATAAAAAATCGCTTTTGATAACGCGGATAATAGGTGCGATTTTCGGGTTTTCGCTTCTCGGTCTGTTCGTGTGGTCGGTTTTTAACACGGTTAATTTTTCTATATTGTTTTTTTCTTCGTTTTTAATTTTCGGCGCGTTGTTTAAAGGCAAAGAAAGCGCGTATATCAAAACCTACGTCAACCGTTCGTCGGCGCTTATCGAAGGGGTAAAAGAAAGCAAAAAACTAATCGCTTCGCGCGATATAACCTTAAAACAACTTTTAACCGCCGTAAACGATAAAAGTTATTTCGAACTCGAACTCGTCGACCTTAAAAGGGGCGTTTCAACCATTTTAAACCGATCCGAAACGCAAAAACTTTTGTCGAGTTATATGCTTTATAATACTTTGGGCGACATAGCCGAAACGGTTAAAAACTTAAAATAATCCGCCCGAAAAAAACGGAATAAAAAAAACAAAAGTGGGGCTATAGGTCGATTATCGCGTATTTCTGCAAAAAAATAGACTTAAAAATACTCTGCCTTTTCGGTTTTTATAAAAGCGGCGCGGTTTTTAAATTTTTTTAAACTCGGCTTGTTTTTTGTCGTAAATAAAAAATATTTTTTATTGTGTTTATAAGGTGTAAAAGTCGGCAAAATAGCGAAAAAATAAAAAATTTACTTTTAATCGATAAAAAATCAAAAACGCACCTCGTTTTTTCGGCAATCGTCGCACGTAAAAAACCTTGATAATCGGGCGATTTTTATTTACAAAAAGATAAAAAAGTGATATAATCGGTAAAAAGTATACGCGAGAATGGCAAACGCGGCTAATGGGGGCGTTTTTATGCGTTTAAAAACCATGCTGATGGACGAAACGGCGATAAACCGCGCCGTCATAAGGCTTTCGCACGAAATAATCGAACGTAATAAAGGAACCGACGGAGTTGCGCTTTTAGGAATTAAAACGCGTGGCGTTCCGTTTGCGCAAGCGATAGCCGAAGTGCTTTTGTCTCTCGAAGGCAAAAGCGTTCCCGTGGGCGAACTCGATATAACGCTTTATCGCGACGACCTTTCCGAACTTTCGGAAACGCCCGAAGTAAACGGTACAAAAATCGATTTTGACGTGCGCGGTAAAGACGTGATTTTGTGCGACGACGTTATTTTTACGGGCAGAACGGTGCGCGCCGCAATCGACGCGGTTATGAAAAAGGGCAGACCTAAAAGTATTCAACTCGCCGTTTTAATCGACCGCGGACATAGGGAACTTCCCGTCCGCCCCGATTTCGTGGGGAAAAACGTTCCCACTTCGCTTTCGGAAGTTATAGGCGTAAAGTTTACCGAAACCGACGGCGAAACCAACGTCGGCATTTACGAAAACGACTGAAAAACACTTAAAACATATTTAAAAACACTTGAAACATACTTAAAAACACCTAAAATAGGCTTAATCACACTAATAACCAAAACGCTCGGAGACTGCGAGTTAATGATCAGAATAAAAGAAGTTACAACGAGAAAAGATCGGAAAATATTCCTTGATTTCCCGAATAATTTATACAAAGGCAATCCGTGTTACGTTCCGCCCCTTTACGGCGACGAGAAAAAGATTTTCAGCAAGGCAAACGTTTATTACGATACTTGCGAAAGCGTATATTTTCTTGCGTTCGACGGGAAAAAACCGGTAGGGCGCATATCCGGCACCATTCAGCACGCCAGCAACAAAAAAACGGGCGAACGCAGGGTAAGATTTAACCGCTTCGACTGTATCGACGATAAAGAAGTTGCCGCCGCGTTGTTCGGCGCCGTTGAAGAATGGGCTTTAGGGCGCGGATACGACACCGTTTGCGGACCGCTTGGGTTTTCGGATTTAGAACGCGAAGGGCTTTTGATCGACGGATTCGATCAGATGAACACCTTCGAAGAACAATATAATTACCCATATTATGCCGGGCTAATCGAGCATTGCGGATACAAAAAAGACGTGGACTGGCTCGAATATCGCTTGTTTAAACCAAAAGAAGTAAACAAAAAAATCGAACGCGTCGCCGAAATTGCGTTCAAGCGTTACGGCTTGCACATGGCAGAAAGCAAAAACACGCGCGATTTTATCGAGAAATATAAAGACGGAATTTTTCAAGTTCTCGACGAAGGGTATAAAGAACTTTACGGCACGGTACCTTTCACCGACCGCATGAAAAAACAACTTATCGACCAGTTCAATCTGATAATCAAAAAAGATTACGTCGGCGCGATACTCGATAAAGACGACAACGTCGTAGGTTTCGGGCTGTGTTTCCCCGCCATAGGAGACGCGTTTGCCGGCGGCGACGGGAAATTTACCCCTAAAACCCTTTCTAAACTTTTCAAAATACTAAAAACGCCCAAACATCTCGATCTCGCGCTCGTCGCGGTGTTGCCGAAATATCGAAACTTGGGCGTAAACAGCATAGTTTTAGACGGGCTTATAAAACTCATGCTCGAAAAAGACATCGAGTATTGCGAGACTAATTTGTGCCTCGAATACAACTATTCCATTCAGGCGCAATGGAAATTTTTCGACCATATTCAGCATAAACGTCGCCGCTCATACGTTAAAAAATTAAACGGAGATTTAAGTGCCGACGCGATAAAAGAAAATATTGCCGAAAGCGCAAACGAAAGTAAAAAAGAAAAAGCGACCGAAGAAGTTGCCGAAAACGCCAAAAATGCATAAAGCGGCGGCGTAAAGACCGAAAAACGAAAAATTTTTCAACCTAAAAAAGGAAAGCGGAGAAAAGCGGAGAAATTTTGCCGTTTTTCTTTTTTTGCATATTTTTTTACCGTAAAAGCCCGAAAAAAACTGTAAAAATTCGTAAAATAATTATAATTTTGCCAAAACGACCTGCGCTCGGCTTTAAAAAAACGAAAACCCCGCGTTAAATATAGACAAAACGCAAATAATATTGTATAATATACCCGATATAAAAACGCGGCTTCTTTTTTTTGGAAAAACGGGGCTTTAAAGGAGTTAAAATGCAAGCGAAATATAAACGCGTGATTTTAAAAATCAGCGGCGAAGCTTTGGCCGGCGATAAGGGAATGGGCTATGACGAAAGCGTGATAGCGGAAGTTGTTGATCAGATCTCTGAGGCGGTAAAAATGGGCGTTCAGGTTGCGATAGTCGTAGGCGGCGGCAATTTCTGGCGAGGCAGACAGGGCATGCAGATGGACAGAAGCACCGCAGACCATATGGGCATGCTTGCCACGGTTATGAACGCGCTTTGTCTGCAAGATGCAATCGAACAAAAGGGTGTTCCCACCCGCGTGCAGACGGCGATTACGATGAGCAGAATAGCCGAACCGTATATTCGTCGCAAAGCGGTTTCGCATCTCGAAAAGGGCAGGGTTGTAATTTTCGGTTGCGGTACTGGCAATCCATTCTTTTCTACCGATACGGCGGCGGCTCTTCGAGCGGCTGAAATAAACGCCGACGTAATACTTCTTGCCAAAAACGTCGACGGAATTTACGACAGCGATCCCAAGATTAACCCCTCGGCGAAAAAATACGACGAAATTTCGTATATCGACTTTATAAAGCAGGGGCTTAAGGCTATGGATACCACCGCGGTTACCATTTGCATGGAAAACAAAACCCCCATTTTAGCGTTTGGTTTAAACGAGAAAAACGCCATAGTTCGCGCGGCTTCGGGCGAATGTATGGGAACCTGGATAAGATAAGCGATAAAAAACTATACTCCCGATAAAACGAAACCAAAAAATCAGCAAAATCAAACGAACACATATAAAAATAATAAATCAAGGAGAATTTTTATGGCAGCCGATATGGAAAAAATCGAGATGATACTTCTCGAAAACGACGAAAAATGCGAAAAAACCGTAAGCGTATTCAAATCCGACCTTATTCAGGTAAGGGTTGGCAGAGCGAATCCGCATGTGCTCGACAGAGTTATGGTAGACTATTACGGAACGCCTTCGCCCATTAACCAGGTTGGTAATCTTTCGGTGGTCGACGGGCAATGCCTTGTCGTTGCCCCGTGGGATAAATCGCTTTTGAAAGCGGTCGAAAAAGCCATTTTGCAGGCGAATATAGGGCTTACCCCCACAAACGACGGCAACGTTATAAGGCTTGTGTTCCCCGCTCTTACCGAAGAAAGAAGAAAAGAACTTGTAAAACAGGTTAAAAGAATGACTGAAGACGCGAAAATCGCGGTAAGAAATATCCGCCGCGACACGCTCGATACGCTTAAAAAACTTAAAAACGGCAAAGAAATAACCGAAGACGAACTTGCTTCGTTTTCCGATACCGTGGAAAAAGCGGTAACTTCGGCTATCGATAAAATCGACGCGCTCTCAAGCGAAAAAGAAAAGGACGTAATGACCGTTTAATGAGCGAAGTTATTTTCGGCGAAACGCCTTCGGCAGCGCCTGCCTGCGCCGGGCGCGAAAAAACTGCGGCAATGCCAAAACATGTCGCAATTATTATGGACGGCAACGGCAGATGGGCAAAAATGCGCGGCAAAGAGCGGAGTTTCGGGCATAAAAAAGGTTCCGAAAGGGTATCCGAAATTATCAACGAAGCGTATAAAAACGGAATTTTTGCCCTTTCTCTTTATTGTTTAAGCCACGAAAATCTTGCCCGCCCCGAAGAAGAAGTTGGAAACTTAATAAAACTTTTAGACAGCGGAATAAAAAAAGAAGGCAAGCGCGCCGTAAAAAACGGCGTGCGTTTCGTCGTTTCGGGCGATAAAAGCATTTTAAGCGAAAAATCGCAAAAAAGCATTTCGGATCTCGAAAAGCAAAGCGAAAAGTGCGCCGCGCACGTTCTGAATCTGTGTTTTAACTACGGTTCGCGCCAGGAACTGTGCCGCGCCGCCGAAAACATGATAAAAGCGGGCGAAACGCATATAACGCCCGAAGTTTTCGATAAATATCTTTACACCAAAGATATTCCCGACGTTGACCTTATAATCCGCACGGGCGGCGAAAAACGCATAAGCAACTTTCTTCTTTGGCAAAGTTCGTATGCCGAACTTTATTTTACCGACGTTTTGTGGCCCGATTTTACCGCCGAAGAATTTAATAAAGCGCTGAATTGGTTTTTAACCCGTTCGCGCCGCTTCGGCAAAGTTTAACGGTTCGGCTTTTACGGCGTTTAATGCTTGCAAGGTTTAATCTTCGGCGTTTTGCAAAGTTTGCGTTTAGTCAAAGTTTAATTAAAAATTTATTATGTTAAAAAGAATAACGACGGGGGCGGGGCTTGTTGCGGTAACGCTCGGGTTTTTCGCGCTTCGCACTCTCGATTTTAAGTGGTTTTATATTTATCTTGCCTTAATTTCGATTTTTTCTACTTTCGAAATGGTGCGCGCTATGGGCGAAAGATTGCTGTTTTGCCAGAAAGCGTTCGTATTTGTCGGGCAAGTTTTAGCGCTTTGCGGATTTTTCTTCGGCGAAACCTTTTCGTTTGCGGAAAATTCGGGGCTTATTTTAGCGTTTGCCGCCTACGTTCTTACGGGGCTTGCGCTTATAACTTTCGCCGTTTTCTCGCGCGAAGACGTTACGCTTGAAAGTCTGGCGGTTTCGCTTTTGTGTTTGTGTTATCCGGGCGTTCTGCACTTGACGCTGTTCATGCTTAACGGCATAGGCGAAAATTCGCTTGTCGCGCTGGTGCTGGTGTTTGCTGTTTCGCCGCTTGCCGATACTATGGCGTTTTTTACGGGAATAATTTTCAAGGGTAAAAAACTCTGCCCGAACATCAGCCCCAAAAAGACGATCAGCGGCGCTATAGGCGGGCTTTTGGGCGGCGTCGGCGGCGGTATTTTAGTTTACGTTATATTAAACGCGCAAGGCGTCGTAAATTATCACGGCGGCGCAAACCCATACGTTTATTTCGCGCTCGTGGGACTTGTAGCGGCGTTTTTAACCGAGATAGGCGACCTTGCCGAAAGTTATATCAAGCGCAGGGTGGGCATAAAAGACATGGGCAAACTTCTCCCCGGTCATGGCGGAATGCTCGACAGGGTAGACGGAATGTCGTTTTCCGCGCCTTTTATATGGCTTGCCGTAAGTTTGCTGTAAATCGCAGTTGTTTTGCCTGCGTTTTCGGCTTAAAAAACGGCTTAAAAGCATAAACTAAATTCGGAACGTGTTTTAAAATTTTAAAAATGAAAAAAATAGCGTTGCTCGGAAGCACGGGATCGATAGGCAGACAGGTTCTCGAAGTCGTTTCGCGCTATCCCGAAAAATATAAAATAGTTTCGCTTTGTTGCGGTAAAAACGCAAAACTTTTAGGCGAACAAATACGCAGATTCAAACCGCCCGTAGCGGGGCTTTTCAATCCCGAAAACGCGTTTGCCGTAGGGCAGTTGCCAAGCGGCGTTACCCTTTACACGGGCGAAAACGCCGCAAGCCATTGCATAACCGAAGAAGCCGACGCGGTTTTCGTTTCGGTCGTGGGGTTTTGCGGTCTTAAAAGCGTTTTAGAAGCGATAAATCTTAAAAAAACCGTGGCGCTTGCCAACAAAGAAGCGCTCGTTGCGGGCGGTGAACTCGTAATGCCGCTTGCCAAAGAAAAGGGCGTTGAAATTATCCCCGTCGACAGCGAACATTCCGCCGTGTGGCAGGCGCTTGATTTCAACAAAAACGCGCCGTTTAAAAAGATAATTTTAACGGCGAGCGGGGGCGCGTTACGCGACGTGGAAAAGGAAAAACTTCCCTTCGTTACCGCCGCCGACGCTTTAAAACACCCCAACTGGGCAATGGGCGACAAAATAACGATAGACTGCGCTACCATGTTCAACAAAGGGCTTGAAGTTATCGAAGCGATGCGCCTTTTTAACTGCGGACTCGATAAAATAAAAGTGCTTATCCACCGCGAAAGCGCAATTCATTCGATGGTGCAGTTCGAAGACAACGCGGTAATCGCGCAAATCGCGCGCCCGTCGATGGAACTGCCCATTCAACTTGCTTTAAGTTACCCCGAACGCTTTTATTGCGGGGTAGACGAGTTCGATTTTACTTCATCTCCCATGCATTTCGAAAACGTAGACGAAGATCGCTATCCGTGCTTTAAACTTGCGCTTTTAGCTGCCGAAAAGGGCGGATGCTATCCGTGCGCGGCTTCGGGGGGCAACGAAGAAGCGGTTAAGTTGTTTTTGGCGGGCAAAATTAAATATACGGATATTGCAAAATATATCGAAGCGGCGCTGTCTGCCTGCGAAAATCTGCCCGTAACTTACGAAAATCTTGCCTATATCGATTTTAAAGCGCGCGAAACGGTGCATAGGTTATATGCGGCAAAGGCTTTTTAAGCGGTGTTTTAATCGGTTTTTGCATAAACTTTTTTGCGTTTAGGAGAATTAAATTGAGTGCGAATTTGATTTTAAATTTGAATTTATCGGGCGTTTTCGGCACCATATTATCGATTGCCGAAGCGCTTTTAATACTTTTGTTTATGATAACCGTGCACGAGTTCGGGCATTATATCGTTGCGAAAATTTTCGATTTCCGCGTGAACGAATTCGCCATCGGCATGGGGCCCGCTCTTTATAAAAAAACGCGCAAAAACGGCGAAATTTTTTCGGTAAGGTTGTTGCCGCTGGGCGGTTATTGCGCTTTCGAAGGCGAAGACGAAGACAATGCCGATCCGCGCGCTTTCAACAACAAAAAGCCGTGGCAAAGGCTGCTCGTTTTGGTGGCGGGCGCTACCATGAACTTTTTAAGCGCGATAGTTATTTTCTCGATAGCTTTCGGCGCTTACGGACAGATGTGCATGCAGGCGTTCGAAATTAAAGAACCCACCGCGCTCACCATGCAAAGCGGCGACGTTATTCTAAACCTTAACGGCAAAGATATTTACCTTTCGACCGACCTTGCCGAAGCGCTTAACGGCAAGAAAAAAGGCGATATGGTAACCGCGCAGGTGTTGCGCGACGGCGAACGCAAAAACATCGAAATTCAACTAAAAGACGATCCGTCGTCGAGCAATCTGCAAGATTATAACGGAGTTTTCAAAAGTTTGTCGGTCGCCACGATAGTAGGTGTGGAAAGTTCGCTCGATAACGAAAAATCGCGCGTTATAAGCGGAGATTATCTGCTCAGATATTCTTATGAAAAGCCCGAATTTTTCGATGCCGAATTATCCGAAAAAGAAGAAATAGAATATTACGGCTGCGTCGTATATACGGCGGACGGAAAGCGCGAAAATTATTCGATAAGCGAAAAATATTATACGGGAACAGCCCGCAGCTATTCGAAAGACGAACTTAAAACCGCGGTAAACGGATTGAAAACGGGCGATAATTTATATTTGTTCGTGTCGCGCGTGAACGCCGAAACAAACGCCGCCGAGCGCGTTATGATAACCGTTTCGGCAAACGCCGCCGTCGATTATTCGGCATTTTCCGAAGAAGAATGTTTGAAATTTTTAAATATATCGTCGGTTCAGGCGCAGTGGCGCGTTAATTACGAAGAAGTGCGATTCGGCTTTTTCGAAAACATCGGCAGAGCGATAGTTTATTCGTTTAAAAACTGCGCCGTGTCGCTTCGGGCGCTCGGTCAGATTTTAACGGGAAAACTTTCGATTTCGAGCATGAGCGGAACGATAGGAACGATTGCCTTAACCAGTCAGGTCGCTTCGCGCGGGTTCAGATACGTTCTCGAAATGGCGGGGATTATAGGCGTTTCGCTTGCCGTGTTCAACCTTTTGCCCATTCCCGCGCTCGACGGCGCGCGCGCCGTTTTCGTAATAATCGAATGGATACGCAAAAAACCGTTCAGCCGAAAAGTCGAAGGAACAATTCACGCCGTGGGGCTTATCGTGCTTTTATTGTTCTCTCTTTCGATAGATCTTATAAAATTGTTTATTTAAAAATCATTAAAGCATATAACAACCCCAAATATGCGTTAACGGGTTTATAGGCGGACTTTTTACGTTTTTTTCTATCGTTTGCCCGCCCAAAAAACGCAAAAGAAAAGGTGCATAAGTGAAAATTTTTGCTATAAGCGACTTGCACATGTCCAAGGCCGATCCGAAGCCGATGAACGTGTTCGGCGCTAACTGGAACGATTATCTCGATAAAATCGCTGCCGACTGGAACCAAAAGGTAAGCGACGGCGACGTGGTTATAATAGCCGGAGACATAAGTTGGGCAATGAACTTTTCTGAAGCCGCACTCGACTTCGAATATTTTAAAAACTTAAAAGGCGAAAAACTTTTTATCCGCGGCAATCACGATTATTGGTGGAAAGGCGTGTCGCGCATACGCGAGCAACTTCCCGCCGATTGCCACCTTATACAAAACGACGCCGTTAAATTCGGGAACGTGGTTTTTTGCGGTTCGCGCGGGTGGCTCGTTCCCGGATCGCCCGACTTTTCGGCAAACGACGAAAAACTGTATCTTCGTGAAAACGAGCGGTTGCGCCTTGCCTTTTTCGCCGCCGAAAAAATTAAAGCGGACGGCGATAAGCTCGTTTGCATAACGCACTTTCCGCCGTTTAACGTAAAGCGCGAATATAACAAATTTATCGAACAGTTTGAAAATAACGGCGTAAACGCCGTGGTCTACGGTCATCTGCATGGCAAAGACGTCCGCGCCGACAGAATTGTAACAATTAAAAACGTCAAATATTACTTGACTTCGTGCGATCTCGTCGATAACAAACTGGTCGAAATCGAATTTTAAGTTTGACGATTTGAAAAAATTAACGATTTAATTGACTTAAAAACGTTTTTATTCTATATTTTTATCGTTTACGAACTTTTGCGAAGGATAAATTATGAAAAATATTACAAACGAAAATTCCGCAGAAAACAAAAACGCTACCTTGCAGACAGAAATGCAGGCTACGCAATCTAACGCGCAGGGCAAAAAGTCCGAAAAAACGCCGCAGTCGGCAGAAAGCAAGCAACAATCGCCCGAAAAACCGCAGAGTTTTATTAAAAAACTTGCGTCGCGCTGGTTTATCGACGCGTTTTCGGGTATGGCGCAGGGGCTTTTCGTCACTTTAATCGCGGGAACGATTATAAAAACGATAGGTACGCTTATCGGAAACAACGCGGTCGGCAACGTTTTTACTTTAATCGGCGGCGTTGCGAGCGTTCTGATGGGCGCGGGTATAGGCGTGGGGATTGCGAATAAATTGAAAGCCGGCGGGCTGGTCGTGTTTTCGGCGGTAGTCGCGGGCTTTACGGGTGCTTACGCCGATAAAATAATCGGTGCGCAAATTGATTTTTCGCACATAAGCGTTGCACTTAACGGTTCGCTTAACGAATTGTTTGCCTTTATCGGTTCTAAATCAAGCCCCGGCAACCCCATAAGCGCTTACGTTTGCGCGCTTGCCGCGGTCGAAGTCGGCAATCTGGTTGCGGGCAAAACCAAACTCGACATTCTATTGGTGCCTTTAACCTGTATTTTCAGCGCGTTTATCGGTTGCTTTATATCCGTTCCGTTTATATGGATTATAAGTTTGTTAAGCCGCGGAATAACCGTGGCGACGGGGGCGGTGCCTTTCGTTATGGGCGTTGTTATAGCCGTCGTTATGGGGCTGTTGCTTACGCTGCCCACTTCGTCGGCGGCGATATGGGTTGCAATAGCGCTTCCCGTTCTGCGCGCGGGTTCGGGGTATAGCGAAGCCGAAGTTTACAATATGTATCTTGCGGGCGGCGCTGCGGTAGTAGGTTGCGCTTGCCAAATGGTCGGCTTTGCGGTTATGAGTTACCGCGAAAACGGCTGGGGCGGGCTTGTTGCGCAGGGGCTGGGAACGAGCATGCTGCAAATTCCCAACGTTATGAAAAAACCCGTGCTGTTCGTTCCGCCGGTTATAGCAAGCGCAGTTTGCGGTCCGCTTTCTACCTGCGCGTTTAAACTTTTATGCGACGCGTCGGGCGGCGGAATGGGAACGAGCGGGTTTGTTGGCGTTATCGGCGTTATAAACGCGTGCGGCGCGAGCGGCGTTTCGCCGTGGGTTACCGCGTTCGGAATTTTATTTCTTATGTTCGTTCTGCCCGCCGCAATTTGCCTTTTTATAAGCGAGTTTATGCGCAAAAAGGGTATAATTAAGTTCGGCGATTTAAAAATTTAACTTTGCGGGTTTAAAACGAAGTTATAAAAATCAAATCATAATAAAAAGTTTTTCAGCATATAATTAGCCGAGAGAAACAAAGCGAAAAGGTTCTTGTTTCTTTCGGCTATAATTATTTGCGGGGATTTTTTATGGAAAACGAAAAAAACAGAGAATCGGGCGAACACAGCGTTACTTTGTGCGACAGAAAGCGCCTTTTTATAACGAGCGTTAAAGAAGTAGACGATTTAACCGAGAACAAAATTCTGCTTACGTTGTTTTCGGGCGCGCGCATGACTATCGTAGGCGCAAAACTTAAAATAGCGGCGTTTTCGCGGCAGACGGGGCAACTTTCGATAGACGGGCTTATAGGCGAAATAAAATATGCGGGCGAAAAAACTTCTCTTTTAAAGCGGCTTATAAAATAAAAGGGCTTTAAAATGGAATTCGAAGCGAAATATCACTTTTATTACGCGCTTATCGCTTTTTCGCTGGGCGTGGTTTCGCGCGGGCTTTGCTATTTTTTAAAAGAGCCCTTTTCGCTTTTTAAAAACAAGCCGCTTGAATTCGCGGGCGAAATTTTTGTTTGCGTTTTTGCCGCGCTTTTGTTTATAGCGGGTAAAAATTTATATAATTTTCCGGCGCTTCGGGCGTATCATATAATCTGTTTTTTGCTCGGATTTTTGTTAATAAGCAAAATTTGCGATAAAAGAATTGCTTTTTTTAACGATAGGTTGTATAATAAACTAAAATTTAGTTATATAAAAGTTTGCGAAAAAAGCAAAAAACGCGCCGAAGAAAGGCGTGAAAAAAAGCGTATAAAGCAAATAAAACGGCTTGAAAACAAGCGAAAAAACGATAAAAGGAAGAAGAACTTAAGTGAAAATAGAAAAATTAAAAAAGGTAGCGGCTTCGGCAACCGCGGCGGCGGTGTTGCTTTTGGTAATTTTAATTTCGGTAATGGTTTATCAACTTATATCGATAAAAGCAAAAGAAAACGAGATAAACAGAATAAAAGCCGAAATCGCGCGGCTCGAAGAGCAAGACAAAGAACTTGAAGACAATATCGACATCTGGCTTAGCGACTGGAAAATTTATGAACGCGCGCGCGAACTCGAATATATTAAAAAGGGCGATAAATAAAAGTCGACGAAAATACGACGAATAAAAAACGAAAAAAGCTTTTAAAGTTTTTGCACTATGGATAACGATATAAAAGGTATAATAGATATTGGCAGTAATTCCGTTCGGATAATGGTTTGTTCGAACGGAAATGTTTTATTACGCGACAAAATAACCACGCAACTTGCAAAGGGGCTTGAAAACAAAAAACTTGCCTATAAGTCGATTAACCGCACTTTAGAAGGTATAAAGGCGCTTATTAAAAAGGCTGAAAACCTGCCCGAAATAAAACGCGAAAACAAAAAAATAAACTATTTTGCGTTTGCTACGGCGGCTGTAAGAAACAGCGAAAACGGCAGCGATTTCTGCGACGCGGCTATTAACGAATGTAAAATTAAAATCGACGTTTTAAGCGGCGAACGCGAAGCGATTTTAGGGCTTTCCGGTGCGCTTAAAGGTCGCGACGGCGCTATTTTAGACGTAGGCGGCGGCTCGACCGAAGTGAGCGTTGCCGAAAAAGGCAAAATCGTTTATTCGAAGTCGATTCCGCTCGGCGCGGTGGTTTTAAGCGACGTTTGCCCAAAAGATAAACAAAAAGCGATTGAAAAAGCCGACGAATTTATAAGAGAATTTAACGATTTCGGCGGCACGGGGTTTGAAAACGGGCTTTGCGGAATAGGCGGAACTTCTAACACGCTTGCGTATATTTCGTGCGGGGCGCGCGTTTACGACCGCGAAAAACAGGAAGGGCGCGTTTTAACCACGGAAAAATTAAACGAATATTTAAACGAATTTTTCGCGCTTTCGGCAGAAGACTTAGCAAAAAAATATAACGTGGATATAAAAAGGGCAAACGTTTTGCCGTTCGGCGCGGCTATAATTTATTGCGTTTTAAAGCGCGCGGGGCTTAAAAGTTTTATTATGACCGAAGGCGATAATTTAGAGGGTTACCTTTTATATTTAAATGGAGTTAAGTTATATGAGAAATAAGACGAAAGTGGCGTTAATCAACCTATCGGCGGGCTTTTTGTGGTTGGCGGCGTTTGTTCTGCTTTGTTTATACGCGATTTTTTCGTTTAAAGCAAACGTATATTTCGCGGCGGGAATTTCGGCTTTAGGGCTTGTTTTAAACTATTACCTTTTCGCGTTTTTTCACGAAGCGGGACACGTTGTTTTTTCGAAGAAAACCGCGCTTAAACCCGAAAAGGTAAATTTCGGGCTTATAACGGTTGAGTTAGCGGGCGATAAAAGCGCGCAAAATAAAAGCGCGGGCGTAAGCGTAAACGGCAAAACGGGTAAAAAAACAAAAATAAAATTCGCGTCTTTTTCGCGCGAAGCGGGCGTTTCAGAATTTTCTGCCGTAAAAGAAGTAAGTTTAAACGACCTTAAAAAAACCGCTATGGGCGGGCTTGTTTTTTCGTTTATATACTGCGCGGCGGCGTTTTTCGTTTTGCTTTTCGTTAAAAACGCAACCGTTTTTTGCTTGTTCGGGGCGGGAGCATGCTCGGCGTATTACGTTTTTACGGTAAACGTTCTGCCTTTCGATAAAACCAACGACGGTTCTCTCGTTTTGTTCGACGGATATTGCGGTTCGCTTGCGGATATGCTCGAATTTTCGCGATTAACGCAAAACTACTCTATAAACAACGACGAAAAAATAAAAAATCTTGCAATTTTATCGCAAAACAAGTTAAGTTTTGCCTTTAACGCGTATATCGCTTACGAAACCGGGTGCTTTTACGGCGAAAAATGCGAAAACGGCGGCGATGAAAAAACCGAAAATAACGAAACGTCGAAGTTATCGGTTTTCGATTGTTTTTCAAGCGAAAAAGCGCTTGATAAATTAAGCGACGAAGAATATTTTTTAATTTTTCCGGAACTTGTTTTTTCCTGTTGTGTAAACGCTAATAAAAAACCGCCCGAAAGCGGCGATTTTAAAGGCGATAAAAGCGAAAAATACGTTAAGTTTTTAAACGAAAACAAGGTGCTTATAACAAACTTCTTTTCGTGCGGCGAAACCGAAAAACTTATGTTAAGTCAAGATTTTTTGTGCCTTAAAATTATGCGCGCGCATTCGGCTTATCGCTTTTTCAGGGGCGAAAAAGAGTGGGGCGAAACTCTTGAAAACTCTTATAAAAAAACGCTTGAAAAATTTGCTTCAAGCGAAAAATCAAACGGCGAAACCGAAAATTTCTTTTATTTAAAAGCCGAAAAAACAAAAGCCGAAATTTTATCGGGGCTATATCGAGCTTAAATTAAAAAGTAAATTTTATTTAATCAAACTTAACTTATAAAAAAATTATAAAAACGCAATAAAAAGGTCGGGGCGATAAATTCGCCGCCGACCTTAAATTTTAGGCGCGCTCTTTAATAGACGTATTCGTTAACGTGAACGGTGTATAAACCTACGTACCCCTCTTCGAGTTCAAGGCGTAGCTGCGCCGCCCAAAGGCGGTGATTTTCGTCTAAAAGGGTTAAAAACGAATAAGTATTGCCGTCGGTTTTATCGACGTATTTAATGGTAAATCCGCTTGTAGAACGGTTTCCGCGGAAACTGTACGTGTCGGATATAATTTCATAATTTTCGTTTTCGAAAAAGGCTTTTATAAGATATTCTTCGGTGTAAAAAAGATTAACCGTGTTTTCGCCGAACTTAATCGCGCCGTTTTCAACCTTAACTTCGGTTTCTATAACTTCGGGCACGACTATCGAGCCGACAACCACAACCGTTTTCGCGTTTTTAACGTTTGCGGGAATGTTTTTCGCGTCTTCGTTAAAGCGTTCGAAATAGGTCGTGCGGTCGAGTTCGGCGTCTTCGAGTTTTGCGTAAACGGTAACGTCTGAATAAACGGGCTGCTCGAAATCAAACGGGATTTTAAATTTCGCGTCGGCAAACCAGCCCGAAAACTTATAATATTTTTCGTCTGGAGCGGTAAGGGTAAGCAAGGTTCCCGCTTCTACGCTGAATTTTTCGTTTTCTTTAATCCCGCCGAAATCGAGCGTTACGTCGTAATAAACTTTTTCGGGCTTTTCGCTCGACGAGTTTGGTAGGTCGCCAGGCTTTTCTTTCGAGCAAGACAAAACCGGAATGGCAATCACCAGCGAAACGACTAAAATCGCGGATATAATAATTATCCACAAAGTTCGTCTGTTTATCGTAAAATCGGGTGCTTTAAAATCGGGCATATTTTCTCTCCGTAGTTGCCGCAATGCAAAAAAGGGCTTTTCGCCCAAAGCGTTGCGGTTAGATTTTGATTATATACGATTTTTTAAAAAAAGTAAAGCGAAAAAGCGGGCTTTGACATTGGCAAAACCAACAATTTTGCTTGCTAAATTTTTTTGCTTAATATATAATAAACTTATAAATTATAATTATAGTGGAGCGGCAGGGCAACGCGACCTTGTTTTTGCCGCTAAAAATCGATTAGGATTACGAAAAAAACGGAGATAAAATGAAACCCGTAACCATAAAAGCAGAAAACGCAACCGAATTAAAAAACGAAAACAAAAACGTTTTTTTAGAATTTAAGCGCGATTTTGTTTATATCCCGGAAAAAACGGGTAAAAAAACAAACGAAAAATCAGCCGAAAAAGTTATTTTAAAAGCGTATTCCGATTTCAGATACGCGGCGTATATAAACGGCGAGTTTGTTTTAAACGCGCAGTTCGCCGATCCCGCAGGCGTAAAAACCTATGCCGAGCGCGACGTTTCGCAATTTTTAAGGCATGGCGAAAACGAAATTTACGCCGTAGTTTTTCACATGGCGTTCGATCATCAGGTTATAAGGGCGACCGAAAAGCCGTTTTTCGCGTTCGAAATAACTTGCGGAGAAAAAACGATAGTTTCATCCGACGAGCATACTCTTTGCCGCAAATCGGCGGGGTATATCGCGGGTGCGCCCATAACTTTTCAGATAGGCGAAGGGTTTAATTACGATTTTTGCGCGAAAGATAAGCCCTGGCAAAACTGCGAACTTTTAACGCCGGATTTTATCGAGAAAAAACGCCCGATTTTAATTAACGAAATAACTTCGCCTTTAAAAAGTGTCGTTTGCGCGCAAGGCGAGTTTGCTTATAGCGTAAACGGCGGAATTCCGAACGAAACGTTCTGCGATTATTGCGGCGTGCCGGAAGAGAACCCTGGCGAACGCTTTCAGACCTGCTATATGCTTTCGGAACGCTTTTCGCAAATGACGGGCGCAAGCCGAATTAACTGCGACGTTTTAAGCGGCGAAAACGCGCTTGCGTTTAAAAGCGTAAAACGCGAAAATTCGCCCGTAAAACCAAACGGCACTTTCGTTATAGTGGATTTAGGGCGCGAAACGTGCGGGTATCTTACCTTTGCGATAAGCGTTAAAAGTGCGTGCAAAGCCGCCGTTTGCTGGGGCGAACATCTTGCCGATTTAAGGGTGCGCTCGTTTGTAGACGGCAGAAATTTTGCTTTTTTATTTAACCTGAAAGCGGGCGAAAATGTTTTTGACGATTATATTTTACGGCTCGGACTAAGATATTTGTGTTTGTTCGTCGAATCGGGCGAAGTAACCGTAAAGCGTTTAAGCGTGCGCGAAACCTATTATCCGTTTAAGCCCGTAAAAAAAGATTTCGGCGATATGCTTTTAAACTCGATTTACGAAACGGGGCGCCGTACGCTCGAACTTTGCGCGCACGAACACTACGAAGACTGCCCGTGGCGAGAACAGGCGCTTTACGGCATGGATTCGCGCAATCAGATGCTGTTCGGTTACGGCGCGTTTAACGAATACGTTTTTCCGCGCGCTTCGCTTAAACTTTTTGCAGACAGCCTGCGCGCCGACGGACTTGTTGAAATATGCCCGCCCTCGCGCGGCAAAATAACCATTCCGTCGTTTACGCTTTATTGGATTATGGCGGTTTGCGAAAACGCGCAAGCCGATTATAACGAGCAGTTTATAACCGAAATTTTGCCCGCCGCATTAAAATCGATGGATAAATTTATCGAACTTTCGGGCGAAATAGGGGTTAAACTTTTTAAAGAACCGGAATTTTGGAACTTCCACGAATGGAGCGACGGTTTAGAAGGCGGCGAGATATGGAGAACGAAAGAAATCCCCGTGCGCTACGACGGGCTTTTAACCGCGCTCGGCGCCGTTGCCGCAAAAAAACTTGCGGAATTGCTAAGGCTCCGCGGCGATAACGATAAAGCCGGAAGATATGAATCGGCGGCGCAAAAAATCCGCGCTTCGCTCGAAAATTTTTACGACGAAGAAAAAGGTTTTTACGCTTCGTATATCGAATCGGACGGAAAAACAAAAAGCGGGTATCACGAATATATGCAGGCGGTAGCGTTGTGCGCGGGCGTCGGCGAACACTCGGAAGAAAGCGAAAAGCGCGCCCGAAAACTTGTTTACGCGCTTAAAAACGGAAACCCCGCGCTTGTAAAAATTACATATTCGGCAATGCTTATGAAGTATATGGCAATAGCCGCTTACGATAAAAATTACGATTGGTGCGTAAAAAACGTTGCCGAAGTGTTCGGCAAAGCGGTTTTGTCGGGCGTCACTTCGTTTTACGAAACCGAATACGGCGAAAAAGACTTCGGCGACGCGGGCAGTTTATGTCACGGCTGGTCGGCGGCGGCGTGCTACGTTTTGGATAGGTGGCAAAAAGATAAAAATAAATAAGGCAACGATACAAGAATAAATAAAGGAAGGAAAGCGATATGAGAGAGAACAGAAAAAGCAAGTTTTACCTTGAAAAAACGGGCGACTTTGCGGCTTTCGAACAAAAAGTAAAGGGTATAAGCGGCGTTCTTTCGGCAAGCGTAGACGTTTCGATTTCGGTTTTGACTTACGAACTCGACGACCTGGCAAGCGATTACGACGCGTTCGCCGCGGTGGTGCAAGCCGCCGAAGATACCGGTTGCGTTATCGATTTCGAAAAAACCGACGAAGAAAACGCAAAAGCAGCCGAAAGCGGTTCGGCGGGAGAAAACCCGACCGAAAATAAGGCGGGCGAACTTTCGGAGCCTCTCGAAGAAGCCGAAGCGTTCGCGCGCGAAAGCGTTTATGAAAGAGCAGACTTTGTAAAAAACGATAATAAATCGGGAGGAGCCGAATCGGGTGAAAACGGAGAAAACTACGAAGATGCCGACGGGAAATCCGAAAAAAGCAAAAAACACCGCAAGCGTTTAAGCGAAACGGCGCAATGCCTTATCGAACTTGGCATCGGTATAGTCGCGCTTATAATCGGGCATTTCGTAAATAACGATTACGGCAAAATGTTTATGTTTGCGCTTGCTTTTGCGGTAAGCGGATACGAACTTATTTACGACGTAATATGCGACGTAACGGCAAAGCGCATTTTTACACCCGAACTTCTCGTAATACTCGGCATAGCGGCTTCGTTGTTTTTGGGGTATCCCGAACAGGCGGTGGCGGTAACGCTAATATTCTTCGCCGCAAAAATCGCGGCGCGCGGACTTAAATCGTTTGCGCTCGGCAAAACCGCGGCGAAAAACATCGACGAAAGATATACGATTTTAATTAAAAAAGACAAAAAAACCAAAGAAAAAGAAATAAGGCTTATCGATATAAACGCGGGCGACGAACTTTCGTTTAAAAAAGGCGAAATCTGCCCGCTCGAAGCAACGCTTACTTCGCCGCTTTCAACCGTTTTGCGCACGGCGGCGGTTTTCGAAAACGGCGAAACGCAGCCTCAAACGAGCGAGCGCGAACTTAAAAAAGGCGATAAAATTTTAAAAGGCGACGAGTTTTTATCGGATTCGACGGCTTGCGTTAAAAGCGGATTTTTAAGCGGACTTTCCGTAAGACAGAAAGACTTTATATCGCGCGTAGAAGAAAAAAACGAGATAGAAAAGTTTTTTGATAAAAAAGGCAACCTTGTTTGCGGCATAGCGATTATCGTTCTTTTGGCGGTTACGTTCGTTGCCCCCGTATTTTCGGTAACTTATTTAAGCGGACTTGATAGGTGGGGATATGCCATGGCAACCGTAGCCGTTTTGTGCGGCACGGCGCTTACCGTATCGGCTTCGTCGATAGCGGGCATAGTTTCGCTTGCGATAGGCTATGATAAAGGCGTTATGGCGTTTAAGCAAAAAGATTGCGTTAAAGCCGAAAAATGCAAAACCGTGGCGTTCGACTTCGAAAACACGATTTTAAAAGACGGCGAAATAAAACCCGACGCATTCGGCGCCGCGCTCGAACTTAAAGATTGCGGCAAACGGCTTGCGCTTCTAACTCTGCTTCCTGGCGAAGAAGCAAAAGAAACGTGCAAAAAACTTAAAATATCCGAATATTATTGCTTTAATACCGAAGAAGAAAAACTTGAAAAAATAAAAGAACTTCAAACCGAAAACGTGCTTTGCATAACTACGGCGGGTAAAGCCGAAGATTATTTTATTGCGCTTTCGGCGGGCAAAGATCTCGAAGTAAACGCCGCGGCATACGTCGAATCTGACGAAATAGCGTTCGTTCCTTACGTTTATAAACTCGCGTTAAAGGCGGCTAAATCAAAAAAATTCGCGCTGTGGTTTTCGGTTTGCGTTAAAGCCGTTCTCGCCGTTTTGGCGGCATTTGGCATAACGCAGATATGGTGGGTTGCCTGCGCCGACCTTTTGGCGGGCGTTATCTGCTTAACCGCCGCAGTTATCGGAATAAAAGAAGTTATATAGTTAAAAAAGTTTAAAAGTATGTATAAAATTATCGAGAAAAAAAGATTAAGCGACTTTGTTATAAGCGTAAAAATTTGTGCGCCGCTCGTTGCAAAACACGCAAAAGCGGGGCAGTTCGTTATCGTTCGCCCAAATTTGGACAGCGAGCGTATTCCACTTACAATAGCCGATTATGACCGCGACGGGCAGACCGTAACCATTGCTTTTCAGCCGGTAGGCGAAACCACGGCGGAACTTGCCGCGCTTAACGAAGGCGATTATATTTCGGACGTGTGCGGACCTTTGGGCAGACCTACCGAAACAAGCGGAATTAAAAACGCGGTGGTAGTGGGCGGCGGAGTCGGCTCGGCTATCGCGCTTCCCGTTGCCAAGGCTTTTAAAGCGGCGGGCGCAAAAGTAACCGCAATTATCGGGTTTAAAAACCAAAACGCGGTTATTCTGCTTGATGAATTTAAAGCCGCGTGCGATAAGGTTATTCTGGTTACCGACGACGGCTCGGCGGGCGAAAAGGGGTTCGTAACTTCGCCGCTCGAAAGAATTCTGGCTGAAAACGCAGATTGTAATTGCGACGGTATCGAAAGTGGCGGCGGGTGTGAAGGCTATAAACTTTGCGGCGAAAAAATCGACGAAGTTATGGCTGTCGGCCCCGTTATAATGATGAAAAACGTTAGCAAGGTTACCGAAAAATACGGCGTTAAAACGATAGTGAGCATGAACCCGATTATGATCGACGGCACGGGAATGTGCGGCGGTTGCAGATTGAACGTCGACGGAAAAATCAAATTCGCGTGCGTAGACGGCCCCGATTTCGACGGGCATAAAGTAGATTACGATTCGCTTTTAAAGCGTAACTCGCAATACGCCGAGTTCGAATCGCATCGCCGCGAAAATTGCAACTTGTTTAAAAAAGCGTAAACGGGGGCTGATTATGGATTCGACTAACGAAAGAACGGATATGCCGCTTTTAAACGCGGAAGAAAGGGCAAAAAACTTTGAAGAAGTTGCGCGCGGCTACACCGCGGAACAAGCGATTGCCGAAGCAAAACGCTGCTTAAACTGCAAAAAACCGGCGTGCGTTTCGGGTTGCCCCGTAAACGTTAAAATCCCCGAATTTATTGCGTTTTGCGCATGCGGCGAGTTCGAAAACGCATATAAAGTCATAACTTCCACAAACTCGTTGCCCGCAGTTACGGGGCGGGTTTGCCCGCAGGAAAATCAGTGCGAAAAAAGGTGCGTGCGCGGCATAAAAGGTAAACCCGTCGCAATCGGTAATTTAGAGCGCTTTTGCGCCGATTATCACGCGGGTTTAATAAACGGCGGCAACGAAAACGAAGCAGACGATAAAGGTGCGGGCGAAAACGATGTCGGAGATAAAATCGAAAATGCGGGTGCTGCAAGTGAAATTGCAAACGATAACGCGGCTAAAAAACCCGAAAAACAAAAAGTAGCGGTAATAGGTTCGGGACCTGCGGGACTTTCGGCGGCGGGCGATCTTATAAGCCGCGGCTACGAAGTTACCGTTTTCGAAGCGCTTCATAAAGCGGGCGGCGTTTTAACTTACGGAATTCCGCAGTTCAGACTTCCCAAAAACGTCGTAAGAGGCGAAATAGAGCGGCTTGAAAAAAGCGGAGTTAAGTTCGTTTATAACGCGGTGGCGGGCAGATCTTTTTATTTAAGCGACCTTAAGAAGCAAGGATATAAAGCGTTTTTTATTGCGAGCGGCGCGGGGCTTCCGCGTTTTATGGGAATAAAGGGCGAAGAACTTTCGGGCGTGTTTTCGGCAAACGAGTTTTTAACCCGCATTAACCTTATGAAGGCTTACGATAAAAACTCGAAAACCCCCGTAAAAATGGCTAAAAAGGTGATAGTTGTAGGTGGCGGCAACGTCGCTATGGACGCGGCGCGCTCGGCTTTAAGGCTCGGCAGCGAAGTTACCATAGTTTATCGCAGAACGGCTGCCGAACTTCCCGCGCGTAAAGAAGAAGTTTTGCACGCCGAACAAGAAGGGGTTAAATTTTCGTTTTTGTGCAACCCCGTAGAAATTCTTGGCGAAAACGGCGTAGTAACGGGCGTAAGACTTCAAAAAATGCAACTCGGTCAACCCGACGAATCGGGCAGAAGAAGCCCCGAACCTATCCTCGGCAGCGAATATAACGCCCTTGCCGACGCGGTTATTATGGCGCTCGGCACTTCGCCTAACCCCATAATAAAAGATTTATCGGGCGAAATTTTAACCGATCGCCGCGGGTGCGTCGTCGTAAACGACGATTTGCAAACTTCGGTAAGCGGCGTGTTTGCGGGCGGCGACGCGGTGAGCGGCGCGGCTACCGTAATACTCGCAATGGGCGCGGGCAGAAAAGCCGCGCAGAAAATCGACGAGTATTTAAAAAACTAAAAAAAATAAATTATCGAACATATACGGTAAATTACGATAAATAAAGATAAATAAAGCCGAAAGGCGTGAAGAAATCGCATTTATTGTAAAACAAATAAGCGCGCACAAAAATCGACAAAAAAACGCGAACTATGCGATAATCGACCTATAGGCGGACTTTTTATAAAAAACGAATTAAAAAACCGAAAGGAGAAAAAATTAAATGATTAAAAAACAGCCATTCGGAAAAACTGCGGACGGCAGAGAAGTAACCGAATATATTTTAGACAACGGCGTTATAAGCGCGCATGTTCTCGATTACGGTTGCACCGTTAAAAACTTGTTCGTAACCGATAAAAACGGCGAAAAACGCGACGTTGTTTTAGGATACGACGATATTGCGGGATATGAAAACAACGGCGGCTATCTCGGCGCGTTCATCGGCAGATATGCAAACCGTATAGCGGGCGGCAAATTCGAACTCGACGGCGAAAAATATTCGCTTTATTTAAACGACAACAAAAACAGCCTGCACGGCGGAAAAATCGGCTTCGATAAAAAGATTTTTTCGGCACGCATAGACGGCGAACGTTTGCGTTTGACCTATTTAAGCCCCGACGGCGAAGAAGGCTATCCCGGCAATTTAAAGGTTGAAGTCTGCTATTATCTCGATAAAAGCGGCATAAATCTGTGTTATAAAGCCGAATGCGACAAAGCAACCCCCGTAAACTTTACAAACCATTCTTATTTTAACCTTTCGGGCGAGCAAACGATCTTAAACCACTATTTAACTATAAATTCGGATAACATTACGCCCATAAACAAAGACCTCATCCCCACGGGCGAACGCATGTACGTCGAAGATACGCCTTTCGATTTCAGAACGCCCGTAAAAGTTGGCGAACGCATCGATTATCCGCATAAACAAATAACCTGCGGCGGCGGTTACGACCACAATTTCGAACTTAAAAACTACGGCGAATTCGAAAAATTTGCGACTTTATATGCCGAAGATACGGGCATCGTAATGGACGCATACACCGATAACTTCGGCGTGCAGTTTTACTCGGGTAACTTTTTAGACGGAGCCAAGGGCAAAAACGGCAGAATATACGTTAAACGCGCGGCTTTGTGCTTAGAAACGCAGAACTTCCCCGACGCTATAAATCAACCCGCGTTTCCGTCGTCGGTTTTGCGCCCCGGCGAAAAGTTCGAAAAACGTACCGCTTACGTTTTTTCGGTTAAAAAATAATTAAAATGAAAGGTTCGAAAAGCGGCGAAGGAGATAAAAAGCCTAAACCGCATAGTTTTTTTAAAAGGATTTTTAAAATAGAAAACGAAGAAAAACGGCAAAAGTTAAAAAACTCGGCGGGGCGACTTTGCGATTTTTTGTTCCCGATAAACGCAGTTTGCAACGATTGCGGGCGCGAAAATTTTTCAGGCAAGCCCTTTTGCGAAGAATGTGAAAAGAATCTGCCTTTGCTTTCGGGTGCGGTGTGCAACCATTGCGGCAGAAAAACCGTTTATCAAACCGAGCGTTGTGATTCGTGCAGCGGGCGCGAAACGCATTTCGACGCGGCGCGCGCCGTTTACGATTACGACGAGCCTATAAAACAACTTATTTGGTCGCTTAAATACGAAAATAAGCGCTATATCGCTAAAATTTTCGCCCGAGACCTTTGCAACGTTTATTTAAAAAACTTTTTTAGTTGCGATTTTGCGTTATACGTTCCAATGACCGAAGAACGCGAAAAAGAGCGCGGGTATAATCAGGCGAAACTTTTAGCCGAGCAATTTTCTTGCTTTTCGGGCATCGAAGTTAAAAACGATATTATTTATAAGCGCCGCGAAACAAAAAGGCAGGCAACTTTGTCGTTTGAGGAACGCAAGAAAAATCTTGAAGGCAGTTTCGGAGTGAAAAACCGCAAACGACTTTTAAACAAGCGCGTTCTGCTTATCGACGACGTTATGACAACGGGCGCCACCGTAGAAAGCATTTGCAAACTGCTTAAAAAACACGGCGCGAATTTTGTTGCCGTTTTAACCGTCGCTTCGGTTCAAAAGCTGAAAAATTATTAGCTTTTTTACCGAATTTATGCGGCGGAGTTATTCGCCGAAAAAACAAAAAAGCCCGTCTATAAGTCGATTATCGGTATATTATGCCGTCTAAATCCGCTGTGCCCGTTCGGGAAAAGTGTTTTAACGGCGTAAAAAAGAATTAAAATATACACGATAAAATTTGCGCGAAAATGCCTTTGCGGCGTTAAAAAAACACGCGCAAAAACCCAAGGGAGCAATAAAAATATGTATGAAATTTTAAACAGAATAAATTCGCCCGCAGACGTAAAAAAGTTAAGCATATACGAACTTAACGCTTTGGCTGAAGACATACGCGAAGCGCTTTTTAACAGGCTTACCAAAATGGGCGGGCATTTCGGGCCAAACTTTGGGATAGTCGAAGCCGAAATCGCAATGCACTATGTTTTTTCGTCGCCAAAAGATAAATTCGTGTTCGACGTATCGCACCAAAGTTATCCGCACAAAATGCTTACGGGCAGAAAAGCGGGTTATATTTGCGACGCGCATTTCAAAGAAGATTCGGGTTATACAAACCCCGACGAAAGCGAGCACGATTTGTTTAACGTAGGGCACACTTCCACTTCGATTTCGCTTGCCACGGGGCTTTGCAAGGCGCGTGACGTTGCGGGCGGAGACGAGAACGTTATCGCGCTTATCGGCGACGGCTCGCTTTCGGGCGGCGAAGCGCTCGAAGGGCTTAACGTTGCGGGCAGCGAACTTAATTCTAACCTGATAATCGTAATTAACGATAATCAACAATCCATTTCGGAAACGCACGGCGGAATTTATAAAAGCCTTAAAGATTTACGCGAAACGGGCGGAAAATCGCAAAATAACGTGTTCAAAGCGTTCGGGCTTGATTATATTTACGAAGAAAACGGCAACGACGTTTCGGCGCTTATAAAACTTTTTAAAAGCGTAAAAGATATAAATCACCCCGTTGCGGTACATATAAACACGCTTAAGGGCAAGGGCTATAAATTTGCCGAACAAAACAAAGAAGCGTGGCATTGGACGGTGCCGTTCGACAGACAAACGGGCAAACCCACCGTTAATTTTGCGGGCGAAAGTTATACGGCGGTTGCGCGCGAATACATTTTAAACAGAGCGAAAACCGACGACAAATTCGTTGCCGTAACCCCTAATATGCCGGGGAGCATGGCGTTATCGCCGGATGACAGAATTGCGATGGGCAAGCATTTTATCGACGTAGGCATTGCCGAAGAACAGGCGGTAGCAATGGCATCGGGGCTTGCAAAGGGCGGGCTTAAACCGCTCGTTATAACCAACGCGACTTTCATGCAACGCGCCTACGACCAGATTTCGCACGACGTGTGCATAAACAAAAACCATGTTACCATACTTTTAAACTATTGCAATTTCGACGGGCTTACCGACGTAACGCATCTCGGAATTTTTGCGATTCCCGCTTTTTCGAACATTCCCGAACTTAAAGTTTTATGCCCCGCAAACAAAAAAGAATTTTTGCAGATGCTAAACTGGTCGCTCGATAAAAACGACGGTCCCGTTATGATTTTAATGCCCGGCGGAATAACCGAAAATTCGATAGAAACCCGAGATTTTATAGTCGGCGAAAGCGGAAAAATAACTTACTCGGTCGAAGAAGAAGGCGAAAAAGTCGCAATTTTAGCACTCGGCGATTTTTATAAAAAAGGCAAAGAATTTGCGGATAAAATAAAAGCGGAACTTGGGTTTGCACCCACGCTCGTAAACGTTCGCACTCCTTCCGAATCAGACGAAAAAACGCTTGAAAGTTTAAAGAAAAACCACGAATTTATTATCACGCTCGAAGACGGAGTTTTAAGCGGCGGGTTTGGTCAAAAAATATCTTCGTATTACGGAACGAGCGATATAAAAATTAAAAATTACGGGCTTGAAAAGAAGTTTTACGACAGATATAACCCCTCTGAACTTTTAAACGAACTTAAAATAACCCCGCAGGGCGTTATCGAAGAAATAAAAAAAGTTCTCGGCTGAAAAAGCAAAAGAAAAAACGAATTAAAAACGTAAAACACAAACTAAAAAAGAAAAAATAAAAAAACAACTTCCGCGGGCGGGTTAGTCTTGCGGAAGTTTTTTTAAAAAAAATCGTAGTTTTTGACAATAAAAAAATTAAAAACGGGTTGACAGCCCGTAAAAAAGGATATAAAATAAAAGGGTAAAGGCGAAAAACAAAACTCGGCGACGAAAGCCGACGAAAAACCACGGAAAAGGCAATATCGATTATGGACGAAAAACCCGAAAACAAAAACCCGCGCGGGCGCGGCAAAAAATCGAGTAAAGAAGGCAGAAAGATAGACGTTTACGAATATTATTCGGATAACGCCGATTATTTCAGGTGCGCCGAAATGCAAAATCTTTACGTCGACGCGCACTTTCACGCAAGTTGGGAATTTATTTTCGTTTTAAAGGGCGGGTTTAAGGCGCTTTTAGGCGGCGAAGAATATTCGGTTAACGAAGGCGACGTGCTTTTCGTTCCGTCGTTCGTGGTGCATTACGTTCCTTACGGGTATAAAAATCGTTGTTTTTCGTTAGTTTTCGGCAGCGATTTCAGAAAGGATTTCGACGAAGAATTTAAAGGCAAACAGTTCGATTTCGTGCTTAAAAACCACGGCGAAAGCACCGAAAAACTGTTTAATCTGGTTGAAAATTGCGCGAAAGAATTCGACGGGTTCAACTTATGCGAAAAGCGCGGATTTTCGGCGATGCTGCTTGGGCTTTTAGCAAAAACCTATCCGCTTAAACAAGCCGACGAAAAGCGTTCGGAGCAGGTTGTTGTGGGCGTTTTGCAATATATCGAAAAAAATTACAGGCGCGACGTAACCGTTAAAAAAATCGCCGCCGAGTTCGGGTATACCAAAAACTATCTGTCGGCGGTATTCAACCGATACACAGGCATGAAATTCAACGATTATTTAGGCAGAAAACGAATGATAGCGGTTGAAAAAGAGTGCACAAAAAGCGCAAACGGCACAAAAAACATAACCAAAATCGCGCTCGACTGCGGGTTTAATTCGCTTAACACCTATTACCGAGCCAAAAAGAAATTCGGCTTCGATTATTCGAAAATAGAAGCGTTTTTGAAAGATTGAAAAACGCATAAAAATGCATAAAACCATAAAAAAATATAAACAAACGACGAAAAAAAGGAAAACGGAAAAATGTTAAAAAAGAGTCTGATTGCGAAAACTTCGCCCAAAGCAAACCCAAAAAACGTAATATTTTATAAAGATTATCGCGTTACCGTTCTTGCCGACAGATTGTTCAGGCTTGAAAAAAGCGCAAACAAAAAATATCGCGACGAAGCGACTGTAGCCGTGTGGTTCAGAAATATGAAAGCGCAAAACTTTAAAGCCGCCGAATCGCGCGGTGCCGACGAGTTTATTATAGAAACCGCCGCCGTAAAACTTATTTTATGCGAAAAGCGCGAAGATTGCCGCATAGAAATCGACGGCAAGCGCTTAAAAATAGACAACGCAGGCAATCTGAAAGGAACCTGTCGCACGCTCGATTGCTGCAACGGCGACACCAGAATACATTATGGCGACGGGGTTAACTCCGGCAAAAAAGTCGAACTTGAAAACGGCGTTTGTTCGCGCACGGGCGTTGCCGTTTACGACGATTCGCTTTCGCCCACGCTTTTGCAAAACGGCGAAATAGCAAAAATTTACGCCGACGGCACCGACGAATATATTTTTGCTTACGGCGACGATTATCGCGGCGCGGTTAAGGCGCTTTATTTAATTTGCGGCGGCGTGCCTATGGTTCCGCGTTTTGCGCTCGGCAACTGGTGGAGCAGATACCACGATTATTCCGACGAAGAATATTTAACCCTTTTAAACAGGTTTAAAAAACGCGAAATTCCGTTAAGCGTTGCCACCATAGATATGGACTGGCACTATTCGACCGACTTAGACGAACAGAAAAAAATAACCGAAAGCGGCAAAAACACCGAATTTTACGGTGGGAATTCGGGGTGGACGGGTTATTCGTGGAATAAAAAACTGTTTCCCGATTATAAAAAGTTTTTAAAACAGGTTAAGCAAAACGGCGTAAAAATAACGCTTAATCTGCACCCCGCCGACGGCGTAAGGTGGTTTGAAGACTGCTACGAGCAGTTTGCCAAAGCCGTGGGCGTGAATCCGAAAACGGGCGAGCAGATAAAATTTGACATATTCGACCCGACCTTTGCCAACGCCTATTTCGATATTCTGCATCATCCTTACGAAAAGGCGGGCGTAGACTTCTGGTGGATCGACTGGCAGCAGGGGCTTACCGCGGGCAAACTCGGAATCGATCCGCTTTGGGCTCTTAATCATTATCATTATTTGGATAACGCCGAAAATTCGGACGAGCCGCTTACTCTTTCGCGTTATGCCGGCATAGGTTCGCACCGTTATCCGCTCGGTTTTTCGGGCGACGCGAGCATGACGTGGGATACTTTAAGGTTTTTACCTTATTTTACGGCTACCGCAAGCAACGCGGGTTACGGCTGGTGGAGCCACGACATAGGCGGGCACGGTTTCGGCGAACACGACGGCGAACTTTATTTAAGGCACGTTCAGTTCGGTGTGTTCGCTCCGATAAATCGTTACCATTGCACGGCGTATCCTACTATGACCAAAGAGCCGTGGGCATATTTAAACGGCACGGGCGCGCTTGCCGAAAAGCAGATGAAACTGCGACACAAACTCGTTCCGTTCATCTATTCGCGCGATAAGCAGGCACACGATAACGCCGATATGCTTATCGAGCCGCTTTATTATTACCATCAAAGCACGGAAGAAGCGTATAACTTTAAAAACGAATATTATTTCGGCAAAACTCTGCTTGTTGCGCCGATAACTTCGCCTGCCGGAAAAGACGGCTATTCGCGCGTCGAAGCGTGGCTTCCCAAGGGGCGCTGGACGGATATTTTTACGGGCGACGTATACGAAATTAAAAGCGAAAAGGGCGAAATAAAAACCTTGCTTCGCACGCTCGAAAGCATTCCGGTTCTGGCAAAAGAAGGCGCCGTTCTTCCCCTTTCCGAAGAAAAGGGCAACGGAACGCCGAATCCGCAGAAATTAACGGTTAAGGCTTTTAACGGCAACGGCGAGTTCGAACTTTTCGAAGACGGAAAAGAAATAAAAGGCGCAAAACGAGGCAAAAAAGCGGGCGAATTTTACACGTTGTTTACGATGCGCGAAACCGCGCTTAAAAACGGCGAATACGAGCAGACGCTTGCTATCTCGTCGCGCGGGGACTGCTCCGTTATCCCCGAAAACCGCAAAATAAGCGTTCGGTTTGAAAATATCGAAAAAGGAAGCGTTGCGCTGTTTATCGGCGGCAAAAAGGTTAAATGCGAAAAAGTTTACGACGATTGCGTTGTGGTAAATATCGATTTCGCCGCCGGAAACGAATACGTTATAAGGGTTAAATATAACAAAGACGACGAACTTACCGCAGCCAAAAAACGCGTTTTAAAAATACTTGCCGAATCGAACGGTCCTAACGAATATTTCGTGGCGTTTTACGAACAACTTCAAAAAGCGAAGTCGGTTACCGACGTTTTAGGCTTGCTTAAACGGCGCTGGTTGCCGTCGGGCATTGCAGAACGCATATCGGAAACCTTTTAAAAGAACGCAATCGGCGTAAAAAAACGATTTTTCTGCTTTTTAACTTTCGGCTTAGTTGTTTTTTAACTAAAAAATGCGTTTTTTAAAAAAACTATTGACAACTTTAAAAATTGATGATAAAATATCTGCGCAAAGGGTATTCAGGAAAGGTTTTTTTATGAATAAGCCGTTTTTCGGGCGCGCTTTGCTTGCGTAAAACGCGCTTTAAACCATATAAATCAAACCGAATACGATATAATTTTAAACAAACAGGAGAAAAAATGATCAAACTTGCGATAGTGGGATTCGGAAGCCGCGGGCAGAATTTTGCAAGACTTCTTGTCGGCGAAAAAGATGCCGAACTTATAGCCGTTGCCGAACCCGTAGACGTTTCGAGAAAGGTTGCCGAAGAAAAATACGGCGTTAAAAAAGAAATGTGCTTTAAAAGCGCAGACGAATTTTTTGCGCGCGGCAAAATTTGCGACGCGGTTTTTATCTGCACGCAAGACGCGCAGCACTGCGAAATGGCGCTTACAGCGCTTAATTTAGGGTATGATATATGCCTTGAAAAGCCTGCCGCGGTATCTATTGCCGAATGTGAAAAAATCCGCGACGAAGCAAACAGGCTCGGCAAAAAAGTAATGCTTACGCACGTTTTGCGTTACGCGCCTTTTTACGGATACATCAAAAAACTTATATCCGAAAAGACTTTGGGCGATATAGTGGATATGGATTTAACCGAAAACGTGGCTTATTGGCACTTTGCGTTAAGTTACGTTCGCGGGCCGTGGCGCGATATGGGGAAAAGCACCCCTACGATTATCGCAAAATGCTGCCACGATCTCGATATTATCCGCTGGCTTATGGATAAAAAATGCACGGGCGTAAGTTCTTACGGCGGGTTATATTATTTCAAACCCGAACACGCGCCCGAAGGAAGCGCGCCTTATTGCGTGGATTGCAGCGAAAAAACGCGTGAAAACTGCCCGTATAACGCATATAAAGTTTATCCCGAACGCATAAAAATGGGCGTTGTCGGCGGCACGGCAAGGCTTAAAGACTGCGACGTTTTCAAGGTTATCGACGAAAAGCAAGACGTAATTTCGCGTTGCGTGTTCCATTGCGACAACGATGCGGTAGACAATCAGGTGGTAAACCTTAAATTCGCCGACGGTTCGACGGCGCATCTTACGATGGACGCTTTTTCGGAAGATTGCCACCGCACTATTTACGTTCACGGCACCAAAGGCGAAGTTTTCGGCGACGTAGAAGACGCCAAGTTATACGTTAATATTTTCGGCAAAAACCGCGAAGTTATAGACGTAAACGAACTCGAACGCAAAAAAGCCGAAGGTACCACGCTTAACGACGGGCACGGCGGCGGCGATTATTATCTGCTTAAAGACTTTTTGGATTATATCACCAAATGTTCGCCCAGTTTAACCCGCACCACCATCGACGATTCGATTTCGAGCCACGTTATAGGTTTCAAAGCCGAAGAAAGCAGGCTTGCGGGCGGTAAAAACATAGAAATAAACGAATAATTTTAAAAGTTTCGGCTTTAAAAAAATTTTAAAAGTTTTTCGGGCGGCGGTCGCGTTGTTTTGCGGCAGCCGCTTTTTGATTTTTAAAATTTTCCGAATTTTTGTTTGATTCGGCGTTTTAGGTTGAAAAAAGTTTTTTAAAAGTGTATAATTTAAAAAAGGTTTGAAAAAATCGAAAACCGAAAAACATATAATTTTTTAACAAAAACAGGAGAAAATCCGTTTATGAATCAGAAAGGGAGAACGGTAAAAAGCGTAGGCAACTACAACAATAAACTCGTTATGCGCTTACTTTGTGACAGACCGTATTCGTGCAAAGAAATATCCGAACGCATAAATTTGACGCATCCGGCGGCGGGGCTTATTGTCGAACGCCTGCTCGAAGGCAACCTTATCGAGATATTCAGCGAACGCGAAGAAAAGCGCAAAAAAGGCGGTCAGCACATAAGATACACGGTAAACAAAAACCGCGCGTATTTTATCTGCGTTTATCTTATCGAAGGCGCCGAAAAGTTTACCGTTTATAATTTGCAGGGCGAAACGCTTTACGGCGAAAATTTAGAAACTCGGTTTATCGACCGCGAATACGTTGAAAACCTGAGCCAAAAAATCGACCTTGCGCTTGAAAAATTGAATATAGAAAAAGGTTCGGTCGCCAACCTGTCGTTTGCGATAGCGGGCAGGGTAGACGCTTTTACGGGCGACGTTATAATGTCGTGGAAAATGGGCAAAGACGTAAACTTAAAAACCGTTTTCGCGCAGAAATTCGAAAACACTTCTATCGATATTATAAACGACTGCACCTACGCTTTTTACGGCAGTATGCTTACCGGCGAATGCGATTACGAAAAGGGTTCGCACATGTTTTTATACGTCGATTTCGCGCTTTCGTGCTGTCTGGTTTACGAAGGCAAGCCCGTAACGGGCGCAACCGGATTCGGCGGCGAAGTGGGGCAGAATTTCGTTGCGGGAAGAGATAAAAGGTTCGGCGACCAGACGAGCATACCCCGTTTGCTTACGGTGGGGCGCGAATGCTTAAAAAACAACGAAGCCACCTTAGAAGAAATTATTGAAGCTTCTTACACGCACCACGCAATAAAGCGCGCTTTTACCGAAACGGGCGAAAAAATAGGCGGTCTGCTTAAAAACATAATAGATATTGCGGGTTGCACGCACGTCGTGTTCTGCGGCTCGGTTATAAAATACCCCAAATATTTTTTCGACGTGGTAGAACGCGCGCTTTACGATGAAGGATACAGCGACAATCTGCAATATAAACTCGAATTTTCAAAGGTTACGCCCGCAATGGGGCAACTTTATATGTCGCGCTTGCATTCTATCGATTGGTTGGTGGCGGGTAAATAAAAACCGAAAGCCGCCGCAAATTTTGCCGAAAAACGCATTGATTTCGACCTGAAACTCGTTGCCGAGCACGAAGACGCAAAAGTAAGTTATTCGGTAACTTCAACCGAAAACGGCGAACCTACGAACGTAGGCGTTATATACGGCAGAGGTTCGAGCGCAACCGGCAAACTCGTCAAATTCAAATATAAAAAAGCAGAATAATCGGATAATTTTAACTTTAACTTACACTAACGGAGAATATTTTATAAAATACAGACATCTTGGCTTAATGCTCGATTGCTCGCGTAACGCCGTTATGAATAAAGATACGGTGTTTAAAATGATCGACCTTATGAGCAAAATAGGTTATAACACGCTTGAACTTTACACCGAAGATACCTACGAAGTAGAAGGCGAACCGTATTTCGGATATTTGCGCGGCAGATACACTGCCGACGAAATCAAAGAGATAGACGCCTATGCCCTTAAAAAGGGCATAGAGCTTATCCCTTGCATACAGACTTTGGCTCATTTTTCGGCGACGTGGCGGCTTCCCGCATTCGAAAAACTTTGGGACGTTCCCGAAACGCTGATGGTCGGCGAAGACGAAACGTATAAATTTATCGACAAATTGTTCTTGTCGATAAGCAAAATGTTTTCGTCGCGCAACATTAACATCGGAATGGACGAAGCGAACATGGTCGGGCTCGGCAAATATCTCGAAAAGCACGGCTATCGCAACCGCTTCGACGTTTTAACCGAGCATTTGCAAAAAGTTGCCGAAATCGCCGCAAAATACGGGTTTACCGCGCACATGTGGAGCGATATGTTCTTCCGCCTTATAAACAAAAGCGAATATTACGGCAAAGGGCTTGAAGTTCCTGAAGAAGTCGCGGCAAAACTCCCGAACAACGTTGAACCTTGCTATTGGGATTATTACCATAGCGAGCAAAGCGATTACGACGAAATGTTCAAGTCGCACCGCGTGTTTAACAAAAATATATGGTTTGCGGGCGGGCTTTGGTGCTGGTATAGTTACGCTCCGTATAACTCGATTGCGCTTTTAAACACTAAAGCCGCAATGAAAAGCGTTATTAAAAACGGCGTTACCGACGTTATTTTCGCTATGTGGGGCGATCAGGGGAAAGATTGTTCGTTCTTTTCGATGCTTCCGTCGCTTTACGCGGCAAAACGCTATTCCGACGGGGTGTTCGACGACGAGCAGATAAAAAAAGAATTTGCCGCCGAGTTCGATATGAGTTTCGACGACTTTATGCTTTTGGATCTTCCGAACCGCGTGCCGTCGCACATGCAGGGTGAATGGCTCGTAAATCCGTGTAAGGCGCTGCTTTTTAACGATCCGCTGCTTGGCGGTTGCGACTTCGAAATCGAAAAAGAAGGGCATATCGACTGGAAAGGCTATGCTAAAAAACTTTACGAAGCCGCGCCGCGTGCCAAAGAATACGGTTATATTTTCGAAACTCTTGCGTCTTTGTGTCACGCGCTCGAAATAAAGGGCGAACTCGGCATAAAAACCCGCAAGGCTTACCTTTCGGGAGATAAAGCCGCGCTTAAAAAACTGGTTGAAAGTTACGACGAAGCGGCTGTCCGCGTGCGCGAATTTCACGCCAAATACAGCGATTTGTGGCTTAAAGAAAATAAGCCTTTCGGGCTTGAAATTCAAGAAATCCGCATAGGCGGCGTAATTTTAAGGTTAGAAAGCGCAAAACAAAGGCTTATTTGGTATTTAGAAGGCAAAGTCGAAAAAATCGAAGAACTCGAACAAGTCATTATGCAACGCACCGAAGACGGGCGCTTGTTCTGGTTTAAATACACCGATAACATCTCGACCAATATGATGACCTGATCGGGGCGTTACATCTCCTTCTTTTTATCGGGGAGACGGATTTTTCCGTCGCCCCCGTTTTTTTATATTAAATTCGTAGCGGATAATATTTTTAACGTTAAATTCAAACGGTTAACATTTTTTTTGGCAAAAGGGCAGAAAAAGGCAAAAAATTTCGAAAATGGGGTTGACACAAGGAAAAAAATAAGTTAGAATATAATTGCTTTTTTGTGGTTTTGCGGCGTTTTTTATTCCGCTTGGCTCGTCTAACGCAAAATATTTTTAAGGTTAATTTTTATGATTAAATTCGACGAAAAAAACAAGAGTTTTTTATTATGCGGCAAGCGCGCCGACGTTGCAAATAAGCGTTGATTTGCTGAAAGCGCCCTTTGACGTAAGCGGAATAAATATTCATTTGCAGGGCGATGAAGAGGCAGGCAGGGTGTTCTGCGGTGACAATGCGGAAATTCTGAATAACGCCAACTGGCAGGACGTAGAAAAGAATCATTAAAAACATATCGATTACTTTGCAATATAAGAAGGAAAACATTATGTTTTATAAAGAGATATGTAAACCCCGTCCGAGCGATTACAACAGAAACGGGAAATTATCATACGAATCCATTCTTCAAATTCTTGAGAATGCCGCAGGCAATCATTCCGCAAATTCGGGCGATAGTATAGCCGAGGCGAACAAAAACGGTATTGCGTGGATTTTAATAGAATGGAGAGTTAAAATTGTTCGCCGCCCTGAAAACGGAGAGCCTTTGAACATTACAACCTGGGTTCGTGGAAAAGCGCCCGCAAGCGCCGTATATCGTGACTTTCTTTTGACCGATGAAAACGGCGCCGAGGTGCTTCGTGCAGAGGCAAAGTTCGCTTTGTTTGATCTTGCTGCATCAAGACTAACACGGATAAGCGAAGAATTGTTTGGGGCGTATCAGCCCGAAGAAAAAAGGGTATTTGAGGACGCACAAAGGGTTCGTGCGCCGTCAGAGTATTCTTTTGAAACAGAGCTTCAATTACGTCATAGCGATATTGATTTTAACGGGCACGTTCACAACACCCGTTATGTCGATTTGGCTATGGAAGTGTTACCGAAAGAAATTTTTTCCCACGATGATTTCACGGAAGTGCACGTTCTGTATTACAAGCCCGTATTGGAGGATTCCGTTGTGAAAGCACAATATTATGCTGACGGCTCGTCGCATTCGGTGACTATATATGCAGATAAGGTTTGCTGTTCCTTAGTTCAATTAAAATAATTATTATGGGTATCGTTGTTGTTTTATTTGTTTTTCTGTTTGCAATCTCCTATTTGGTATATAGAAAGGCATTTTATGTTTCGCAAAAGAGCAAAGAAAACGTTTGTGAAATTCCCTCCGGCGAGCAATACGAGAGAGTTAAGGACAGTATTCTCTCTTTGGTTAAAGAAATGGACGCTCTCACTTATGAAAGTATATCCATCACAGCGTTTGACGGAGTAGAACTGTATGCAAGGTATTACCATGTGAGCGACGGCGCTCCGCTTCAAATTCAATTCCACGGCTACAGAGGTTCGGCTTTACGGGATTTTTGTGGCGGGCATAAACTTGCTCGTGAAACAGGACACAATATTTTATTGGTTGATCAGCGGGCGCATGGAAAAAGCGGTGGAAAAACTATTACGTTTGGGATTAAGGAACGCTATGATTGCCTTAGCTGGGTTAATTATGCGTTGGAGCGTTTTGGGAAAGAAACGCCTATTTTTCTCAGCGGTGTATCAATGGGCGCCGCAACCGTTCTTATGGCTTCCGAATTAGATTTGCCGGATAACGTAATCGGTATCATTGCCGATTCTCCTTATTCATCGCCGGAAGAAATCATTCGCAAGGTTTGTAGTGAAGATATGGGTTTAGCGCCTGCACTCGCCATGTTCTTTATCCGATTGGGTGCCGGAATATTCGGACGTTTTAATTTGAAAACGGCAGATGCAGTCAATGCAGTACGCCACACCAAAATCCCGATTTTGTTGCTTCATGGTGAAAGCGATCTCTTCGTTCCGTGTAATATGAGCAAAGTCATTGAGGAAAATGCCTCCGGACGGGTCGTTAGAGAGACTTTTCCGGGAGCGGGACATGGAATCAGCTATATCATTGATCCGGATAGATATTCAGCCGTTGTTAATCGTTTCATAGAAGAATGTCTGACCTCGCAACTACATAATTAATCTATTATACTTTTGATGGGGTGAAGTCATGGCGGACTGGTTTCGGCTTTAACCGCCGCAGAGATGGGGAATAAAGTAGGCGGATTGATTTTGCAGTACCCCACCGGTATTTGAGTTGTTTGAAAATACGGTAGATTTCGAAGAAGAACCGGATGATTCGATTCTGAATAACGAAACGCTCGAAGAACTTGCGTGCGCACTTGAAAAATTACCGCAAATAGAGCGGGATGTGATCATTCTTATCTATTATCACGGAAAACCCAAAACCGAAGTTGCAAAAATTCTCGATATTACTTACGGACAGCTGCGTTATCTACACGACAAGGCTCTCAGTTGGCTGAAAGAGACGCTCTCGCGTCATTTATCATCAAATTGAAAAAAATTTTGTTAAAGGAGAATATATCTATGAAAAAGAAAAAACTGTTAAATAACTTTTTGCTGTGCGTTGTGATAGCGATGAGTGTCTGCGGCATAGCTGCGTGTGCCAGCAAGCCCGAAAGCGTAACCGTCGAACAGATAATTGAGGCAAACGACAGGCAGAAGGTAATCGAAGAATACGGCAATCTGCACGTAACCTTAACGGCTGACGAGGAAATGTACGGCAGCAATCTTAAAACCATTTGTTTCACCTCCAACGAATACGGGTTGATAATGGATTATGAAGATGCGGAGTCAGAAGATAAGTATAATTACAGCACGTGTATAAACGGCGTGAGATACGTAGCTTGTAAAGACGGGGATAAAGAACAATATTATGCGTCTATTTTTACGGGCGACTATACCGCTTTTATAAGCGAAATAGAGAATATAAACACTCAAGCGAATGTTGGCACGCCTGAAATAAAGGACGGGAAAGTCGTACTCGTTACGACGAAAACTGATGATCATACAGACTTTTCATTAACGTATGAAAATACCTATTATTGCAATAGGGAAACGTTACTTATTGAAAAAGTAATTTCACATGCGACCTCCGACGGTGAAGAAATTGCAACCAATGAGTATACTTACGTCTACGGCTCGGAACATACACCTCCATTAAAGGCGTATTCTTTACATAAAAACGCCACGGACAAGGCGAACTTTGTCGTGGTCAGCAATGCAGGTACGTCAAACGAAAAACGCACTGAGTATACCATAGCCGGCACCTCTGATTTACGAGTTGAAAATTTAGGCGAAACCCAATACGCCCTGTACTCAGATGCGGTTCACTCCGAAGAAGTGGAACAAATTGCACCTTACGTAACGGGCGGAGAAACTCCCGTGTTCTATCTTGCCGAAAGTACCGCCCCCACGCTTAAACAGCTTACAGAGGCAAACGACAGGCAGAAGGTAATCGAAGAATATCGCAACCTGCACGTTAAGGAAACCACCACGTACGATTCAGGCGCAGTTTATACGGCAAATGCGTTATTTTACGCCAACGATTACGGTCTGGTAATGGATTATCTGGACGAGGCATCGGACGGAAGCAAATATAATTCCACTACAATGATTAACGGTATGATGTTTGTATTTAATAACGGCGTCAACAATAAGCTGTATATTGCGGACTTATATGCGGACAGCGAATATAACGCTAAAATCAGTACGATTTACAATTTAGTAAAAAGCGACGTAATCCAAGCCCCCGAAGTCAAGGACGGAAAAATCGTAGTCAAAACGGAGTTCGAGTATCCGCTGTTTAATTATTCCGAGAAAAAGACCTTCTATTTTAATGCGGAGACGTTGCTTATAGAAAGGGCAACTACGCAATATACAATCACTACGTCCGATGCAATCGGAACGTCAACCAACGAGGTTACCTACGAATACGGTTGTTCAAACTATAGCCCTGCGCTGACGGCATACAATGCGCATAAAAATGCCGAGAACAAGTCGAGCTTCATAGTCGTACGCAATGCCGGAACGGCAGACGAAAAGCGTACCGAATATACCATATCCGGCCAGTCTGCTTTGGTTGTATACGACGGGGAAGAAAAGGAATACGCCCTGTATGCCGACGCTGACTGCACGATTGAAGTAGAAAACTATAAAGACTACCTCACGGACGGAGAAGCCCCCGTATTCTACCTTGCCGAAAAGACCGCCGTACCCACTCTCAATTAGATTATAGAGACAAACGACAAGCAGAAGTCGTTGATATTTCGCAAATTGAAGAGTATTAAACAAAAAAATAATAAGGAGATTAACGTATGAAACTAATAAAAAGGATTGTTACGGTTTTAACAGCAACTGTCTGCGTATTGGGCGTCTGTGTTCTTACTGCCTGCGACTTAGAAAAAAACCAAGAAGCCAACAATATAGAGGCTTCAGGTTATATCTATATCGACGGGCAACAGCCTTTGTTTATTGAAGGTCAATCTTCTTTGAACGACGATGAGGCTGCACGTTTCAAAGATACCATAACCGCTTCTGACATTATTTTGGGCGACGAGCTTGCGGGAAAGACGGTTACGAGTGTGGAGTATAAGGACGAGTCTTCTTTGGTCGTATACCTCGACGGTAAGGCAAACGACTTTGAGGGTGACAGCGTGTACTGTAAGGTTATGGTCAAAGGCAGCGCTACGAAAGACGGCAAAAATTCTTACGGCTACGTAATCTTACGCAAACCCAAGCTTACCTGTATGGGCGGTATGTATACAACCAACACTCTTAAAAGCAGATTGTCTTTGCCGTACGGCGAGTTTATAACCGAGAACGTCACACTTGAAAATATCACCGCTGTCGAGCCTGCTGGGGCTAAGGTGGAAGAGGTTTATCTTTCAGACGGAGAGCTCTACGTTACGGTATCGGGGCTTGCCGACAGGATTGATTATCCTACGATAAGAATTTCGGCGTCGGCAACAAGTTTTAACAAGCAAATAACAATAACGTTATCGACGTTCAGCACGGCGGAATTATATTAATAATAACGTGTAGACGATTTTGTGTTTACAAAAATCAATAATACTGATTGAATCAAAAAGAAAAAACGTAACACTGTTAAAAATCTAACAAAAGTGCTTTTATTCTGCACTGTGATATTGCTATGTGTCTTTGGCATATCTGCGTGCGCCAACAAGCCCGAAAGCGTAACCGTCGAACAGATAATTGAGGCAAACGACAGGCAGAAGGTAATCGAAGAATACGGCAATCTGTACGTTACGGAAACTACCACGTACGAGTCAGGCGCAGTTTATACGGCAAATGCGTTATTTTACGCCAACGATTACGGTCTGGTAATGGATATTACCCACCTACGTTTCTGCGTAGGTGAGTAATCAAGAAAAAGTTTGAAAGATAAATCTTTCAAACGCGTTTTGTGGCTTTCGCCATCGGAGCGATGGCGATTTTGCTCCGCAAAACCACCCCCAATTCCGCAAGAAAGGAAGCTTTCGCCAAGCGAAAGCCATGGTAATAAATATGAAAAACTTTGGAAAAAAGACACGTTTCTCACTATTGATTTATTCCGAATTGATAGCAGGCATACTTTGTTATTTTCTTGTTGCGGCAGTTACGGGACTGCTTATATGGTCAGCTATTAACAATAAGGAGCGTGTTGACGATATTGTCACAGTGATAATTATTCTTGCAGTTTTCTATCTTTTATGCGCTGTGGGCGGTGGCTGGCTTATTTCGCGATTTATCAAGTGGAAGAAGCTGCCCGACGATTTGATATCAGCAGACGGCGAGTATTTATACATATTCACAAATAAACAGATAAAAATCGCACTCAATGAGATAGATTCGATTTTTGCGGGCCCCGAATCTTTTTTGATTCAATTGTTTGGCGGTGGTTATGGAATTGTCGAGATTAAAGCTGTCGGAAAAAAATACAAAGTTTATTTTGTTGACGAGGCAAACACAGTCCCGGATATTGTTATGAATCATATCAATAATCTATAAGCTTTGTAAATCGGATTTGCAGGCATTGGCTCGCAAATAAAAAATAAATTAACAGGAGGACATTATGTCGGAATTTATTAACTCAGTCCGCAGTGCATGGGACGGCGGACTTGATGGCGTTTCGGACGCTGTTATACTTGCCATGGGTGTGGTTTGCGGTCTTTTGATCATCGTCTCAATATTTGCATTGGGCGTTTCGATTTTTCTTGCTATCAGCTATGTACGCTACAACAAAAAGCAGAACAGTTGCGGTAAGACGGGCGAGCAGATTGCCAGAAAAATACTTGATCATCACGAACTTGGGCATATCAAGGTTTCAAAGACCGGTTCGATCATGTTCGGCAACAGTTACAGTCACTATTTCAAAAAAGTAAGACTTAGAAGGCTTACCTGGCAAAAACGGAGTGTGACATCTCTTGCCATGGCGGCGCAGAAATCCGCACTTGCTGTTCTTGATAAAGAAAACGATGCGGATATGAGAACGCGCGTCCGTCTGACGCCGCTCATCTACTTCGGACCGATCGCTTTTGTTCCGATGGTGATCATCGGGGCATTGCTGGATCTGTTTGTCTTTAAGAGTTCAAACGGCATATGCACCATTCTTTTGACATCCATCGGACTTGCCTTCTATCTTTTGTCCTTTATCATGTCGATCCTTGTGCTGAAAACCGAGAAAAAAGCGCAAAAAAGGGCGTATGAGATCATGAAAGCGGAAGGGCTTGCGACAGCAGAAGAGCTTGAAATGTGCAAAAAGCTGTTCCGGCTCTACAAAATC
>JAXEDY010000029.1:0-135605 GCA_034104345.1 Christensenellaceae bacterium | reverse complement strand
TTCCGTGACTGCAGCAGACTAACGAGTGTAACCATCGGTGGCAGCGTAACTTCTATCGGTGATGAGGCGTTCTATAATTGCAGCGGACTTACAAGTATAACAATCCCCGAAAGCGTAACTTCTATAGGTCATGATGCGTTCGAGTATTGCAGAGGACTAACGAGTATAACAATCCCCGAAAGCGTAACTTCTATCGGTTGGAATGCGTTCAGTGGTTGCAGCGGAATAGAAAGTTTTGTGGTTACGACGGGGAACAAGAAATATCACAGCGCAAATAACTGTATTATCGAAACCGAAACAAAAAAATTAATAATAGGTTGCAAAAACAGTGTAATACCTACGGATGGTAGCGTAACTTCTATAGGCGATGTTGCGTTTGCTTATTGCAGCGGACTTACAAGCGTAATAATCCCCGACAGCGTAACTTCTATAGGTTATGAGGCGTTCTATTATTGCAGCGGACTAACGAGTATAACAATTCCCGAAAGCGTAACTTCTATCGGCGATGGTGCGTTCAGTGGTTGCAGCGGACTCAAAAACATCACATATACAGGCACTATTGCAGATTGGAAGAATATCGATAAAGGAATTTGGTGGAATGATAACGTTTCAACAGATTGCATAATCCATTGCGCCGACGGCGATATAACAATTTCCGATTAACTATTAAAATGAATATCTAAAATAAAAAACGCTTGGGTTTAAATTGCCGGGCGTTTTTTAATTAAGGTAATTATATGTATTGCGATTAAAATTTTAAATGGGGTTTTATATTTACATGTTATAATCATCTTAACTATGTTGTTTTACTAAATATTTTCCGGCGTTAATTTATAACGGCTTTGTGGTTATATATTGTGGTTTTTATCAGATAAAGGCTACTGTTTTCTATCTTTATATAAGTCCACTAAAACATTATATTGTTAGAACGCGGCTCGCGACGAAGCCCGCCACGGCAAGGCTTTTAAAGGCCTTTTGAAAAGATATTTCGGGAAATAATAATTTAAAAATAAAATAACAAAAATAACGGCGAACCGAAAATTTCAGTGCTTATCGGTTCGCTTTTTTATATTTTGAAAAAACATGGTTTAATTTTGAAAACAATTTGACGAAAAACGTTTTAAGCGCAAAAACAGACTATATGCGACAATATTGCATTGTTTTTGTGGTTATATAGATAATTTTGCATAGTAAAAATCGATAAGCGCCGAAATTCGACATAAATCGACATAAAATTTTGGTAAATTTATTAAATTTAATAAATTTTTTTTCAAAATTTGTTTACTTGGCGCGAATTTTGTGATACAATATAGATGCTGGGTGAAAAACCGAGAAAAAAATAAAAAAGAAGGGGATTAAAGTGCAAAATAAAAAAACGATAGTGATTTTGCAAGACTGCGACGAAAACCTGAAGGAATGTTGCGACGCGTTAAGCGCCGAATTTAAAGTTTTAGCCGCGACCGATGACGGAGAAGAAGGTATTGCCGCCGTCAACAATTATAAGCCTGATTTTTTGGTAACTTCGCTGGTTCTTAAAAAATTAGACGGGTTCGGGGTGTTAGCCCTTGCCAAAAAAAATTCGCCAAACACAAAATCGGTTGTGATAAGCGAATTTTCGGGTAGCGATATGATAAAACAATCGATTGAAAGCGGAGCTACATACTTTATGCTTTCGCCGGTTAATTACGACTTGCTTGTCCGCCGTTTAAAACTTCTTAGCGATTTCGACGACTCGGGCAGTCTATCCGAAACCAAGATACGCCGCTCATCCGTAAGCGGCGCGCTCGACGAAAAAATAAGCCGTATTTTTATAGGAATGGGCATTCCGCCGCATATTAAAGGTTATTCGTATCTGCGCGAAGGCGTTAAACTTGCCGTTGGCGATCCCGATCTTATAAACAGCGTTACCAAAAAATTATATCCGATGATAGGCGACATTTACGGAACGACCGCAAGCAAGGTAGAGCGAGCCATACGCCACGCCATCGAAGTTGCTTGGAATAAAGGAAGAATCGACGCCTTCAACTCGCTTTTCGGCGTTCGCGCTTATACCGAAAGCGAAAAGCCCACCAACAGCGAATTTATCGCTTTAATTGCAGACCGCATGCTTTTAGACGGCGTTTCTTAACTACCATGGCGCGCAACGCTTTAATCGGCTTATCGATAACCGAATTTTTTTAATCGTTACGTCGAAATTTCATGAAAGTTCTGTTAATCGACTTATAGCCTGACTTTTTTAATTTAATAAGCAAAAACCCCGCCGCTTTAGGTCTTTTAGCGGCGGGGGTTTATGCTTTAAAAGGGTTAAATTATAATCAGTCGGCAGAACTTATAAAGTTTTTGTGCCAATGCTTTGCGTATAAATAAAGTTCGTCGATAGATTTTACGTTTCCCGTATTACGGCAATATTTAAGATATTCGCAAATAAAATAAAAGTTTACCCTTAATTTACTTTAAATTAACCTAAATTTAACTATCAATCGGTTAAAATGTAACTTGTAATTGTAAATCGTTGTTTAATAACCGAAAAAGCAAAGCTTTGCGGCAGAGCCGATTAAAAAAAACGTTTTAAAATATCGACAAACCGCTTCGTTTTGTTCTTTACAAACGTTAAACTTTCGATTACCATGAGCATGTAAAAAATAAAAAAAGTCAATAAAAAACAAAACGAAAAACAGTTTTGCTTTAATTGACGACGGGAGTAAAAAAATGTTTGAATTTTCAAAACTTTGCAAAGAATTTCAAAACCTTTCGCCCGTAGAACGCGGTGCGATTCTTGCGGAAAAATCGGTAAAAGTCGTTACTAAACTCGCTTCGTTTGAAATCGACGAACTCGATCCCGTTCAAACGCTGGTTGCGTTTATAGTTGGGGCGGTTGCAGCCGACGGCGTTATCGACGAAAAAGAATACCTTCTTATTTATCCTTCGCTCGTAAAAGCGTTCGGCGCCGATTTTAACTATGACGAAGTTAAAGATATGTTTAAAAAGGATCGCGAAGCCAAAAAAGCCATTCACAACTTTACGGCAGACCTTCTTTCGCTTCTTGCCGACGGCGACGACGAACTTCGGGAAGACGTTGTCACTTTGTGCCTGTGCGTTTTAAGCATCGACGGAAGAGTTACCATCAGAGAGAAAAACTATATCAAGAAACTTATTAAAGCGTAAAAATATAGTGGCGTAAGCTTTTATAAACAAACAATTTTAATTACTTTTAAATAAAAATCCCCCTATACGTCGATTATCGGCATATAGGGAGATTTTTATTTCGATCGTTTTTTTAATTTTCGGCTTTTATTTTGTTTAATTAAAGCCGATTTTGTCAAGTTATATTGTTTTTATCGTTTTTTATAAACGACTTTAAAAAAGTTATACTATGGTAGAAAAAAGTGCTTGAAAAAACTTGGTAAACGCGAAGATTTCTGCCGCTAAAAAATGTGGATATGTTGAAAAAACAGGTAAGTTATCCACAAAAACGGGCAAAGTTATGCACAATTATACCTTTTTCGGTGGATAACTTTTGCATTCGTTTAAAAAAATGAGCCTATATATCCGTTAACGAATGTTGAAAATTTTAAGTTACCCACAATATTTAGTGGATAACTTTTTTACTCTCGTTTTTTAAAGTCGTGCTAAAAACGGTAAATCGAAAATAAAATTATTGTAGGGATTCCAATCATTATCACTAACTGTTTTTGCGGTAACAAATCGGTTTTTGCAAAGCCATAAACGTATGGCAAATACGATTTCGGTCGTTTGCCTTGCAAAAACCGTACCGCAAGCGGCGATTTCTTCTCCGCAAAAATGCGCAGCACCGAAAAGAGCGTATTTTTTGATGATTTTCCGCAAGCGTGAACGAAGTTGTATTGGACATACTACGAGCGAACGGTTGCGGAAAAGAGCTAAAAAGCCGCCTTTTCGGTAATTAGTGATGACGAATGGAATCCCTATAGTCTTATATGTTGTTATAAAAATAGTGCGGGGGTAAAAATGAAAAATTCAAGCGTTAAGTTTAAATGCCTTTGTTTTGTTTTTGCGGGCGTTTTTTTTGTTTCGGGGTTATTTATTCAAATTTTCGGCAGGCAAAAGTCGGCGGCCGGGCATACCGAAATTCCGTTCGTCGTGGTAATCGACGCGGGGCATGGCGGAATAGACGGCGGAGTGACGGGAAAAACTACCAAAGTTTGCGAAAGCGAAATAAATCTCGAAATAGCAAAACGGCTTGAAAAATTGTTTTTAAACGCGGGTTTTTCGGTCGTTATGACCAGAAAAAACAGCGGCGGGCTTTACGGCATTGCCGCAAGCGGATATAAAAAGCGCGATATGCAAAAGCGCGCCGAAATAATTAAAAACGCCAACCCCGACTTGTTTATTTCGGTGCATCAGAATTTTTTCTCCGATTCGTCGCGCAGCGGCGCGCAAGTGTTTTTCTTTGCCGAAAAAGACAAAGAATTTGCGCTTTGCGTGCAAAACAAACTTAACGAAATGAGAACCGCAAAACGCAAATTTCAAACGCTTTTCGGCGATTATTTCGTTTTAAAACAAGCCGATTGCCCGTCGTGTCTTGTGGAATGCGGGTTTTTATCGAACGAAACCGATGAAAAATTACTGCTTACCGAAAGTCACCGTCAATACGTTGCCGAAACGCTGTTTGCCGGCGCACTCGATTATTTAACCGAACGCCGACGGGCGCAATAATTCGGTTAAAGGCGGTAAAAACGCGGGCTAAAAATAAAAGCCCGATAAATATAATTGTAAAAAACTTTTAAATATGTTATAATAAACGAAGTTGAAAGTTCGTTTTTGCGGCTTGCAACTTTTCATATTATAAAAAGCTGAAAATTCGCGCGAAAGGGCGCGTTTAACAAAGGTGACGATTTGTTCGATATAAACCAACACGTATCGCCCGCCCGCGCCAAGCTTATAAACCCCGTAGTTCTGGCTTACGTAGGCGACTCGGTTCATTCGCTTTTTGTGCGGAAAAGGCTTGCTTTAAATCACGATTTAAAAAGCAGCGAACTTAATAAAATGGAAGCGAGCGAAGTTTGCGCCACCGCGCAGGCTGCTGTCGCTAAAAAAATAGCCGACCTTTTGTCGTCCGACGAACTTGCGGTGTTCAAGCGCGCGCGCAACAGCAAAAAGGGTAGCCACGCAAAAAATTCGTCGCTCGGCGATTATTCGAAAGCCACCGGTTTAGAAGCGGTTATCGGCTATCTTTATTTAAGCGGGCAAGAAGAAAGGCTTAATTTCGTACTTAATTTTTGCGCCGATTGCCGTGGAAGCGAAGATAGCGCAACTTTAAACGCCGAAAATATATTGCACGCCGAAAATATTGCGGGTGCCGAAAGCGCGTCGCATATAGAAAGCCGGTCGGATACCGTAAATCAAGGCGAAAGCGGCGAAATTACCTGTTGAAACGGGCGAAAAGGTTAAATTAAAGCGAAAAACGGAGTAAAAATAATGATTATCGAAGGAAGAAACGCCGTAAGCGAACTTATAAAAACCGATAAAACGGTCGATAAAGTGCTTGTGCAGAACGGCATGCGCGACGAAGTTTCGCGTTCGCTCGTTAAAAAAATTATCGAAAGCGGCATAAAACTAAGTTATTGCGACAAAAACGTGTTGGATAAGCAAAGTCACAGCGGGCGGCATCAGGGTTTTATGGCGTTCGTTTCCGATTACGAATATGCCGATTTAGAAGATATTATCGCCGATTGTTCGGGGCGCGATTGTCTGCTTTTGGTGCTCGACGGAATAGAAGATCCGCACAATCTGGGTAGCATTATAAGGGTTGCCGAATGCGGCGGGCTCGACGGCATAATTATAGGCAAACATCGCAGCGCCGCTGTTACCGATTCGGTTATGCGCATTTCCGAAGGCGGGGCAAACCACGTTAAAATCGCGCGCGTTACCAACATAAACTCGGCAATAGATACTTTAAAAGAAAACAATATCTGGGTTTACGGGCTTGAACTTGGCGGCGGCGATATTTATAAAACCGACCTTCGCGGCAGAACGGCTATCGTTATAGGCGGCGAAGATACGGGCGTAAATAAACTTACGCAGAAAAAATGCGACGGCATAATTACCATAAAAATGCACGGAAAGGTAAACTCGCTTAACGCGTCGGTTGCGTGCGGGGTTGCCGTTTTCGAAGCGCTTCGCCAACGCGGCTAGTCGTTAATATAAGCGTTAAAAAATTGCTTTAAAATATAAAAAATCCGCCTATAGGTCGATTATCGCGTATTTCGCGCATTAAAAAGGCGAACAGACGAAAATAAATAAACAAAAAAATGGAAAATTATTACGATTATTCCGACGAGAAACTCGCAGAACTTTATCGAAGCGGCGAAAGCGGCGCGTTCGACGAACTTTACGGAAGATACAAATATTTAATAAACGGCGCGGCGCGTTCGTATTATCTTTCGGGCGGCGATAAAGACGACCTTTTGCAGGAAGGCTTTTTAGGTCTTTTAAAAGCCGCCGACACCTATAACGGCAAAAGCAGTTTTAAAAATTACGCGTTTTTGTGTATTCGCTCGAAAATCATAAGCGCCGTAAAAAGCGCGCAAAGCAATAAAAATAGGCCGCTTATAGGTTACGTTTCTATTTACGGTTCGTCTATCGAACTCGATAAACTTTTGTGCGAAGATCCCGAAAATAAAATAATCGACGGCGAAAACTCGGCTGAACTTATTGAAAAAATAAACAAAAAACTTTCAAAATTCGAAATTATCGTTCTAAAACTCTATCTCGAAGGGCTTTCGTATACCGAGATAGGGAAAAAATTAAAAAAAGAACCCAAAAGCATCGATAACGCGCTTCAACGCATTAAAAAGAAAATCGAAACGCTGCAACTTTAATAAGCCGAAAGGAGAATAATGTCGTATCTCGCATTATACCGCGAGTTCAGACCTACGGGATTCGATTCGCTGATAGGTCAGGAACATGTGGTAAAAACCTTAATAAATCAAATAAAAACGGGCAGAATAGGGCATGCGTATCTGTTTTGCGGCGCGCGCGGAACGGGTAAAACCACCGCAGCCAAAATTTTTGCGCGGGCTATAAATTGCTTGTCGCCCGTAAACGGCAGCCCTTGCGGAAAGTGCGAAGTCTGCAAAAAACTCGAAAACCCGACCAATCTCGACATAGTCGAAATGGACGCCGCTTCGAACAACAAAGTAGAAAACGTGCGCGATCTGCGCGATAAAATTCAATATCCGCCGGTGGCGGGTAAATACAAAGTCTACATCGTAGACGAAGTTCACATGCTCACCGCCGAAGCCTTCAACGCGCTTTTAAAAACCTTGGAAGAACCGCCGGAACACGCTGTGTTTATTTTGGCAACCACCGAAGTGCAAAAACTTCCCGCAACCATATTGTCGCGGTGCCTGCGGTTCGATTTTAAACTTATTTCTACCGAAGAAATAGCAAAACGTATCGCCGAAATTTACGATAAAATCGGCAAAAAATACCAAAAAGAAGCCATAGATTTAATCGCCCGCGCGGGCGAAGGCAGCATGCGCGACGCGCTTTCGGTTGCCGACGTGTGCGTTTCGTATAGCGACGGAGTTTTAACTTACGACGACGTTTTAGAAGTTTTAGGCGCTTCCGATCGCGGCGAAATCGAAAAACTTGCAGAAAGCATTTTAACCGGCGATGCGGGCGGGGTGCTTACGCGGCTCGAAACGCTGTGCAAACGCGGAAAAAGCGTAGGCGTTTTAAACCGCGACGTTTGCGGCGTTCTGCGCGATTTGTTAATCGTAAAAACGTGTAACGACGCGCAGAAAATTTTAGGGCTTCCGCAAGATAAGTTCGAAGAATTCAAAAAAATCGCCGTTAAGGGCGATTCGCACGGGATTTTGCGCGCAATCGAAAATTTTTCGGCTTGCGAAGCCGACTTGAAATACAGCACGCATCCGCGCATCGTGTTCGAAACCGCCGCTTTAAAGGCAAGTTTGCCCGAAAGCGATTACAATATCGACGCGCTTATATCGAAAGTTAATTCGCTTGAAAACCAAATAAAAAGGCTGTCGGCAATGCCGTTGTCGGCGATGACAACCGCAAGTGCGGCGGCAGTAGCTACCGCAACCCTAACCGCAAACAAGGTTGAAAAGCCAGTTTCGGTCGAAAAAAACACGGTTTCGGCGAATAACCAAACGGTAAAAACTGCCGAAACATACGCCGCGTCCGAAAAGGTTACAAAAAAGGTTGAAGAAAAACCCGCCGAAAAAACGAACGCTTACGGCGAAGAAGATTTGCCCGAACCGCCCCCCGAAAATTTTGAATTCGGCGGCGATTTTACGATAAGTCCGCCCGAAGGACCTATCGACGAAGGCTTCGGTTACCCGCCGATAAAGAATAAAAAAGCATCGACCGAAAATATCGAAAAACCCGCCTATAAGCCCGTTAACGCTGCTTTCGACGGCGAAATCGAGTCGCAAAACAAAAGCGAAAACAAAGGCATAAACGGCGCTTTCGGCGGAACGGATTCGCGTAAAGCGTGGGGCGCGATACTTAAAAAACTGCGCGACGACAAAGAAATAATGCTTTGGGTTGCCTGTCAGGACGTGAGTTCAAAAATCGTGGGCGGCAAGTTTTACGTTGTAGCAAGCGGGCAAAGCGAATATAATCTGCTCAGCAAACCCGCGAACACGCAAAAACTCGGCGAATACGTTAAAAACGAATGCGGATTAAGCCTTGAAGTGGTTGACGACGCGGCAAAAATACCCGCGCAAAATGATTGGACCGACGATTTTTCGGCAGAAAACGTTGCCGAGCAAAAAGAAGTTAACGCGGTAAAAAAGTTTTTCGGCGACGAAAACGTTGAAATAACCGACTGAAGCGATTAAAATCGTAAAAATTATAAAAAAAATAAAGATAAACATAAATAACGGAGAGAATTATGGCAGGATTTAAAGGCGGTTTCGGCGGCTTCGGCGGCGGAAATCAGATGCAACAACTTATGAAACAAGCGCAAAAAATGCAAGAAGAAATGGCAAAAGCGCAAGAAGAACTCGAAGAGGCCGAACTTGTAGGAGAAAGCGGCGGCGGACTTGTAAAAGTTACCGTAAACGGCAAAAAAACCATAAGCGCAATAAGCATAAGCCCCAACGCGGTCGATCCCGACGATATGGAAATGCTCGAAGATTTGGTTATTGCGGCTATTAACGCGGCGTATGAAAAAGCCGACGAGCTTTATGCCGAAAAAATGGGCAAATACGCAGGCGCCGCCGGGGGATTGTTTTAAAAAATGAAAGTTTTTATCGAACCTATCGGGCGTTTGATAAACGAATTCAGCAAGTTGCCGGGGGTGGGCGCAAAAACGGCACAGCGTTACGCTTATAAAATTATTAACATGAGCGACGAAGACGCCGCGGCGTTTGCCGAAAGCATATTAAATGCAAAAAAACAAGTGAAATATTGCAAAATTTGCGGCAACTATGCCGAAAGCGACGTTTGCGATATCTGCCGCGAGCGATCTTCAGACGTAATTTGCGTGGTTAAAGAGCCTAAAGACGTAATCGCGCTTGAAAAAGCGCACGAATTCAACGGCGTTTATCACGTTCTGCACGGCACCATAAACCCGCTCGACGGAATAGGACCTAACGACATTCGCATAAAAGAACTGTTAGAACGCATAAACGGCGGCAACGTTAAAGAAGTTATAATGGCAACCAATCCCGACGTAGAAGGCGAAGCGACGGCTATGTATATCGCTTCGCTTATAAAGCCGCTCGGCATAAAGGTAACGCGCATTGCGCACGGAATCGCCGTAGGCACCGACCTTGAATATGCCGACGTAAGTTCGCTTTCGCGCGCTCTTGTCGACCGCCGTGATATTTAACTTTAATTGAAAACGTATAAAAGCGTTGAATTTGAAATTAGAAAACGAATAAAATTTAAAAACTTAAAAAATCCCTTTGCTTTTCAACAAGGGGATTTTTTTGTATTATATATTATATATGATCGTTGTTTTTTGTTATATAAATCGGCTTCTTTTACTGCTATAATTGGATATTCTGGCAATTCGTCTGCATGGTCAAAGCACACAAGCCATTGACCATGAATATTTCTTGGGTCACAAATCAAGCCATCCATTCCTTTGTGAACGCCTTCATTTGCATAATTTTCTTTTTCTACTAGAAGTTCAACTCTATCGTATTCTTTCATATTATTTTATTCTAGTATCACCTTTACGTCCTCTTCTAAAACAGCAGCATCAATTTCCGTAGTCGTCCAAACCCCATCTTCATCTTGATATATTTCACCATCAAAAATAACAAGCCAATATCCGTTTCGTTCTTCTCCAAGAACTATTCCTTTATCGCCTTTTTTTATTCCTTGGTCTGTATATCTTTTTTTATCAACAATAAGTTCCACTCTATTTAATAATTTCATACTATTTCGCTCCGTATGGTGTAATCAATACAATTCTTCCATTTGGATATACCATCCATCCTGAACGAAAAGTAATACTACCTTCTTTGTTTTTTCGTTTTAATTCAATAACAACGTTTATTCTCTGACCATATTCATTAAGTTTGCCTAAATCATATTCGCCAACAGAATAAGAAATTCGTGCTTGTTTTTCGATTACGTTTTTTAGTTCTTCTGAGTCTATTATACTATAACCCCAACTTTCAAACAACTCTTTTTTGCCATTACTTTTTAGATCTGAAAAGATATACTCTCTGATTTTTTCTATAGGACATTCGGCTTTTGCCGTTATTGATGGAATATCTACGCAAAAACAATGGCAGTTTTGGTGTAAGGGTTTTTGTGGGTATTTTTCTTCAACAAAACAACACCCGTTTAGATTCAAACACATAGCACAATGTTTTGAAAGTGTACCTATTAAAACGTTTGCACTTTTCTCTGCACTTGTATCGGCAGGTTTCGTTCCTTCGTGTACCCATTTTACCCAGTTAGTATTAAATAATTTTTTTGTGTAATCGCTTGCTTTTTGTAAATTCATATTACCTCCTTATGCATGGATAATATCATTAAATTTACAAAAGTCAATGACTATATAACAAAAAAAACCTAACTTGAAAGGTGTTCAAATTAGGTTTCTAATGGCGGAGAAATCGAGATTTGAACTCGAGCTGCAGTTACCCGCACTACTCCCTTAGCAGGGGAGCCCCTTCGGCCTCTTGGGTATTTCTCCGTGTTTCCGAAAAATAAAAATACTATCTTTTAGCCTTATTATCATAACACAAAAAGGCGTGCTTGTCAAAAAAAAATAGGTGGTTTATTATAAATTAAAACAAATTTTGCAAAATATTTTCGCACAATTTTTTGTAAAATACAAAAAGCGGTTGACAAAACCTTTAGTCTTTGATAAAATGTTTAAAGGTCGTGGGGATATGGCTCAGTTGGTAGAGCGTCGCGTTCGCAACGCGAAGGCCGTGAGTTCGAATCTCATTATCTCCACCATATGCAAATAATACGAACTCCGGAAACAAATCGGAGTTCGTATTATTTTTTGCAAAGGACTTCTTCGGCGTCAGATTTAGGGTTTAATCGTTTACATTTCGTAATGGGGGTTTGTTGGTATAATAAAACATTTCGCACAACCGGGTGCATTAAAGTTTTAAAAATAAAAAAACTTTGTGCTATAATATAGTGTTATAATATAATTATTGCTTTGTATTGGGCAAAAGAAATCGCCCTGACGGATGCGGGCGTGTATGAGAACGTTGCAAAGATAACGTTCACCGCAGAAGAATACGTCGGAGGCGGTATAAAAACAACTTATACGTCGTTTAAACAATTCGAATAAGTTAAAATTCGGGGAGCAAACTAATTCGTTGACAAAAAATTTTTTTGCGTGTATCATAAAAACATTGATGAGGAGCGTGCGGCTGAATAAGCGGCGCGGAACGAAAAATGAAATTCACTTGCAAAGCTCACGTATATTTTTATTATTTTTATTGCAGTCTTAGTTAATTTAACTACGACAATTTTTGCTTTGCAATTTTTAAGTTGCATTAAAGTCGTAGTTGAGGGCTACGACTTTTTTTTATTTTAAAAATTTTTAAAATGCGTGACGCGTGGCTGAAAATTCAGCAAAAAACGGTCAACGCAAAAGGAGTAAATTATGAAAGGTTTAAAAAGGTTTTTATGTGCGGCTTTAATCGCGGCAATGTTGGTCGGCGCGTCGATAGGCGTTGCCGGGTGTGGTGCAAACGATTCTGCCGATTACAGAATAGGCGTGTTGCAGGTAGCTACTCACACGGCGCTCGACGCCGCACGCGACGGATTTATCGAAAAGATTAACGAATGGGCCTCAACGAACGGGAAAACCGTAAAATTCGAACTTCAGAATGCCAACGGAGATTCGAATAACGAAAAAACGATGGCTTCGAGCCTTGTCGCTAAAAATTGCGACTTGCTTTTAGGTATAGCCACGTCGTCGGCAAGGGCGCTTTCTACGGCGACAACGAAAATTCCCGTTTTGTTTACGGCGGTCACCGATCCGGTAGTGGGCAACGTTTCGGGCAAAAACGTAACAGGCACAAGCGATATGGCACCTATAGACGAGCAAATTACACTTATAACAAAAATTGTTCCCGATTGCAAAAAAATAGGGCTTTTATATTGCGGCGGAGAAGAAAACTCGCAAAAACAAGCCGAACTTGCGATAGCGCAATGCGAAAAACTTGGCATTAAAACGCAAACTTTTACTGCTACCGCAACAAGCGATATTCAGACGGTAGTCGAAACCATAGGTTCTGACGTCGATGCCGTGTTTATCCCCACCGATAACCTTTTTGCCGCAAATATAATGCTCGCCTGTAATATTTTAACGACGAAAGGTATACCCGTTATCGCGGGGGAAGAAGGTATGTGCGAAGACGGCGAAGCGCTTGCCACTTTGGGTATCGATTATAAAAATCTCGGTATTCAAACCGCCGAAATGGCAATAAAGATTTTAACAGGCGAGAAAAAACCCGAGGATTTGCCTTTCGAATATTATAATCGCAAAACTACGTTCTATATAAACGAAACCAATGCGGAGGCGCTTCTTGCAAAAAATTCGGCGCTTAAAATTTCTTCGGCGGATATAGCCGCTCTTGAAGAAGAATATTCGAAATAATCGGGCATAAAACGCAGCCAAAAAGATAAATACAACAAAAAACCGATAAAAGTTTAAAAGGAAAAAATGGATATTATGGATATAGTCCGCTCGTTGCCGGGCGGCATTGCGCAAGGGCTTATGTGGGGCGTGCTTGCACTTGGGGTTTTCGTTACGTATAAAATACTCGACTTTGCCGACCTTACCGTCGACGGCTCGCTTGCAACGGGCGGGGCGGTCGCAATCGTTTCGATGGCGGCGGGCGTTCCGGCACTCGTGGCAATGTTGCTTGCTTTTCTTGCGGGTGCGGTTGCGGGCGCGATAACGGCTACGCTTAACACAAAACTTAAAATTCCCGCAATTTTGTCGGGAATTTTAACGATGTCGGCGTTATATTCGATAAACCTGCATATTTTAAGCGAAAAACCAAACGTTTCGGTTCCGCACAATTCGGTTACGTATAACGCTATGTTCGCAAAATTGTTTTCGCTCAGCCCGATCGACGATAAAAACCTGCTTACCGTAATATCTTCGGGTATAGCGATCGTATTTCTTGTCGCTTTAATGTATTGGTTTTTCGGCACCGAAATCGGTTGCGGCGTGCGCGCGACCGGTTGCAACGAAAAAATGGCGAAAGCGCAGGGTATAAACACCGATCGTACCAAATATATCGCGCTTATGATGAGCAACGGCTTGGCGGCTTTATCGGGTGCGCTGATAGCGCAATATAACTATTCTGCCGACGTTAACATGGCGAGCGGGACGATAGTCATCGGACTTGCTTCGGTCGTTATAGGCGAACTTATAATCGGCAACAAATTTCCGTTCTGGGCAAAACTTTCGGGCGTGGTTCTGGGCAGCGTTATTTATCGGTTGATTTTTACGGTGGCGGTAGGGCTCGGTATGAACACGAACGACTTAAAGCTTATCGCTTCTATTATAATAATCGTTACGCTTTGCGTGCCGATGATTAAAAATAAAATAGCGGGGAGAAAGAAACATGCTTGAACTTAAAAACGTTAAACTATCTTTTAATAAGGGCACCGTTAACGAAAAAAGGGCGCTTTGCGGGTTGAATTTAACGTTGGACGACGGCGATTTCGTAACGGTTATCGGCGGCAACGGCGCAGGTAAATCTACCATGCTTAACGTTATTTCGGGCGTTTTTCCCGTAGACGAAGGGCAGATTATTTTAGACGGGCAGGATATTACAAGCCTTAAAGAATATAAACGCGCCGCACTTATGAGCAGAGTTTTTCAGGATCCGCTTCTGGGAACAGCGGCTAACATGAATATCGAAGAAAACCTTGCCTTAGCGGCAAGGCGCGGCAAAAAACGCACCTTAAAGTGGGGCATAAGAAGCGGCGAACTTAACGAATATAAAGAGATTTTAAAAGGTTTGGAATTAGGCCTTGAAGACAGAACGGGACAAAAAATAGAAACCCTTTCGGGCGGACAAAGGCAGGCGTTAACCTTGCTTATGGCTTCGCTTTCGAAACCCAAACTTCTGCTTTTAGACGAACATACCGCCGCGTTAGACCCCAAAACCGCTAAAAAAGTGCTTGCTTTAACCGACGAAATCATCGAAAAAAACAAACTTACCGCTATAATGATAACCCACAACATGAACGACGCCATAACCCACGGCAATCGCCTTATCATGATGAATGCGGGTAAAATAATCTTCGACGTTTCGGGCGAAGAAAAGAAAAAACTTTCTATATCCGACCTTTTGAAAAAGTTTGAAAACATTACCGGAGAAGAAATGGCAAACGATAAAATGATTTTATCGGAGTAATAAAACGCAGTAATAAAAAGCAATAATAAAAAGCGCTTGCAAGTTGATTTTTGCAAGTGCTTTTTTGTTTTAAAAAATCGCCAAAGTGCCGCTAATCGACCTATAGGCGGGTTTTTTATATTTTTGCCAAGTTTTTATTTAAATTATTTTACGTTTAACGCGTTTGCTATTATGTCGGCGATTTCGTCGGCGCCGTTTTTCGTTTTGTCGAGTTTTTCGGTGTTTTTTATAAATTCGTCTAAAAGATGCGGGCTTTTCGCATATTCTTCAATGCGTTTGCGCGCATTTTTTGCACTTGGTTCGTAAACTCCCGTTTTATAATATTCGGTAAACAAATCCGACGAGGTTTTTTCGATGGCGCCCGAATAGAAGTTTGTCATAATCGGCGTTCCCATAAACACGCAGTCGGTAATGGCGTTTGGTCCCGCTTTGGTAACGAAAATGTCTGCCGCGCGGTAATACTCTTCGATGTTGTTCAAAAACCGAACGGGCATAAAAGTTATGTTGGGTTTAACGTTTTTTATTTCGGAATATTCGCTGTAAAGTTTTTCGTTTTTGCCGCAAACGGGAATAATAGTTATTTCGGCGTCGGTTTTTAAAAGTTCTTTGGTATATTCGTTAAGCCTTGCCGCCGCATAGCCGCCGTCGGCAAGCAAAACCGTAAATTTATCGGCGGGAATCCCCAATTTTTTGCGGTAAAAATCTTTGCTTTCGTTGGCTTGGACTATTTGTTTTCGCGCCATAAAGTTAACACGCTTAACCTTTTCGGGGGTAAAATCTTTTTTTTCTATCGCTTCTTTTTCGGCAAACGGGTTGTTTACTATAAAAATATCGCCGCGCCTGTCCCACCAACCGTGAACGTTGTGGTCCGGGTCGTAGTTTACCACCTGCGAATTTATAAGTCCTTTTTGCTTGGCACAGCAGGCAACGTGATAAAGTTCGAAATGCGTCGTAAAAATCATGTCGGCGTTCGCGGTCGTCAATTTTTTGGTAAGGCGCCTTTTCACTTTGCCGAACGTAAGATTGTAAACCAAATTTAACGTGAACTTTTCGCCGAAAATTTTCATCGCCAAAAGTTGGGTTACAAGGTGAAGTTTATCCCTGTTGGCGCGGCAAACTTCTTTAATTAAAAACTTTTCGTGGTCGATAAGAACTTTATCGCCCGAATCGCGGTAGGTATAATCGCGTATAACTTCGATTTTGTCGCCGTATTTTTTTTCAAGGCTTTCGGCTACCGATTGTGCGGTAACTATATGTCCTTGTCCGGCTTCGCAAAACGAAATTAAAACCTTCTTTTTATCCATTTTTCTTGCTCCGTAACCTTGCGTTTTTCCTGCGCGACTTACTGCCGATTTGGCAACGACTTCGGCAGATTTTGCTTATTATCGGTATATAGGGATGAATCCCTAGCTTTTATTTTAGCATTTTTAAATTTGCGTTGTCAACTTAAAACCTTAATTATATAAAAAACCGCCGTTTTGTGTAAAAATTGATAAAGAATAAATAAAAAAAACGCGCCGAATTTCGGGGTGAAAAACGGATTAAAAAATCGCGGCTTAAATAAACCGAAAATATCGTTAATCGACCTATAGGCGGGGTTTTGTGATTTTTGGGGTTAAAGTTGAAGGGTTTGATAAATAAAATTCGGTGAATAAAACTTGATAAATAAAACGGTCGTTTTGTGGATAGCGGTTTTATGCTTTAAGTTTAAATTTTATTAAAACGGGATTGTGGTCGGAATAAGCGAAATCGGTAGAAACGTTTTTTAAATACGTAACTTCAACGTTTGCCGAAGTTAAAAATCCGTCTACTATAATCGTGAAATTTCCTTTTTTATAAGGAACGTCGCAGTTGCGGCAGGTGGGGGTAAGATCACCGCCCGAATATTTGTCGGCGCGGATAACGCCGGCGTATTCTTTTAAAAGTTCGTCGGGGAAAGGCATTGCCCAGCCGAAATCGACTTTTTCGCCGCCGTTTAAATCCTGCGTGGAACTACCCGTAAAATCGTGATTGAAATCGCCGCCGCAAACGACGTAATTGCCTTTTTCGTATTCTGATTGAATTTCGGCAAAAAGCATATGCATCTGCGCGGCGCGTATCTCGTCGCTTCCGCCGTAAGCCGAAAGGTGAACGTTGATAAGAACCAATTCTTTGCCGCCGTTTTTATCGGTTACGCCGCTGTTATCGTCGCTTTCGTCGCTACTTTTATCGCCGCTTTTTAAATCGCCTATTTTAACGCGCGAAACGCTGTAACATCTGTCTAAATCTAAAAATTTCGAAAGGCCTTGCGATATGGGCAAACTTCTGCGGATTGCCGAATTTATTTTCGCGCGCGAAAAAGTTATAAGCCCGCTGTTCGAAGCACCGTGTGGTTCGAAGATGGGGTAAAACAGGTAAGCCGAATGATAATTTTGTGCGAAAACGTTTGCAAAACCGTTGAAGTGCGGGTATAAAAGTTCGCGCTCGTCAACGTGGTAACTGCGGTCCGAGTAGGTGTCGATTTCCTGAAAAAACACGAAATCGGGCGCAAGATTTTCAACCGTTTTTGCGCCTTCGGTTATGCAATTTATAACGCTTTGCTTGCTTTCGGCACGCGATTTTTCGCCGCCGTCCATAAAAAAGGTGAAATTTTGAGTGTAGGCGCCAAAACCCAGGTTCTGCGTTACCGCCGTGTATTCGGTTTCAAGTAAAACTTCGCTATTCGGCTCGGTTTCGCCGCGTTTTGAATTATCGGGCGTAAGTTTTAAGTTGTCTTCGATGCGCGAATACGAACAAAGAACGTATCCTACGTAAGAAAGCACGATAAGCAGTAGTGCGCACAGCACCGAAATCATTGAAATCAGCGTGATTTTAAGCGGTTTGTTCATTGTTTTATCCTTTTTGCGTTATTTGCGTTATTCGATATGCGTTAGCCGTAAATTTAAATTTTAAGTGTAATCTTCTATCATGTTTTTTGCGCGGGCGATAAGTTCGGATTTAACGCTTTCGGGCGCAATAACTTTTATTTTGCCCGCAAACGAAAACAGTTTTGCGATAAGCCCGTTGCCCGAAGGCAGCGCCGCGCGGGCGAAAATCTTGCCGTCTTTTTTAAAAATCGCGTTTACGCCGAGCCATTCTTTAACTTCCGAAAGGGCGGACGGCGAAACTTCGAGTAAAATTTCTTCGCGCTTCAGCGACGAATACCAATTTTCATACGAAAGGTGAAAATCGCCCGTTTTGCGGCGTGTAAACGAATCGTTTAAAACGTGCATAAATTCGATGCGCGACGTTCTGAAAAGCCTGAAATTTTGTCGCGTAAGACAAAATGCATAAACGTACCAAAGTCCCTGCTTTAAAACGAGCGCGTGCGGCTCGATAACGCGGCGGGTTTGTTTGCCGTTGTTGTCGACGTAACTTATTTCGGCTTTTTTGCAGTTTGAAATTGCCTTTTGCGCCGCGGATAAAATGCCGGGGGAGGCGGCGTCGTTCCAGCTTCCGCCGTCGATTATCAGGCTTTCGCTTTTTAAAACGAGTTCGCGTTCTTCGGGTTTTGTGACCGACAAAATTTTATCGCGCAGGGCGGTGATTTCGTTGCTTTTTATCTCGGATTCCATCGAATTTAAAAAGCCGAGCAAAACGGACAACTCGTTTTTCGTTAAAAAATTTGCGGGCAGGCGAAAACTGTCCGCTATGTAATAGCCGCCGTTTCTGCCGCGTTCCGCCAGCACCGGAACGTTTGCAAGTTCGATTTCGCGCAGATATCTGCTTGCCGTTCTTTCCGAAATTTCAAAGCGTTCGGCAAGATATTTAAGCGTTACCTTTTCGCCCGAAAGCATTTTAAAAAGTATTGCTAAAAGCGTTTGATACTTCATGGTAACTATAAGTATAAAACCAAACGGCAAAATTGTCAACGTTTTTTTAAAATTTTATGCTTGTTGTTCGTCGGCTGGCCGGTGGTGCGCAAAAAACTGCGATTTAAAAAAGATGAAAGCGATTTGAAAAAGTCAAAAATAACTTAAAAGTATTTCGGCGAGTCTGCCGCTTCCGTTTTTAACGTTAAGCGCGTTTATGTTTTTTTTGATTTTTCGTTCGTTTTTAATTAAATCGCTTAAAAGATCGGGCAAAGTGTTTACAAGGTCGGTTTCGTCGGCGGAAACAAGCGCCCCGCGCGACGAAAAATATTCGGCGTTTTTAATCTGATCCCCGCGCGAACCTCTTTTTAACGGAACGCAAACGGCGGGCTTTTTGGCGCAAAGCACTTCGAAAAGGGTGTTCGAACCGCCGCGCGTAACGCAATAATCGGCGGCGGCAAGTGCGTGCGGCATGCTTACAAATTCAAACTCGAAATAGCCGTTAACGGGCTTATAGCCGCACTTATTGCCTTTTCCTGCCGCGTGTAAAACACTGAAACGCTTTGTTAAACGGGGCAAATTTTTGCGCACCGCGTCGTTTAAAATTTTGCTCCCCTGGCTTCCGCCGGTTATAAAAAGCACGGGCTTGCCGCCCGGCAAACCGAAATAGTTAAGCCCCGCGGCTTTGCTTACCGAAAACAATTCTTCGCGCATGGGCGAGCCTATACATTCGCCGCCGTATTTTTGCGCGGGCGGGGCAAACGAAGTTAAAAATTTGTCGCATTTTTTTAAGGTGAGTTTGTTTGCAAGCCCTACGGTCAAATCCGATTCGTGGCAAACGACCGGTATGCCGAGCGAAAAGGCGGCGTAACAAACGGGTAACGCGCAATAGCCGCCTTTTGAAAACACTACGGCGGGTTTATATTCTTTTAAAATTTGCTTTGACTTAAAAACCGCTTTTAAAAATTTAAACGGAAGGGCGGCGTTTTTAAACGCGGCGGGCGAAAATCCGCGAATGAATTTGGGCGGGTTTATTTCGCGCAAAACTGCGCCCGTTTGCTCCATTAAGTTTTTTTCGAGCGGTTTTCCGCTTCCTATATAAACTATTTTTACTCCGCGTTTTTTTAAATACGGCGCTACCGCCATAAACGGAGTTATATGCCCCGCGGTGCCGCCGCCCGCAAAAACTATGGTTTTGCTTATTTTTGAATTTTTTTCGCCGTTTTGCAAATTTGAATTATTTTGATGATTTAAACAATTAACCGAATTTTTTGCTTTGTTTTTCATGCTATTATTGTATGCAAAAACCAAAAAAATAGGCAGACGAAAGCCGCGTGCAAAACAAAAAGCGCAAAAACCGACGGCTAAAAAAATGCAAAAACCTACGGCTAAAAAAGCGCGGAACAAAAAATTGCGTTTACTCTTGACAAAAACCGCGCTTTGTCGTATAATTTGAACAGCGACTTTTTTCGCTGCGAAAAACTATTCGCCGCAAAATGCAACGGCGAAAAACCGTTTTATAAAAACCGATGTAAAAAAGCGGATATAAAAACGAAAAGGGGGGCTTCAATGAGCCACGTTATAGCGATAGACGAAGGAACCACGTCGGTAAGGGCGGTTTGCTTCGACCACGAAAACAAAAAAATCGACGACGTTAAGTCGATTCAGTTAAAACAATATTACCCACGACCTTCGTTCGTAGAAGAATCGCCTTCCGAAATATATTCGGCGGCTTTAGCGTCGCTGATCGAAGCGATAGACAAAACGGGCGTTAAAAACGTTGACGGCATAGCCGTTACCAATCAGCGCGAAACGGTCGTCGCGTGGGAAAAATCGAGCGGGAAGCCTCTTTATAACGCCATAGTATGGCAATGTCGCCGCACTAAAGATTATTGCGAACGCGTCGAAAAAGAATACGGCAAAGAGATAACCCAAAAAACGGGACTTAAAGTAGACGCTTATTTTTCGGCGAGTAAAATGCGCTGGCTTTTAGATAACGTTGCCGAAGTAAAATCGGCGGCTGAACGCGGCGATCTGTGTTTCGGAACGATTGAAACGTTTCTGATTTTTAAACTTACCGAAGGCAAGTCGTTCGTGACCGACTATACGAACGCCTCGCGCACGATGCTTTTTAACGTTAAAACGTTTGAATGGGACGGCGATTTGCTTAAATATTTCGGCATAAAGCGCGAATTTCTGGCTGAAGTAATTTCGCCCGACCAAATTGCGGGAACTTTTTCGTTCGGCGGAAAAGACATTCCGATTGCAGGGATTGCCGGAGACCAGCAGGCGGCTGCAGTTGGGCAGGGCTGTTTCGATTTCGGCTCGCTAAAAATCACCTACGGTACGGGGCTGTTTATGCTTAAAAACGCGGGCGAAAAGTTCGTACTTGCGCAAAACGGCTTGTTGACTACGCTCGGTTACGGCGGCAAAAATCCCGTTTATTTAATCGAAGGCAGCGTATTCAACGCAGGCAGCGCGGTGCAATGGCTGCGCGACGGGCTTGAATTTTTCGAATATTCGTGGCAAAGCGAAAAACTTGCTACTTCCGTAAAATCGAGCGACGGGGTTTACGTCGTTCCCGCGTTTACGGGGCTGGGGGCTCCATATTGGAACGGCGAAGCGCGCGGGATAATAACCGGCATAACCCGCGGAACGACCAAAGCGCACATAACCCGCGCCACGCTCGAATCGATGGCGTATTCGGCGCGCGATTTATTCGATATAATCGAAGAAAACAGCGAATATCCCTGCAACGTGGTAAAGGTTGACGGCGGGGCTTCGCAAAACAATTTTTTAATGAAGTTTCAGGCTGAAACGCTCGGCGTTAAGGTTTGCCGTCCGCTAAATTTCGAAAGCACGGCTCTCGGTGCGGCGTATCTCGGAATGATAGCGTTAAAACTCGCAACGCCCGAAGAAATCGCAAAACTTTCGAAAACGGCAAAAACCTTTTATCCGTCTAAATCGCCCGAAATAAAAGCCGAACACGAACGACTTTACGCGGGCTGGAAAAAGGCGGTTAAAAAATGCTTGGCAGAATAAAAATAACGTAAAAAATAATAGAAATTAAAACGACAATCGGAGAGAAAATTATGAAAAGAACCGAATTTTTATCGCACGACGGAAAAAAAATATCGCTCGTTGTATGGGACGAAGTTTCGGCACCAAAGGGCGTTCTTCAAATTTCGCACGGAATGGCAGAACACGCAATGCGCTATGATGGTTTTGCTAAAATTTTAAACGAACATGGTTTTATCGTTTGCGCCGACGACCACCGCGCACACGGCGAAACCGACGGCGAAACGCTCGGATATTCTAAAGGCAATATCTGGGAAAACACGCTTTCAGACCTTGACCTTATAAGCAAAAAGTTAAAGCGCGAATATAATTTGCCGCTCGCTTTATTTGGTCATAGTTACGGCTCGTTTTTAACTCAGGCGTATATTCAGCGCTACGCCGAAAATTTAAGCGCGGTTATAATAGGCGGAAGTTGCCGTTTGAAAATGAGTTTGGTAAAACCCGGAAAAGTCGTTGCGGACGTAGGCTGTTTGTTCAAAGGCGAAACCGCGCCCGCAAAGTTGCTTGCAAAAATGACGTTCGACGATTACAACAAAAAATATTCAGACGGAACAACCTTTATTTCGTCGATAAAAAGCGAGTGCGAACGCTATAAACAAGACGAAAAATGCGATTTTATTTGCAGTTACAATTTTTATCGTTCGTTTTTCGGCGGGGCTGAAAAACTTTATAAAAAGAGTTCTGCTGCGCGCCTTAACAAAGATTTACCGATTTTGTTGGTGGCGGGCGACGGCGATCCGGTAGGGTATTACGGCGAAGGCGTAAAAGCGCTTGCAAACTTTTATAAAGACAGCGGCGTTAAATCGGTCGATTTAAAACTTTATAAGGGCGTTCGCCATGAATATTTAAACGACGTTGCACGCGAACAGGTAATATCCGACGTAATAAAATTTTTAGAAGAAAATTTGAAATAAAAAATCGTTTGGCGGGAGGCCATTGGTCGCCCCTAAGGTATAATGCCCGAAGAAACGGCGGGCGATTCAAATTAGCCCAAAGATAACCGTCATACGAAAAAAAAGAACAACAAAAAACCGCCTATGTGTCGTTAATCGACATATAGGCGGACTTTTTTATTAAAATCGTTTTGTTTTAATCAATTAAAATCAAATTATTTTACTTTAATAAATTCTTGTCCGTTCATAAACTTGCGCAAAACTTCGGGGATTTTAACGCTGCCGTCTTTTTGCTGGAATTGTTCGATAAGGGCGGGGAACACGCGCGAAGTTGCAAGTCCGCTGCCGTTTAAGGTGTGAACGAATTCGGGTTTGCCGGTTTTGGTGTTTCTGAAACGGGTGTTGTTTCTTCTCGCCTGATAATCGTTGGCGTTCGAAACCGAACTTACTTCTTTATAAATGCCCATCGACGGAATCCATACTTCGATATCGTAAGTGCGCGCCATCGAAGCCGAGCAATCGCCCGCGGCAAGTTTGCTTAATCTGAAGTGAAGCCCCAGTTTTTCCATAAGCGAGCAAGCCTTGTTTACAAGTTCTTCGAAAGCTTCTTTGCTGTGTTCGGGGTGAGCGTATTGCACCATTTCGACTTTATTGAATTGATGCCCGCGAATCATTCCGCGTTCTTCGGCGCGATAACTGCCCGCTTCTTTACGATAGCAGGGGGTGTATGCAAAGAACTTCATGGGGAGTTTGCTTTCGTCGATAATTTCACCCGCATACATATTAACGAGCGCGGTTTCGGCGGTGGGGAGCATAAATTTTGCCCTTTTGTTGTCTTCGTCTTCGTTGTCTACCCAATAAACTTCGTCGGCAAACTTGGGGAACTGCCCCGCGCCGTAGCCGCAGTTATAACCGAGCATGTGCGGGGGGAGAATAAATTCGTATCCGTCGGCAAGGTGTTCGCTTATAAAAAAGTTTAAAAGCGCCCATTCGAGCCTTGCGCCTTCGCCGCGATAAAGCCAATACCCGCCGCCCGAAAGTTTAACGCCGCGTTCGTAATCGATAATTCCGAGAGCGTTGCAAAGGTCGACGTGGTTTTTTGCTTCGAAGTCGAAAGAGGGTTTTTCGCCGAAAACTTTAATAACTTTGTTGTTTTCTTTTTCTCCCGGCAAAAGGTCGTCGTCGGGAACGTTGGGTAAGCGCGAAAGAAAATCGTTGATTTGCTGTTCGATTTCGCCTTTTTTCGCGTCGAGTTCGTTTACTTTGTCGCCGAGAGCGCGCATTTTGTCGAAAATAGGCGAAACGTCTTTGCCTTCTTTTTTAAGTTTGGGGATTTCAGCCGAAACTTTGTTCTTTTCGGCTTTCATTTGTTCTACTTCGACGATTACGGCTTTTCTTTCCTGATTAAGGCGCAAAACTTCGTCGAAATTTACCTGGCAACCTTTTTTTGCAAGTTTTTCGCTTATAAGTTGCGGATTTTCGATAATTTTATTAAGGTCTAACATAATTCCAACCCGTTTTTTCTTTTTAGTATAGAACATTTTCGACGTTTTTGCAATAAAATTAAGGGCAATAAATTCAAACAAAGCAAAAATAATTGCAAAACGCGGTTAGATATGGTAAAATTATATATCGTTAACACAGTATATACGCGCGTAACGCGCGTGCGAATTTGCGCTCGGCTTTATTTTTTCGGCAAAGGCATAAACCTGCCGTTATCGGAACATAAAATTGCCATAAACGGCTGCAAAACCTTGCTCGGAATTTTAAAAAAGTTAAAACGCAAAACGAAAAAGAAGGTATATTATGAAATTCTATAACACGCTTACGCGCAAAAAAGAAGAATTTACCACGGTCGACGGAACGAACAAAGTTCGTATGTATTCGTGCGGGCCCACGGTTTACAGTTTTGCGCATATCGGCAACATGCGCACCTACGTTTTTATGGATTTGCTTCGCCGCGCCCTTCAATACGAAGGCTATAAGGTTAAAGGCGTTATGAACGTTACCGACGTAGGGCATCTGCTTTCAGACGGCGACGACGGTGAAGACAAAATGCAGAAAGCCGCCAAAGAACAGCACAAAAGTCCTTACGAAATAGCTGCTTTTTATTCGGGCGTATTTTTCGAAGACCTTAAAAAGTTAAACGTTCAAAAACCCGAAATAACCCCAAAAGCGACCGAACACATCGATTGCATGCTCGACTTCGTCGAAAAACTCGTAGAAAAGGGTTACGGATACGAAACGAGCGACGGCATTTACTTCGATATTTCGAAAGCCAACGACTACGGCAAACTTTCGGGAGCTAAACTCGACGAGCAGAAAGCGGGAGCAAGGGTTGAAGTAAACGACGAAAAACGCCACCCCGCCGATTTCGCGCTTTGGAAAAAAGCCCCCAAAGAACACATAATGCAATGGGACAGCCCGTGGGGCAAAAGTTACCCCGGCTGGCATATCGAATGTTCGGCGATGAGCCGCAAATATTTAGGCGAGCAATTCGATATTCACACGGGCGGGGTAGACCATATTCCCATTCACCACGAAAACGAAATCGCGCAAAGCGAAGCCTTAACGGGTAAAATCCCCGCAAGGTTTTGGATGCACGGCGAATTTATGCAGGTCGACGGCGGCAAAATGAGCAAGTCGCTCGGCAATACCTACACCATTTCGCAACTTGAAGAACGCGGCTATCGCCCGATGGATTTCAGATATATGTGCTTAAACGCGCATTACCGCAAAAAATTAAACTTCACTTTCGAAGTGTTAGACGGGGCGAAAACCGCTTACGACAGGTTGCTCCGCGCGGTTGCGGCGCACAAAAACGGCGCGAACGACGTAAAAGACGAAGTTATCGCCGAGTATAAAAAACAATTCGAAGACGCAATCTGCGACGACCTTAACGTTCCGCAGGCACTCGGCGTTTTGTGGACGATGCTTAAACTCCCCGCGTCGAAAAAGGTTTACGAAGCCGCTCTCGATTTCGACAGAGTTTTCGGTTTGTCGCTCGATAAAGCCGAACAGGTCGTAGCCGAAGAAGAAGCGAAAAACGCGCAGGCGGAAATTCCCGAAAACGTTGCCGTTCTCGCCGAAAAAATGCAAAGCGCACGCATGCAGAAAGACTATGCCGCTGCCGACGCGCTCCGCGCCGAAATCGACGGGCTTGGTTACAGCGTTTTGAACACCAAAGAAGGTTATACCTTAAAAGCAAAAAAATAAGGCGTCGGTTTCCGCTCCGCTAAAAAACTTTAATAAAAATAACGAAAGAAAGTTTACAGGACGAATTTTTTATGAAAAAACTTACTTCGGAACAATTAAGAAGCACCTATTTAAACTATTTTGCTTCCAACGGTCACACCATAATACCGTCGGCAAGTCTTATTCCCGAAAACGATCCGTCGGTTTTGTTCACTACGGCGGGCATGCATCCGCTGGTTCCTTATCTGCTCGGCGAAAAACACCCCGCGGGTAGGCGCCTTACCGACGTGCAGAAATGCGTTCGCACGGGCGATATCGAGGAAGTGGGCGATTTGTCGCACCTTACCTTTTTCGAAATGCTCGGCAACTGGTCGCTCGGCGATTATTTCAACGAACAAGCCATTAAATGGAGTTATAAATTTTTAACGGGCGAAGAATATCTTGCTATCCCCGTCGAAAAACTTGCAGTTACCGTTTTTGCGGGCGACGACGACGCCCCGCGCGACGAAAGCAGCGCTAAAGTGTGGGAAGAATGCGGAATTCCGAAAGATCGCATTTATTATCTTCCTAAAAAGAACAACTGGTGGATTGCGGGCAAAACCGGACCTTGCGGACCGGATACCGAAATGTTCATCGTGCGCGACGTTAAGCCTTGTGGACCGAACTGCGATCCTTCGTGCGATTGCGGCAGATTTTTAGAAATCTGGAACAACGTGTTTATGCAGTTTTACCGCAACGAAGACGGAACTTACAGCAAACTCAAACAAAAGAACGTAGATACCGGCATGGGGCTCGAACGCACGCTTTGCACCATTAACGGGGTAAAAAGCGTTTACGATACCGACCTTTTCGAAGCGGCTCGCGCAAAAATCGAAGAACTTACGGGCAAAAAATACGGCGATAACGAAGAAGACACCCGCGCGTTCAGAATTATTTTAGACCATATCAGAACGGCAACCTTTATGATAGGCGATTATCGCGGCATAGTTCCGTCGAACGTTGACCAGGGCTATATTTTGCGTCGCCTTATAAGAAGGGCTATTCGTTTCGGAAAAGCGCTGGGGTTAGAGCACGGCAAACTTTGCGAAATAGCGGCTTGCTACGTCGAAAAATATAAAGACGTTTACCCCGAACTTAAACAAAACGAACAAAAAATTTACAGCGAACTTACCAAAGAAGAAGATAAATTCGGCAAAGCGTTAGAAGAAGGGCTTAAAGAATTCAATAAAGTTATAACGCATATTCCCGGCGACGTGTTCCCCGGCAAAACCGCGTTTAGACTTTACGAAACTTACGGCTTCCCGCTCGAAATGACCGAAGAACTCGCCAAAGAAAAGGGCTTTTCTCTCGACAGGGCGGGTTACGACGCCGCGCTTTTGGATCACCAGAAAAAATCTGCGGTCGGAGCCGAACAAAAATTCAAGGGCGGGCTTGCCGATACCGGCGAAGCCACCGCGCGTCTTCACACCGCAACGCACCTTATGCAGGCGGCTCTTCGAAAAGTTTTGGATTCGTCGGTAAGCCAGCGCGGTTCGAACATAACCACCGAACGTTTGCGTTTCGACTTTAACTTTCCGCGCCCCATGACGGCGGAAGAAATTAAAAAGGTCGAAGAGCTCGTAAACGAAGCCATCAAAGCAGACGTTCCCGTTACAATGGAAGAAATGACCGTTGAAGAAGCCAAAAAGCAAGGCGCAATCGGTCTTTTCGAAAGCAAATACGGCGACAAGGTCAAGGTTTATACTATGGGCAGTTACAGCAAAGAAATTTGCGGCGGCCCGCACGCCAAACACACGGGCGAACTCGGCAAATTCAAAATCGTTAAAGAACAATCGTCGTCGAGCGGCGTAAGAAGAATAAAGGCGATTTTAGAATATTAAAATATCGCGTTAAACTTTATCGGGCGTTTTTAAAGGCGTCCGAATGATGCGAAAAACCTTTAAATTTAATTAAAAACCAATAAACGGAGAAATAAATATGAGTGAAAAAGTAATTCTTACCGAAGAAGGCAAGCAGGAACTTGAGAAAAAACTCGAATACCTTAAAATGGTAAAACGCCCCGAAATTACCGAGCGTATTAAAATCGCCCGCGAATTCGGCGACCTTTCGGAAAACGCCGAATACGACGCGGCTAAAAACGAACAGGCTCTTATCGAAGGCGAAATTATCGAAATCGAAGCCAAGTTAAAAGTTGCCGAAGTTATCACCGTAAACGTTAAAAAAGATACGGTAGGCGTAGGTGCGAAAGTTAAATTTACCGACCGTAGAAACGGCAAAGTTTACGAATTCGAAATCGTAGGCACCACCGAAGCCGACTTTAAAGCGGGACGCATATCCAACGAATCCCCCATCGGCAAAGCCTTAATCGGCAAAAAAGTAAGCGAGATCGTCACCGTCGAAGCGCCTGCTTCGTCTTATGAAGTGCAGATTGAAAAAGTAACTTACTGATTTTGAAAGGTCATACGTTGCGCCATGCATCGTTCCGCTCGTTTTTTAAAATTCCTGCGACCGATAAAGGTCGCTCCCTTTTAAAAAACTTCGCGCGCCTTGCCTTGCGCGCGTCTGACCTTTCAAAAGGCGTTTTCTAAAAGGTCGAACCGATTTATTTATCGCGCCATGCATCGTTCTGCTCGTTTTTTAAAATTCCTGCGACCGATAAAGGTCGCTCCCTTTTAAAAAACTTCGCGTGCCTTGCCTTGCGCGCGTCTGACCTTTCAAAAGGCGTTTTCTATAAAGGTCAAACATATTTATACGTTGCGCCATGCATTGTTGTGTTTGTCGCGCGCCGTTCTTTTCGCGCGTCTGACCTTTCAAAAAACGCATAAAATCAAAAAACACAAAAACTAAATGAACGTAAAGGCTGTTTTTGCGCGTAAATTTACCGCTTTACGCCAACAAAGTCAACGATAACACAAGGAATTTCGGGATTTTTTAATGGATAGTCGCATAACCAAAAGCAGGCTGTCGCGGGTTTTATCCTACGACTGGCTTAAAATAATCGCCATAATCGTTGCCATAATTTTTGTGTGGTCGCTCGCATTTACTATGGGCGCGCCGCGCATTTCGGTCGGGCAAATGTTCGATTTATTCGTTTACGACAGCGATTTCACCACCGCTACGAACGAATCGGATATGATTTCCGATGCCAAAAACAAAAACGTTTTTTCTTACGACGTTTTAGATTTCGGCTCGCGGCAGTTCACCGAAGATTATTTTAACACCCTTATGTCGGCTATAACAACCACTGGCGAAGGCGATATTATGGTTATATCCGATTTCGAAAGCGATATAGCCAAAAACAAATCTAAATTCCGCTCGCTTATCGACGGTTACGGCTATTGTTTTTACGATTTGAAATTGTTCGTTAAAGCCGCAAAAGATTATTGCATAAACCACCATCGCTTTATAATTAAAAACGGCGAAAATTACGTTTTGAACGAAGAAAATATTTCGGATTATTTTAAAAACCGTATGGCAAAAGATCCGCGTTTTAAAACCGACGAAAAAATTCAGGCGGGCATAAAAAACGAGATGGAGCGCATTAAACACGTTTGGAACAACGCGTTGCTTTTAGAAGATCTTTTGGATAGTCGCCCCGAAATTTTTGTAAAATACAAAAAATATTCGCAAAGTTTGGCGCTTGCCGAAACCGACCGCGATAAAGAATATTATAACGGTTTGTTAGAAAAAGAAACCGAAAAATATTACGGAATCGATCTCGGCAAACTTACGGGCGGCGAAAAGGATATTACGAGCGCTTACGTTAAAACGGTTTATAAACAGAAAGAAGACGGCAGTTACGAAATCGTTTCGTCGAGCGCAAGCGGCATTGTTATGTGCGCGTTCGACTATTCGAACATGCAACCGGACCTTCAGTTCGAAAGCATATCCTTTATAATTTATATGGTTAAAACTTACAGTAATTTTATCGGAAGCCCCAAAGGGCTTATCGCTTGATTTTACTTTTTAGGCGCTTAAAAACCAAAAGGGAAAATTTAGCGCGAAAGTGCCGATAATCGACCTATAGACGGGCTTTGTTAAAATTCAGCGTTATAAAACTATAAAAAACGCGGTGCGGAAACGCTTATCGGTTCGCGCAATAATTCAAGCGGAAAACGATTAAACGAAAAAAGGGGGCGTAAAAAATGGAAAATTTAATAAAAAACACGCCCGCGTTAAAAATTTTTGCAGGCGATAAAAAAGCGGGCAGACTTTCGCACGCATACGAAATAGTGTGTAAAGACGAAATTTGCCTGCCCGAATATATGAAAACGTTTTGCAAACTCGCGCTTTGTTCATCCGAAACTTTTTGCGACGATTGCCGAACTTGCCGCCTGATTGAAAAAAATTCGTATGCCGACGCAACTTTTTACCCGGCGGCGGGCGCGAAAAAGATAGTCGTTTCAGACATAGACGACTTGGTAAGCCAAACTTATATAAAACCGCTTGAAAACGACAAACGCGTTTTCGTGCTTAACTATGCCGAAACAATGACCGCGGCGGCGCAAAACAAACTTTTAAAAACGCTCGAAGAACCGCCCGAAGGAATTATTATAATTCTGGGCGTAACCAACGAATATTCACTTTTGTCAACCGTTAAATCGCGCGTTAAAAGGCTTGATATTCCGCTTTTTTCGGACGACGAGCTTATAAACGCCTATAAGGGTTATAACGGCGTTTCGGATTCAACGCTTAAAAAGGCCGCCGAAGCGGCGGGCGGAAAAGAAGGCGAGCTTAAAAAACTTTTGTCGGGCGAGCAAAAATTTGACGACGGGCTTGCCGTTGCCGTGCTTAAAAATATGAAAACAACGCGGAATATGCTTGAATATTCCGCTGAAATAAATAAAGATAACTTAAAAAATTTTTTGTTCACGCTTAAAAAATTGCTTTTAGAAACGCTTGAATATAAGGCGGCGTTAAGCAATTTAAGCGCGGGCGAAAAATTAAACGCCGAACGCTTTTCTGCGTTTTCGGCAGAAATTGCCCCCGAATACCCCACGGGGTGTTTAATCAAAACAATCGAGAAAATCAACGCCGCCGAACGCGCGCTTTTCTTTAACGGAAACGCGACGATGATAGCGGACGGCGTGCTTATAACGCTTTTAGAGGAAAAATATAAATGGCAAAAATTGTTGGCGTAAGGTTTAAAAACACCGCAAAAGTATATTATTTCGCGCCGAGCGGCGACGAATATCAAAAAGGCGACGGTGTAATCGTAGAAACTTCGCGCGGGGTAGAATACGGAATAGTTGCAAGCCCCGTTGAAGAAGTAGAGGAAGAAAAAGTCGTTCAACCTTTAAAACCCATAATCCGCCCGGCAACGAAAGCCGACGACGAACGGCTTAAAAAGAACGAAGAAAAATCGGCGGAAGCGCTTAAAATATGCGCCGAAAAAATCGCGGCGCATAAACTCGATATGAAACTCGTAAGCGTAGAATACACTTTCGACGGAAGCAAGATGATAGTGTATTTTACTGCTCCCGCGCGTATCGACTTCCGCGATCTCGTAAAAGATTTGGCTTCGGTTTTCAGAATAAGAATAGAGTTAAGGCAGATAGGAATACGCGACGAAGCGCGATATATCGGCGGGCTTGCGCCTTGCGGCAGACCGTGCTGCTGCTCGACTTATTTAAGCGATTATAAAAAAGTTTCGATAAAAATGGCAAAAACACAGGGGCTTTCGCTTAATCCCACCAAAATCAGCGGGCTTTGCGGCAGGCTTATGTGTTGTTTGGCTTTCGAAAACGATTATTATAAAGAAGTTTATAAAAAAATGCCAAAACTCGGAAGCGAAGTAACCACGCCCGAAGGCAAAGCCACCGTTGTTTCGGTAAATATGCTTACAAACAAAGTACACGTTAAAGTCGAAGGCAAAGACGGCGCGCTTAGTTATAAAGATTACGACCTTGCCGACCTTAAATCGGTAAAAGTAAACACCGACGGCGGCGATAAACTTACCAAAGAAGAACTTGAAGCCGAAAAACAACTTTCGGGCGACTAAACTTATAGTTAAACGGGTAAAAAACACACCGAATGGAAGAAATTTTCGAAATAACCGAAGACTTGATGCTCGGCGGGCTTAAAATCGTGCAGGATAAAAGATATTACCGCTTTACTTCGGACAGCGTGCTTTTATCAAAATTCGCAAAAAAAGCAAAGCGCGGCGAAACGGTTGCCGATTTTTGCGCGGGAAGCGGCATAATCGGGCTTCATTATTACGGCTTAAACAAAAAAAACGTTAAGTCGGTGCATTTGTTCGAACTGCAAAGTCCGCTTATAAACTTGGCGCAAAAAAGCGTCGAAATAAACGGGCTCGGCGATAAATTCACCGTTGTGGGCGGCAGACTTCAGGACGCGCCCGCAAGTTTTAACGGCGCGTTTTCGCTTATACTTTGCAATCCGCCTTATAAAAAAGCGGGCGGGGGCGAGCAGAATTTATCCGAACATATCGCGGCTTGCAGGCACGAAACGCAGATTACGTTAGAAGAGATCATCGCGTGTGCCAAACGCATGTTAAAGCCGTGCGGCACGTTTTGCATTTGCCAGCGCGTAGAACGGCTTTGCGACCTTATGTTTTTGCTTAGAACTTACGGATTAGAACCTTACGAAATGGCGTTCGTCCGCACCGAAAACGGCGCGCCCTATCTCGTAATGATTAACGCCGCCAAAGATAAAAAGCCGCAACTTAAAGTTTTTAACGAAATAATAAACTAAATAAAAAAGGAAACTTTATGTTATATATCGTAGGCACGCCGATAGGCAATTTAAAAGACGTAACTTTGCGCGCAATCGAAACGCTTAAAAGCGTAGACGAAATCGCCTGCGAAGATAAGAGGCAAACGCTTAAACTTTTAAACGCATACGAAATTAAAAAGCCGCTCGTTGCATATCATAAATTCAACGAAGCTAAAGAAAGCGAAATTTTAGCCGAAAAACTTGAAAAAGGGCTTAACATAGCGCTCGTAACCGACGCAGGTATGCCGCTCATATCCGATCCCGGCAGCATACTTATAAAAACGCTCGTTTCGCGCGGGTTGCAATTTACGGTAGTCCCCGGGGCAACGGCGGTTATAACCGCGCTTATAATGTCGGGGCTGTTAGATTATCGTTTTAATTTCGTCGGTTTTTTGCCCGAAAAAAAATCCGAGCGCAAAAAACTGCTCGAAGATTATAAAAATGCCGATTGTCCGCTTGTTTTTTATTGCGCTCCGCACGACGTTGAAGATACCGTAAAAGCGTTGTTTCTTGCTTTCGGCAACCGAAAAGCGGTTGCTTTAAGAGAAATGACAAAAAAATTCGAACAGCGCGAAGAGTTTTTTCTTGCAGACGGTTACCAAGGCGAACGGCGCGGCGAGTTCGTTTTGGTTGTAGATGGTGCGGATAAAACGAAAAAAAACCAAGAATTTGAAAATTTAACCGTAGAAGAGCACGTTGCGTTTTTTATGGCGCAGGGGCTTGACAAAAAAGAAGCGATTAAAGCGGTTGCAAAAGCCCGCGGCGTTAATAAAAACGAAATTTATAAACACACCGCAAACGACTGAATTATTATAAAAATTATTTAAGGCAACCCGCAGGGCTGCCTTTGTTTTTGCTCTTTTGTTTTATCTGAAAATCAAAAAATGTCAGAGTGTTTTTCTTCACACCCCAACATTTATTGCAGAACCTTTTTTAAAGGTTTTCGATTATCCCTATAAATAAGGGCATGTTGTTTTTATCGCAAATCATAAAAATAAACGGATGGTCGAAAACCAAATCGATTTCGTCTTCCGGCGGGGCGGCAGAGCCGGCTCCGGCGATTATCGTTACGGCGCTCGCTTTCGTGCCTTCTTCGTTTAAGGCGATATGCGTTTTATGAATAACGTCTTTTACAAAAATCGGGTTACCGCCTACAGAGTTGCCTAAATCCGAAAAATCGGCATAATTCGGGCTGAACGCCGCTTTAATGCCAAGGTTATTAAGCGCGGGTATTAAATGATAATCGCAGGCAAAATCGAATTTGGGCAGGGTTAAATTTATCTTTGGATATTGTGGGTTTGCAAGCGCCGAATTAAGTCCGCCGTCTACCAATTCCGCAAGAACGTCGGTTACCGAATAATCGCCGTCGGGTAAAAGCCCCGCAAAATAATAACCGCCTTTTTTATAATCTTTTATAAAACCGCTTGCCTTGTCGGTGCCTATATAGAGGTATTCGGTCGACTTCATCATTTTTACGGTTTTATCTTCTTTACTGCCGTGGAAAATTTGGTCGGCGGTAGCGTTTTTCGAAAAACGTTTACTCCATTCGGCTTCGAAATCGAGCGCGTTTATAAGGTATAAAAGCGTTTCGTCGTCTATTTGGTCAAGCGCTTTGTCTATGCCGCCCCGCGTGTTGTTGTAAATCCAGTTGTTAATGTCGTTTAAGGTGTCGCTTTTAAAATCTGCGGCGTAATAATCGGCTTGATAATAGTTTTTAACCACGTCTAAAAACGAATTTTTAACGTTTACCGCGTTTTTTCTGCCCCATACCGAATTTGCTATGTGAACGGTTTCGCTTTTTTTCGTTTCTTTAATGAATTCGGCGAAATATTCGTTTAACGCTTGCGAATCGCTGCCCAAAGTTGCTTCAAGTTGCGTTTTTGTTTCGCCTTTCGCTCCGTTCGTAATCATTCCGAACGCGGCGGCGACGGAAAGGGGAGAAATGCAGAAAGTGTTTTTGTTTTCTTCAAGTTTATAAAGTTCGCCGAGCAGTTTTACCGAAAAATCGTTATAGGCGGTGCGATAATCGGCCGGGTTCAGCGTATTAACTTCGCGCGCGGCAACCGTTTCGGCAAGATTTTTTGTCTTAACCGTTCTTTCGGTAAATCCGCCGCAACCCATAAACGATACGGTGCATAGCAGAGCCAAACAACCCGAAACAAATTTTTTCATGTTTTTATTCTCCTTTATAAAAGTACTTTTGGTCTGTCACGATTATATCACATTTTTTGTGTTTTTACAATAGTTTTTTTAAATTTTTTTTCATAACGCGAATCACGGTAAAAACGGTTTAAAAAAGGTGAATAAACGCGGGCGATTCAAAGTCGCCCCCCTGCGGCTAAAAAGAATAAAAGTGCCGCTATAAGCCCGTTATCGGCACTTTATGCGGCTTATTTATCGTCGGTTTTTATTGCAGCGTAGCGGCTGAGTCGAGAAACTGCGGCGCTGAACTTTTGGGCAAAACCGTGGGAAAATCAAAATAAATACCCAGAAATGTTTGACAAATGTTTGACAATATTCAATAAATGAATTATTATATACGTGCAAAATAAAACGGAGAACTGTGTGTCTGCAATCGGTCGTACGGTCTTGCGGTTCGCGTCACTTCGAATTTCGTTTGCAAAAAATAAAGGAGTAAAAAAATGAAAAAATCTGTAAAAATCACGGTGATTTTATCTGTTATAATCACCGTAGCGTTGTGCATGTCTTTCGTTTCGGGGTGTTCGTTTAAACTTTCTTCCGAACTCAAACGCTGCGAAACCGAAGCCGCCGAAGGGGTAATCGTTTCGTTCGAAGCAAAAACGGCTCGCGGAGAATGGGAAGCCGTCGAAGGCAAGGCTTTAAGCGTTAAAAAATCGTCGGTTGTTCCCGAAGGTGCGGTTGCGTCTTACGAACTTCCCGTTTTGCGCGTTAAAAACGGCGGCGAAAATCCCGTTAAATACAGCCTTAAAATAAACGGCGTAAACGGCGACGAAAAACTTGCTTCGGCGCTTACGTGGAGCGTGAACGACGCCGACGTCGCTACGGTAAACGAAATACTCGACGGCGGAGAAACTTCTGTCGAATTGATCGTTAAAGCGACACTGAAAGACACGACTAACGATTATAGCGGGCTTTCGATTGAAAGCGCGGGCGTTACCTTAACGGTAGAGGCTTCGGAATATTCGCGCGCCGACGAAAGCATAAGCGGCGTTGTGATAGGCGGAATTGCGGGCGTTGCCGATCGTTACGACGACGCAAACGCCGCATACTTAGCGGTAAAAGCAATGCTCGAAGAGAAAGCGGGTTTAGCCGAACAGCCGATGAACGAAGAGACTTTTAACGCGTTCTTTACCGAAGGCGGAAAAATTACCTGGAAAATATACGGCAAACAAAAGGTTACCGATACGCGCATGTTCTCTTTCGGACGTGCGGCTAACCGTTTCGGCGAAACTTTGCACATTACCGAAATCGACATAGTGGGCGGCAACAGCAAGGCTGCGCTCGATTTAAGCGAAGTTGAAGGCACTTTTGCGTTGCCTTATAACTGGTGGAACGTAGAAAACAGCGTTAATACGGCGTTAAAATGCAAAAACGTAGCGTTCGACGGAATAACCGGAATGCCCAGCGGCACTTATCAATGCACTCTTCATTCGACCGTCTACGAATTCGACGGCTGTACTTTCAACGGCAAAGTTTACAGCTATCAGAATTTCGACGTGGTTATGACCATTAAAAACTGCGTGTTCAACGCGCCCGAAAAAACGCAATATGCGTTTATGTCGCAAGGTCTGGGCGGCGTGATAACCTTAACGAATAACGTTTTCAACGGTTATACCCGCGGGGTAAACTTCCAACGCGCTACCGCAGACTTCGTGTTTGAAAACAATACGATAAAAAGCGATTGCGTCGAAGCCGATCGCGCCGCCATTCAGCTTACCGACGGCAAGTCGTTTGCGATAAACGGCAACAAAATCGATATTACTTCGGGTAACGCGTTCTGGTTCCATAACGCGGCTACCAACGCCGACGTTACTTACGTTATAAAAGATAACGACATTAAGGCGACCTATATCGGATACTCGGGAGTAACAGCGTTCGACGTAAACGCAAAAATTACTTCGTCGGGAAATAAGTTTAACGATACCGACGTAACCAAGTGCATGAAAAAAGGCGCTACCGTTGCCGAAGCGACCAACCTTACCGCCATACGCTAAGGCGCGTAAACGAAAATAAATAATAAAAACGGAAGTTCGTTTTTTTGCGGACTTCCGTTTTTTATTTATGCGTTTAGTTCGTTCGGGTTATAAAAATATAACTACGTAACGCGGCAGATAAGGCAGGCGAATATGCACGAAATAAAGGTCGAAACAAGCGAAATTAAAACGGGTTTGAATAACTTTTTGTTTTTGCAGTTCGCAAAATAAATAGCAGAAACGTAAAACACCGTTTCCGACGAGCCGAATATACACGAAGCGCACCGCGAAATATACGAATCGGCGCCGTAAGTTTTAAAAATATCGCTGAGCAAAGCAAGGCTGCCGCTCCCCGAAAAGGGTTTTAACAAAACGAGCGGGCAAACTTCTTTGGGGATTCCCAAAAACTCGAACGCGGGTGATAAAATTTTTATTAAAACGCCGCTTACTCCGCTTTTTTCAAGTAGGGCGGTCATCACGAAAATCGCCGCAAGATACGGAAAAATCGAAACGACGAGCGGAAAAGCGCCTTTAATTCCTTCGGCAAAACCGTCGTAAAGCCGCACTTTTTTTATCGCGCCGTAAACGAATATAAAAATTATAAACGCCGGAAGAATAAGGGTTGCGTATTTCATGCCTTCGCACCGCCTTTTCCGGTTCTTCTGTCAGAGAAAGCATTTTGCTTCGTTTCTTTTATTTTTGCGCCCGATTTTTTAACGCTCGTTTTTTCCGCTTGCGAATTTTCGGCGGGTTTGGTTTTCGGCTTAAAAATTTTCATCAATATAATTCCGAGCGCGGTTGAAACGACGGTAGACAAAAGCGACGGCAAAATTATGCGCGACGGGTTTTCGCTGCCCGCGCTCACCATAAGCGCAAGTACTGAAGCGGGTAAAACCTGAATGGAAGTGCTTGCTATAACGAAAAGCATCTGCGCGCCGAAAAAGTTGTTTTCGCGTTGTAAATTTTCGCAGGCGGCAATGCCCAACGGTGTGGCAAGCCCGCTCATGCCGAAAAGATTGGTCGAAAGATTAAGCGAGATATATTCTTCAGTTTTTTCGCTTGTTTTGCCGAACAAAAATTTAATAACGGGGCGCAGCGAGCGCGCAAGTTTTTTGGTTATTCCCGAAAGTTCGGCAATTTTAAAAATTCCGAGCCACAAGGCGTAAACGCTTAACAGCGTAACCGAAAGCAAAACCGCTTTTTCTATGCCGCCGAGCATCGCGGGCATAACGTTGCTTGGCGAAACGACTGCCGTAATTATTAGCGAAAGCGTGCAAAATATTAAAAAAATCGCGTTCATATTAAAAGAATATGATTTTAATTCGCCGCTTATGTTGCTTTACGGTTTACAAATTAAGTATATTTTAGTATAATATCATGCGAAAAACAAAACTTTTGCGAACTTACGTCGACTTATGCTAACCCGGCGTAAGTCATAACGCAAATTTAACTTACGGGGTTAAAATATGGAAAATCAAAAACAAAAATATTATATAACCACGGCGATTGCATACACGTCGTCGAAGCCGCACGCCGGCAACGTTTACGAAGCGATTTTAGCCGATTCGATGGCGCGTTTCAAACGCTTTCAAGGCTACGACGTATTTTTTCAGACGGGAACCGACGAACACGGGCAGAAAATAGAAGAAAAAGCAAAGGCGGCGGGTAAAACGCCCAAAGAATACGTCGACGGCGTTTCGGACGTTATTAAATCCGTATGGAATAAAATGAATATTTCTTACGATCATTTTATCCGCACGACCGACGATTATCATGTTAAACAGGTTCAGAAGATTTTTAAAAAATTCTATGAACAGGGCGATATTTATAAGGGCGCATACGAAGGATGGTATTGCACCCCCTGCGAATCGTTCTGGACCGAAAGTCAGCTTGCAGACGGAAAATGTCCCGACTGCGGCAGAGAAGTTAAAAAGGCGCACGAAGAAGCGTATTTCTTTAAAATGAGCAAATACGCGCCCAAACTTATCGAATATATCAACGCTCACCCCGAATTTATCACGCCCGCGTCGCGCCGCAACGAAATGATGAACAACTTTTTGCTCCCCGGGCTTCAGGATTTGTGCGTTTCGCGCACGTCGTTCAAGTGGGGCATACCCGTCGATTTCGACGATAAACACGTCGTTTACGTCTGGCTCGACGCTCTTACGAACTATATAACGGGGCTTGGGTTCGACCTTGGCGGCGCAAGCGACGAAAAATTTTCAGAATATTGGCCTGCCGACGTTCACGTTATCGGCAAGGATATAATAAGGTTCCACACCATTTACTGGCCCATTTTTTTAATGGCGCTGGGGCTTCCGCTTCCAAAAAAAGTGTTCGGGCATCCGTGGCTTTTAAGCGGCGACGGAAAAATGTCGAAATCGAAGGGAAACGTGCTTTACGCCGACGATTTAGCCGACGTTTTCGGCGTGGACGCGGTGAGGTATTATATGCTTGCGAGCATGCCGCAGGATAACGACGGATTTATTTCGTGGCAACTTTTAACCGACAAAATAAACGCCGATCTTGCCAACGTTTTCGGTAATCTGGTTAAGCGCACGGTTTCGATGTGCAACAAATATTTCGGCGGAACGGTTGAAAAAACGGGCGTTAAAGCACACGAAAAATGCGACGGCGAACTTATTACGCTCGCCGTTTCCACCCGCGATAAGGTAGCGGCTTTAATGGACGAATGTAAAATAAGCGACGCTCTTTCCGAAATTTTTACGCTTCTTCGCAGAGCAAACAAATACATCGACGAAACCGCGCCGTGGGTTCTTGCCAAAAACGAAGCCGACGAGCCTAAACTTAAAACCGCGCTTTATAATTTGGTCGAAACAATTTATATTGCTTCGTCGCTTTTGGCGCCTTTTATGCCCGAAACGAGCGAAAAAGTGTTAAAACAATTAAACTGCGCGCCGCGCGGATACGAAACCTTAACCACGTTCGGGCTTTATGAAAGCGGAAATAAGGTAACCGACAACCCCGAAACGCTGTTTATGCGATTCGAGGCGGACGAAATTAACAAAAAAGCCGCCGAAATTGCCGAAAAATACGCGGTAAAATCCGAAAAAACGGCTGACACAGGAGCCGACGAAAAAAACGAGAAAGCGAAAAACGGCGACAAAACCGAAGAAAAACCGCAGATAACCATCGACGATTTTGCCAAAATCTCGTTGAAAACGGCGCTTGTTACTGCGTGCGAAAAAATTGAAAAAAGCAAAAAACTTTTAAAACTTACCTTAAAAGTGGGTGACGAAACCCGTATCGTTGCAAGCGGAATAGCCGAATATTACAAGCCCGAAGAACTCGTGGGCAAAAAAGTGGTTATAGTTTATAACTTAAAACCCGCCAAACTTTGCGGCGTTGAAAGTTGCGGCATGATTTTATGCGCCGAAAACAACGGAAAAGTTACGTTAATCGAACCCGATTCTTCTATGCCCGACGGCAGTACCGTCCGCTGAAAAACCGAAAAGGCTGAAAAAACGAAAAATCAATTATGATAGATACGCACGCGCATTTAACCGACGAACGATATTCAGGCGGCGAAAGCCAATTAAACCGAGCTTTTTCGGCGGGCGTTAAAAACGTTGTAACGGTCGGCTACGATATGCCGTCGTCGCAGAAATCGCTTGAATTTGCCAACGCACACAGCGGCGTTTTTTGTGCGGCGGGGGTGCATCCCTCCGACTGCGAAACCCTTGATAACGGTGCTATAGCCGAACTTTTGCAAATTTTAAACCAAAAAAAATGCGTCGCTTTGGGCGAGATAGGCATCGATAAACATTACGGTGCCGACGATATCGAAAATCAGAAACGGGCGTTTGAAAAACAGATTTATCTTGCGGATAAGGCGGGGCTTCCGTTCATCGTTCATTCGCGCGAAGCAACTAAAGAAGTTACGGATATTTTTAGGGCGAACAGGTCGCTTTTAAACCACGGCTTTTTAATGCATTGCTATTCCGAAAGCAAAGAATCCGCAAAAATTTATCTCGATATGGGCGCGTATTTTGCGTTCGGCGGGGTTATTACCTTTAAAAACGCCAAGAAAGAAGAAATTATTAAAAGTTTGCCGACGGATAGGATTATGTTCGAAACAGACTGCCCGTATATGGCTCCCGTTCCGCATCGCGGCGAAACGAACGAACCCGCTTACGTTAAGTTCGTTTATGAAAAAGCCGCCGAAATTTTAAATTTAAGTTTTGAAAAACTTGAAGAAATTGCGGCGAAAAACGCGCAGAATCTATTTAAAAAAGCCGAATTCGATATTTAAAAACCAAAAATAACGCAAAAAAAAATGAAACTTAACGAACTTCTTAACAAACACTCGTTTAAATTCAGCAAAAAATTCGGTCAGAATTTTATAAGCGACACAAATCTGCTCGATAAAATAGTGAATTTAAGCGGAATAACCGATAACGACGCCGTGCTCGAAATAGGGTGCGGGGCGGGAACGCTTACAAAAGAACTTTGCAAAAAAGCGAAATTCGTTTACGGCTACGAGATAGATCAAACGCTTAAACCCGTGCTTGCCGAAAATTTAAGCGGCGTAGACAATTGCGAAATTACTTTTCGCGACGTAATGCGCGAAAAAACCGACGTCATCGAAAAACACATCGGCGAAGACTACGTTATCGTGGCAAATCTGCCTTATTACATAACTTCGCCTCTCATTATGAAGTTCGTCGAACAGTCGCAGCATTGCAAGGCGATAGTTATAATGGTTCAGCTCGAAGTAGCCGAAAGGTTTTGCGCCGAGCCCGCAACGCCCGAATACGGTGCGATTACCGCCGGAATAAACGCCGTTGCAAATTCGCAAAAATTGTTGTTTGTTCCGCGCGAAATGTTTTATCCGCGCCCAAACGTCGATTCTGAGGTGGTAAAAATAACTTTCGATAAGCAAAAACACGATATTTTATCGCGCGAAGTATACCGCGAAACGGTGCGAGCGGCATTCTCGTCGCGCCGCAAAACTTTGGCGAATAATCTGTCGCAGGGCTTGAAAATAAGCAAACCCGAAGCCGAAAATTTAATTTTAAGTTGCGGTTTGTCGCCTGCCGTTCGCGGAGAAACCCTTTCGAGCGCGCAGTTTTGCGAACTTTCGAACGCGATAGTAAATTACAGAAAGTAAAAACCTCAAAAATAATGCGCATAAACGTAAAATATGACGTAAGCGGCTAATTTACGGCTTGCATGCAAAAAATTTGCGAAAAAATTTATTTATTTTTATTGAAATTTTTCGCATATAATGATATAATCATAATATAAAAATTACGAAAACAAATGACGGCGGGTCGTAAAATGTGCGAAAAATTTAATTTCGTACGCCGACGGGTGCAAATAAACGGCGACTTTCGGGCATAGAACGCCTTGCTGTCGGGAGAAAACAATATGGCACTTTTCAGCAATTTGTTCAGGATTAACATCGAATGGAGCGACGACAGCCGCAATACGATGGTTTACAAATATCCCTTTAAAAACAACGGCAAAGAAGTAAACGACAAAAGTTCGCTTACCGTCCGCGAATCGCAGGTTGCCATTTTCGTTTATAAAGGGCAGATAGCCGAAGTATTCGAACCCGGTCTTTACGAACTAAAAACCGAAATACTTCCCGTGCTTACAAAACTCGCTTCGTGGAAGTATAAATTCGAAACGCCCATAACGCTCGACGTATACTTCGTAAACACAAAACAGTTCACCAACATTAAATGGGGTACGCAAAACCCGTTTATGATGCGCGATCCCGAATTCGGGGTTATAAGGGTAAGGGGGTTCGGTTCGTTTGCTTATAAGGTAAACGACGCACCCACTTTCATGCGCCAACTTTTCGGCACCAATTCTTCGTTTAAAACCGAAGATATTCAGGAATATTTAAAGGGAATTTTAGTTTCGGGGCTTACCGACGCCATAGGCGAAAGCAAAATTTCGGCGCTCGACTTGGCGGGCAATACACAGGAATTCCAAACCATAGTAAAATCGAAAATTCAGCAGACCTTTAAAGATATAGGGCTTGAACTTACCAATCTCGTGATCGAGAACATGTCCGTTCCGTCGGAAGTCGAAAAGGCTCTCGACGAACGTTCGCGCCTCGGAATTTTAGGGGGCGCTACCGATACGATGATGAAAGTCGCGGCTGCCGAAGCGCTTAAAGACGCGGCTAAAAACCCGGGAATGGGCGGCGCGTTTATGGGCGCGGGCATAGGTCTCGGCGCGGGCGCGGGAATGGGTTCGGTTTTTGCCGACGCGTTCAAAACGAATAGTTCGCAAAACTCGCAACCCGCGGTCGCGGCTAAACCCGAAGAACCTAAGGCGCAGACGGCGGGCGTTTGCCCCGACTGCGGAAAACCCGTATCGGCTGGCGCTAAGTTCTGCCCCGAATGCGGCGCGAAAATCCCGCAGAAAAAATTCTGCCCCGAATGCGGAAATCAGGTTGAAGCGGGTGCTAAATTCTGCCCAGAATGCGGCAAAAAACTTTAATATTCAATAATTTAATTTATAAATTTATAAGTTTATAAGCGGCGGCGGCTTAATCTTTGCCGTCGCGGCGAAAAAAGAATAAAACAAAAAATAAAGTAAATAATAAAGTAGAAATAAAAATTTTAAAGCCGCTTTTGCGGCGGGAGAATAACAATGGAAAAACAAAAAATCACCAAAGACACCCTTATTTCTGACGTAGTAAACATTAACCCCGATTCGGTTCAAATTCTTCAAAATTACGGCATGCACTGCTTAGGTTGCGCGTTCGCTCACATGGAAACGGTCGAGCAGGCTGTTTCGGCACACGGCGCTGAACTCGACGAATTGCTCGAAAAACTTAACAACTATTGATTTATCGGTTGAAATGCGGCTTTTTGCAGCGGCAATCAAACCATAATTTTAACGAAAAGCGGATATATTCGATATTCGCTTTTTAAACTTTTCGTTTTGCTTTTTTCGGGCGAAAAAAGTCGCTTGTCTGCGGTTTGTTTTTGCTTGCTTTGGCAGGATGGCGGGAGATAGAGGTATGGATTTATCCGAAGAAAACGGGCGCGTCGTCGATAACGACAATATAGGCGAAAAGCAGCGCGATACCGCGTTTATAAAATGCGAGCGGTGCGGGGGAAACATGAAGTTCGATCCGCAAACCCAGTCGCTTAAATGCGAGCATTGCGGTTCGGTAGAAAAATTCGAAAAAGATAAAAACGTAAACGAACAAAACATCGAAAAAGGCTTCGACGACGCCGAAAGCTGGAGCGGCGAAGCTACTCTTTTCCGTTGCGAAAACTGCGGAGCCGAAGTGATTTTAAAAAGCGGCGAAGTTGCCGCAAGTTGTCCGTTTTGTTCAACTCCGCACATCGTAAAGTGCGACGAAATGCCCGGTATCAAGCCGCAGGCGGTTTATCCGTTTGAAATTACCAAACAACAGGCTGCCGACGAAGCCAAAAAGTGGGCGCGCAAAAAGTTGTTTGCTCCGCGCAAGTTCAAAAAGAATTTAACGCACGGCGAAATAAGCGGAATTTATCAGCCTTGTTTTACTTTCGATAGCGATACTTTTTCGAAATATTACGGGCGAATAGGCAAGCAGTGCACCCGCACGGTTAAAACGAGCAAAGGCACGCGCACCGAAACGTATATAAAGTGGTATAACGTTTCGGGTACTTATTCGAAGTTTTTCGACGACGTTTTTATTTCGAGCGGCAACATGCCGCAGGGCGAACTCGAAAAACTTTTACCTTATCGCCTAGATACGCTTTGCGTTTACGAGCAGAAGTTTTTGTCGGGCTACGCCGCGAACCATTATAAAAAAGATTTGAAAAATTGCTGGGGCGACGCGAAAAAAATAATCGACGCCGATCTTCGCCGCGCGATACTTGAAAAATACGACTGCACCGAAGTAGATTATTTAAACGTTTCAACCACGCATGAAAACGTAACCTATAAATATGTTTTGCTCCCGATTTACCGTTCGAATTTCAGATATCGTAAAAAAGAATATCCGGTTTCGGTAAACGGCAACACGGGAAAGGTGTGCGGAAAAACTCCCGTATCGCCGTTGCGCGTTATAATCGCGGTGTTGCTCGCAATGGCGCTTGCCGTAGGGCTTTTCTATCTGTTTGCGTCGAGCGATTCGTGCGATTCGGATTCTAATTATTATTTTTCGGCGCCCGCCGATAAAAATTATGCCGTTTGCGAACAAAATTACGATTATTCGGTCTTTCAAAGTTTTGCGATTTGTGAAAATATGCCAAAAACCTTTGACATTAACGACATTTTAAGTTAAAATTTAATAAAGCAATCAACTAAATTAAAAGGATATAACCCTAAAGGAGAAAATAATGAAAAATTTATTATCCAAGCTGGTCGCTGCGCTTTTGATTGTGGCAACGCTGTTATTCTGCGTTTCGTGCAAAACCATTAAAGACGGCAGCGAAATTCATCGCGTTAAAATCACCGTTACCCTTTACGATACCGATGGTAACGAACACGAAAGCGATATTTATGCCGAACTTTACGTTAACTTCGCGCCTAAAACCATTGCTCATATCGAAAGCCTTATCGAAAAAGGTTATTATAACGGCGTTTGCATAAGCAACGTAAATTCCGACTATGCGCAGTTCGGCGACGCTAAACTTAATTCAGACGGTAAAACTCTCGATTTTATCGATCAGGGTAGCGAAGTTGTCGGCGAATTTTATAATAGAGGATGGAAAGGTAACAAACTTACCGTAGGTAACGGCGCGCTCCTTTTAAAAAGAACCGACGTTGACGAATACGATTCGGGTAAAGCGACCATTGCCGTAACTTTCGGATCGTCTACTTTTTCAAGCGAAAAATATTGCGTTTTCGGCAAACTTGTCGACGATGACGGCGACGCCGACGCAGAAGACGACAGCTGGGCTAAAAAGAGCAGCCTTGCAAAAATGAAAACCCTTACCGATCTCGTTTCGAATGACGGCGTAAGCGTTTATTATTGCGATAAAGACGGCGATAAAAACACCGAATACGACTGGGCGGGGCAATATATAACTTACGCTAAAAACGGCGATACTTACAGATATTATAAAGGTTTTTCTACCGCTAACGGCGATATGCTCACCGACGCGGAACAAATCGATTTCGAAACCAAAAGAAGCGAAAACGCTTTGAATTTCAGAACTATTCCCGCAAAAAGCGTAGTTATCAAAAGCATAACTTTAGAAAAATAATTTAAAAAGTTTTACCCCCGCAACCGCCTGTTTTTATGTTTGCGTTTATCGCAAAAACGGACGAAGCGGGGGTATTTTATAATTAAATCTATGGAAAAATTGATTACGGTCGTGGGCGCTACGGCATGCTCGAAAAGCGGGCTTGGAATATACCTTGCCCGAAAACTGGGCGGCGAAATAGTGTCGTGCGATTCGCGGCAGGTGTATAAAGGGCTCGATTTAGGCACGGGCAAAGTAACCGCCGAAGAACAAAAACTTGCCGTTCACCACTTGCTCGATATTAAAAATCCTAACGAAAGATTTTCGCTTGCCGAATATCAAAAGTGCGCCTATAAGTCTATTAACGATATATTGATGCGTAAAAAAATACCTTTTTTGGTTGGCGGAACGGGACTTTATTCGCGCGCGGTCGTCGAAGGTTATAACTTTTCAACAGAAGAAGAAAGCGCAGAAGCCGAAAGCGTTCGCAGCGAAATTAACGACCTTACGCGCGAAGAGTTAGAAGCCGAACTTAAAGCGGCGGGGGCGGAAGTTCCCGAAGGTTTGTCGCCGCGACATTTGCAACGCAGAGTCGAAAAATTAAGAAAGGGCATAAAAGACGGCGTAAATTCGCCCGTTTACGATTGTTTGCAACTCGTATGCGTTTACCCGCGCGACGAACTTTATAAAAGAATAGAAATCCGCCTTGACGAACGGATAAAACAAGGAATGGTGGAGGAAGTCGAAAACTTGCGCAAAAACGGCGCTACCGACGAGTTTTTAGACGGATTGGGGCTTGAATATCGTTATACTTTGCGTTATTTGCGCGGCGAATACGATTTTAACGAATACCGCGAAGAACTTTTAAAACAAATAAGGCATTTTGCAAAAAGGCAGATAACTTGGTTTAAAAAAGAAAAAAAAGCCGTTTGGCTCGATATGACGGGCGATTTTGAAAGTCAAGCGCTCGCCCTTTGCAACGAATTTTTAAACGAGAAATCTTAAAGGAGATCGGTATATGAACAAAATTATCACCATAGGCAGACAATTCGGAAGCGGCGGTCGCGAATTCGGCAGACGACTCGCAGAAGAACTTAAAATCGAATATTACGATAAAGAAATAGTAAGCGAAATCGCAAAACACACTTCGCTTTCGGAAGAATACGTTCGCGGAGTGCTTGAAAAAAAGCCGCACGCGCTGTTTCCCATAACCACGGCGCAAAGTTTTTTCGTTTCCGATTCGTATTATTTAAAGCAAGTGGGCGAAATTTACGCAAAACAGTCTGAAATTATCAAAGACCTTGCGCAAAAATCCGACTGCGTTATCGTTGGGCGTTGCGCCGACTATATTCTGCGCGATTTTGAGCCTTGCAAAATTTTCGTTTATGCCGATATCGAAAGCCGCATTAAACGTTGCCGCGAACGTTCGGGCGAAAATTTAGACGACAAGCAACTTAAAAAACAAATAGAACGCATCGATAAAGACCGCCAAAGTTATTACGAATTTTATACGGGCAAACGGTGGGGCGTTAAAGAGAACTACGATTTAATGTTAAACACCACAGACATCGAAATTAAAGAAGTAGTTCCGCATCTTGCAAAAATATTCTGATTTAAAAAACCGCTTTTAACTAAAAGCGAAAATAAAACCGAATAAAACACCGCTTTAAAAGCGGTGTTTTTTTACGTTTCGGTTTTGAAGATTTAAAAAATGCAAAACTCGCGTTTTGTGTTAAAGAAATAAAAAAACCCGCCTATAAGTCGATTAGCGCATAGTTCGCGACGAAAAGCGAACGAAAAAACGAACGGAATTTTGATTTTTAACGCCAAAAAACAATGAGCGATGGCTCGCCAAAAGTGAAAAAACGATAAAAATTTTTTAAAACGAATAAAAAAATCAAAAATATCGATAAAAATTATTGTAAATTTTGCGCCGTTGTGATAATATAGATATAAGCATGATTATAGGGGCATAGTCGCTATCAAGCGACGCATATCATATTTCGGGAGAAACGGTATGAATTTTGCAATAGGAACAAAATCGAGAAAATTTGCCGTCGCATTTATGGCGATAGCGCTTGTGTTGTCGGCTGTTTTTTCGGCATTTACTTTTTCGGTAAATGCTGCCGAAGTAACTTCTGACGACGTCAGGGCATATTACGAAGCGCACAGTTTCGAAGTGGCGCTTGCCGGATACGGTGACAGCGAAAACGATTTCAGGGCGCTGTTCGAAAAAACTTACGCGCCTTCTAAAGAAGCGGGCGTGCCTTACGCCGAGATTAAAAAACAACTCGAAGTAATCGTTGTTTGCGCCCAGAAGCGCAATATGTTAAACGACGATTATCCCGAAAACGAATACGTCGGCGAAGAAGTAGACGGAAAAGTTTTAGGCAATAAAGGCGATTTGATAAACGTCAAGAAAGAAGCGTTTGCAAAACTCGTAGTCAGCGAAACCGATCTCGATTCCGAAGAGCATCGCCAAGCTGCGATTGCAAGGTATCAGGAAGTATACGAAAAAGCCAACGCAAAACTCGACCTTATTCCCAAAGCGTTTCAACCCGAAAAAGAAGCCGCTCTTAAAGAAATAAACAACGACTATAAGCGTTTGACCAAGGTTACCGCTTCGTATAAGCGCAACAATTCGGAAGAAGATTATCAGCGCAACAGCGAACGCTTGGCAAAAGAAATCCCCAACCTTTATACGCTTACGCACTTTAACGAAATAAGCGACATCAAAAAAGAATACGACGACAAAATCGTCGCTCTCGAATACGATTTCTCGGTAGATAACGGCGTAAACAAAGAAAAAGCCGATTCGCTTGCAAGGGAAGCGATTGCGAAAATGCGCGCCGTTCCCCACAACGATTTCGACGTAGCTTATACTCTTTACGAAAAATACAAAAACGCGCGCGACAACGGAAACGAATATGATGAAAGCGCCGCAATGAGCGAAGCGCTCGAACCTTGCCGGAATGCGGTGGATTATTTCTATCCGTCGACGAGCGACGAATTTAAAGCAGAATATCAATACAAATACGAAGAACTTAAAAACTTTTTAAAAGAAGCGGATTACAGCAAATATCCTTCGGTAAGTTTAAGCGGCGTAAGCCGAATCGAAGACGCTAACGGAATTATCACGATAACCGCACGTTATGCGTTGGACGATTCGATCGCAAAGGTGCTTCCCGTACGCGGGGTTGTAAAAATAGCCAACGTTCGCAACGGCGCGGCTAAACGCAACGCCTCCGCCGCAATAAGAAAACTCAACGAAAAACTCGGCGTTTCTTATTTCGTTTATATATCCGTTACCGACGGAACCAAAGCCGATTACAAACTTCCCGAAACTTACGTTAAGTTAGATTCCGACGGAAAAGTTATCAAAGATTGGGACGGTTCGCCCAGACAATACGAGTTATATTACACGGTTGAAATCGACCTTGAAAAATATTACGAATACACTCAATCGCCTACTGCTCTTAAAGAAATCAAAGAGTATCGCAGAGACGACGACGGCAAAATCGTTACCGATTATAACGGAGATCCGCGGGTAGACAGCATTACTTCGAACGTTTCTAACGCCAACTACGATAAAAACCAGCAGGATAAACTTACGAACATCACAAACGGGTTAAATACGATTAAAAATGCCGAAGGAAAACTTTCGCTGTGCTATTCATACGAATACGGCAAAGATATGATCGAAAATAACCTTGTAACCACTGCCGATCTCGAAGGAGGAACCAAACTAATGTTTATAACGTCTAAACTGGGTATGTTCTGCGTTGCCGGCGCCGAAAGCGACAATCTGCTTTTAAACCCGCTTTTGTGGGTGGGCGTGCTTGCCGCAGTTATAATCCTTATTATAATAATAAAGATTTTGTTAAAGCAGGTAAGATACAGCGTTAAATTCGTAACCGACGGCGGAACCCCGGTAAACAAGGTGCGCGCCGCCAAAAACGAATATTTCGTTATGCCGTCCGCTCCCGTTAAAGACGGATTCGTGTTCGGCGGCTGGTATTGCGATAAAGACTGCACGTCGCGCTTTATCGATACATATATGCGTCGCAGACGCGGCTTTAAAGTTTATGCAAAATGGGTTGCGCCCGTATCTTCGGAAAAACTTGCCGAATATTACGACGAACTCGTGTCCCTTATGAATTCTTACGAAAAAACGGGCTATAAAGCGGGGCTCGGCTTAACCGAGAATAAACGCGTGGCAAGCCTTGTCGGCGGGAAAAACTGTCTTACCTTACATCTTGCTTTAAACGCGCAGGACGTTCGCCGTGACGGCTATTCGATTGAAACCGACAAATCGAAACAGTTTGCCGACGTTCCCGTAAAAATCATAATTTCAACAAAAGAAACTTTTATCACCGCAACCGAACTTGTAAAACGCGCGCTGGTCGAAAGCGGGATGCAGCTTAAAAAGGACTTTATAAACGAAGCGAGAGCGTCTACCGCAGAAGAAAGGGCGATCGGCTTCGAACTCGTTATCAAAAACGACCGCGTTGCGCAGACCGCCGAAGATTATTTCGAACTTTTGCGCGTTGCCGTTAAGTCGTATGTTCTTGAAAAAGACAACGGAAAATTCAAACACGGCGATAAATTCACTTTTGCAAGGGCTTATATCGTCGACGGCGTAACCTGCTTGTATCTTGCAAGCGTTAAATCGGTAAAAGAACTGGCAACTCCCGAAGTTGAACCGCGCTTTGCCGATACGCCCGTTCAGTTCAAAATTTTAACCCCGCAAGACGTTGAAGAAGCTTACGGCATCATCGATAAACTTATGACGTCGTTCGGATTCGTTAAAGATCCCGAAGCTGCAAACGACCTTAAAGAAACCGAAGTTCCCGCAACCTGCGGATTTGCTTACACTATTAAGTTTTAATCGGTTTTAAACAAGTCAAAAAACTAAAATTTAAAGGCGCGGCCGTTTTAAGGCTACGCCTTTTTTAACGCAAAAGCGGGGGTATAAAATAAAATTATAGATACGCATTCATTATGCTCGCTCAAAAACACTTGACTTTTTTCGGTAGGTAATGTATCATATTCACTGAAAAAACGGTGATAGTTTATTGCTTGATTTGTGTAAAAACGTAAATATTGCGCTCGGTTCACAAAATGCCAAGCATTAAAACGCATATTTTTGCGATAGATCGGCATAATAAAACGGCACGCAAAAATTAAACCGCTTTAAACAAATTGCTAAAAAACAAAAAACTGATAAGGAGAATAAACAATGAAAAGATCAGCAAGAAATGTTATCGTTTCGGTGATACTTGCGCTTTCGATGTGCCTGCCGTTTATGGCGGGTTGCAAAATGGGAATGGTTTCCGATTTAAACCTCTGCAAAGTCGAAGCGGACGAACTTAACGTATCTCTCGAAACCAAAAACGCACAAGGCGAATGGAAATCCGCCGAAAACACCGCGTTAAGTTTTACCGCCGCAAGCGACTCCGTTTCGGGATGGAAAGCGGGTTCGGTCCACGAACTTCCCGCCGTTCGCATTAAAAACGCAAGCGAAACCGCAATTAAATATGTGATTTCGATAAAGGTAAACGGCGACGAAAAACTTACCGAGGTTATCGATTGGACTGTAAACGACGAAGCACTTACCGCCGATAAAAAAGTCGTAGTTGCGGGCGGAGTTTCAGACGAGCTTGTCGTAAAGGCGACCGTAAAATCGACCGCAGGCAGCGAATATGAAAAACTCACGCTTAAAAGCGCGGGCATTATCGTAACCGTCGAAAAAGACGAAACCCTTTATCCTTCCGACGCGGCTGCGCTTAAAGAAGCTCTTGCAAAGGGCGGTAACGTTACTTTATATAACGACATCGAAGTTGCTCCCGGTGAAATTCTTGTGGTAGAAAAAAGTGCCGTTATTAACTTAAACGGTAAAAAGATCTATAACACGAACGACGTTTGGGATGATTCGATAGACGCTTGGTCTTTGATTTCGGTTCGCGGCGCAGGGATAGAACTTACCATCGAAGGCGACGGCGAACTTAAAGCAAAAGAAAACGATTGCTTTGCGGTCGACGTTCAGGACGGAGCAAAAGTCGTTATTAAAGGCGGCAAATATATCGGTAACATTCACGCCGTTTACGTGTATGAAGGTGCGGCCGTTATCGAAGGCGGTTTTTACGATATTCAGCAAAAAAGCGCCCAAACACCGTATGGCTTCGTTCTTAATTGCTACGACGCAAACAGAAAAGCGGGAACCGCTTCGATAACCGTTACCGGCGGCACTTACGTTAACTTCGATCCGTATGACTGCGTAGCCGAAGGTGCAGGCACTAACTTCGTATCTATGGGCTATTCGGTAAACTCCGAAGTTAAAAGCGACGACATAACCTGGTATACCGTAGTAAAAGGCAACCCCAAAATCACTTCCGACGTAAGCGAACTCAACGGCGAACTTAACTTAATCGATATTCCCGTTATCAACGGCACCGATAAACGTTACGACGTAGTGGTTACCATGGGCGAAGTTGCTTCTGCCGACATCGCTTACAGCGAACACAATACCGGCTATACCGGCAAGGGCGTAATGCTCGGCAGCACAAAACTCAACAAATACGGCACGTCGCCCGCAAAAGAAGGCGAATACACCTTTATTTTTAAAGACGGCACCATAACCAGCGCCGCTACGGGTTACGAATCTATCGACGGATATAAAGATACTTCGGTTTATATGCTCGTTCCCGGCAACAGCGACGTTTTATTCGAAAACATGACCTTTAACGGGGTTGTAAGTTTCGATATTCAGATGTATACTTCGCCGTGGAGTTATCTTAACTCGATAACCTTTAAAAACTGCGTGTTCAACGGTATTATAGTAGGTTCGTGCCCCGCAAAAAAAGCGACTTTCGAAGGTTGCACCTTTAATAATTACACCAACACCACAAAAGCAAACAACTCTAACCCCATTTGGTGGAGAGCGGCGACGGGTTATTGGGGTGCGGGCGCAGATGAAAGCGTTCACTCGCTTGAAGAGTTTACCTTTATCAACAACAAAGTAACTTCTACTCGCCCCGTAAAAATCGAACGCGTCGGTTGGAATTGCACTGCTAAAATCACGATTTTAAACAACGAATTCGACATCAGCAGACAATCGGACGATACCGTTACCAAAAATATGGCTATAAACATCGGGCAGAAAGATAACACCAGCAAAATTCTTCTCGTCGACGACGGCAACGTTATTTCTGAAAATACCGCTTCGCTTTATACGGCGGCTTTGGGTAGCGGTTCGAATCAATATATCGAAGTTTCGGGCAGCAAGGTTTTAGATTCTAACGGCAAAGCGAAGGTTATAACCGCTATGGTGTGGAAAACGACCACCGGCGAAACCTTTGAAATTAAATCGATAGACTAATTTTTAAAATTCAGATAAAAGAGCGCGGCTTAAATTTAAGCCGCGCTTTTTTATGGGCTCGTTTGGGGGTCGTTTTATCGTGGGGGAAAACAAATTTTGTAGTAGACGGTGCCCGCGACGCCCCGTCACGCTAATAAAAAATAACAAAGCCCGCCTATAAGTCGATTATCGGCATATTTGTCGTTTTTTATCAAACAAAAAAAGCCTTCTCGAAAGATAAAAGAGAAGGCGGAATTTTCGTTGTGTAATAATTATGCGTTTTCGGCAAAGTCGAAAATGTTTTGAATAAGTTCGGGAGAATATTCGTTGATTTCGGTTCTGAATCCGTGCGAGGTGCTTAAAACGTGGCGGAATTCAAGCGGATAAAATCTAACGTGTACTTTTTCGGCGCAAAGGCGGTCGTTGTAATTGTCGCCTATAAACAAACTTTTTGCGCGGTCGGCGTTATGTTTTTTAACGGCGCGCTCTAAAAGAAGCGGTTCGGGTTTTCGGCACGAACATTTAATTTTAAATTCTTCTATAACCCCTTTTTCGTCGTGCGGGCAAAAGAAAATATCGTCGATTTTTCCGCCGTCGGGGGCTAAAAGTTCGTTGATTTTATCGTTCACGGCATAAACGTCTTTTTCGGTGTAAAGCCCCCTTGCTATGCCGCCCTGATTGGTTATTACGATAATTTTATATCCCGCGCGGCAAAATTTTGCTATAAGCGCGCTTACGCCTTTGATAAGTTCGGTTTTTTCGGGTAAAAAGTTATATCCGTCGCCAAACTTTATAATCGTGCCGTCGCGGTCTAAAAACAAACATTTATTCATGGTTTTGCCTTTTCTTTTTTTGTAACTTAAAATCGCATTTTATACGTTAAAACGAAATCGTTTTAAATGTCGTTTTCGCTTCCGTCGCTGTGATTTTCGCTGCTTGCATGATGTTCGCCCTCTGAAATAGCAACGTCGTTTAATTCGTTTTTGGCGGGGCGGTTATCTGCATTTTCGGCTTTTAAAACGTTTGCTTTTTCGGTAAGGCTCGACGCGCAGGCTTCTAAGCCGCTTTCGCCATCCGATTGTTTTGCACTCGCGTCGGCGTTTTTGCTGTTCAAAGCCCCGTTTTCGTTAGCGAAAGAATTTTCGCCTTTGTCGTTGCCGCTGTCGTTGCCGCTACTACCGTTGCCGTTTCCGTTTCCGTCGCTATTATCGTCGTTTTTAATATTCACTTCATCGCCCGAAATAACGGCGGTAAATTCGGCGAAAGTGCTTGCGCCGTCGGCTTTTGTATGACTGTCGAGCGTTTCGGTGGGGTGGATAGGCTCGATAGTGGTTTCGGCGTGAATTTCGGCTGCGTCATCCGGAATAATCGGGGTGGGGATAGAAAGTTCTTCTTTTTCTTTTTCGGCGTTATCGCCGTAAAGCACGGCGTATTCCGCGGCGCGGCGTTCGCGCTCTTTTTTAAGCGCTTCGTTAATTTTTGCTTGTTCGCGCTTGCCGCGTTTTGTGAACTTATAAGCCTGCTGAATTAAATAAAGAATAAATCCGCAAATAATGTAAAGGTAATAACTTACGATACGCCAACACATCATTCCCCAAAAAAGCACGCCGCCCGTCAGATATCCCGAGAAAATAGAACGGAACGAAAATTCGGCGCCGCCCGCATTGCCGGGGGTAGGAAGAAGGGTAACCGAAACGTAGCAAATCGAAGTAAGCGATAAAATTTTAATCCACGAAACGCTCGAAACGCCGTTCATTCGCAAAATAAAGTAGGGGCAGGAATATAACGCGACAAGCGACAAAATCGAAAGAACCGCGCCCGCTATAAAGCGTGCTTTCGATTTATGCATAAAATATTTTAAACATTCGGCGTATTCTAAAATGCTGCCTACAAGTTTTTTATAACATTCGTCTTCGTTTTTAACTATGTGAAGTTTATGCCCGATTTTAGCTACCAACCGCGCCGCGCCATGCGCGACCTTGGGCATAATGGTAAAAAACAGAATGGCGAACGGAATAAAAGTGTTTACGAGTATTCCGAGAATAAATAAAACTTTTATAATTATCGAAACGTCGCCGAAGCCCTGCCACAAAACCGAGCCGAGTGCCACAAATACGAAAGCAACCCGGTCTAAGCAATACGAAACGATGGGGACGCCCGAAGCAATGCCCACGGGGACGCCTTTTTTGCGCAGATAATAAATTTCGAAAGGTTGACCGCCGCTGCCGAGCGGGGTTATGGCGTCGTAATATTTGCAGACTATCGTCGAGTTCATGCTTACGACGGGCAATTTCTTTTTAAGCGTGCTTTTTAAAAGCAGATATCGTTTAACGGCATTGAATACTATCGAAAAAACGAAAACAGCCAAAAGGCCTACAAGCCACACCCAGTTTTGCATATAGGTGTTCCACACTTCCGAAATAGGGGTGGGCGCGTTGCCGCCCGTAAACTCTAAAATAGCCGAACCTAAAACGGCGGCTAAGTTTACGCATACAAATAACGCCGCCAAAGCCCACTTTTTGCCAATCGATTTGGTTTTAAGCGGCTTTTGTTCGGCTGCCGAAATTTTTTCAAGTTCTTTTTCGGCTTCTTTGGCTTCGCTGTTTATATTAAGTTGTTCGCTTTCGGCAACGGGCAGTTCTACCGCTTCGTCCTGTAAAAGCTGCTCGTTGTCAAGTAAACTTTGTTTTTCTTCCATTTAGCCCCTGTGCCGGCGTTGCCGCCCGAATTTAGTTTGTGATATTATTTGCAAAATTTCCGTTATCGTTGTAACGTTAATAAATATAATTAAATTATTAACTTTTGCGGGCGACCGATGGTATCCCTTACGATGTTGTTATAATAACGGTTTTTACTTTTATAAACTTTCTACTTTAAGTTTGATTTTTGCGGTAATGCCTGCGGCAAGGCGGATTTCAACGTCGTAAACGCCTAAGTTTTTAATGCTGTCAGACTGAATCATTTTTTTATCAACTTCAAAGCCCATATCGTTTAAGCACGAAGCGATTTCGGCAGACGTAACGCTTCCGAAAACTTTGCCTTTTTCGCCCGCTTTTACTTTGCAGGTTACGGTTTGACCTTTAAGTTTGCCCGCAAGTTCCATAAGGCGTTTTTGTTCTTCACGGCGGTGAAATTCTTCGGCTTCGCGTTTTATTTTAAGGCTGTTAAGTTCAACGGCGGTCGCTTCTTTGGCAAGCCCTTTTTTAATGAGCATATTGCGTGCGTATCCGTCGCTAACTTCCTTTATTTCGCCTTTTTTTCCGGTGCCTTTAACGTCGGCAAGTAAAATAACTTTCATTTTGATTAAACTCCTTAAATTTAAGCAAAACGCGCGCAAAAACCCTGAAATCAAACAGTCGACGCGCGCGCCGTTCGTTTAAATATGCGTTCTTATATTAGTTTAAATGATACAATAAAAAAAGTCAATAAAAATCTTTGATTTAAAGGTGAATTTTTGGCGAAAAAATGGGGCATAATAAAAATCGGCTCGGCGGCGGACAAACGCTTTTCGCTTTGTTGCCGCAGCGCCGTAAAATTTTTGCGAATTTTCGCACGGAGGTATTTAAAATTATGCAGGATTTCAACCAAAAAATTACTTGCGACGTATGCGATTGTTGCTACAACGAAAACGGAACGAAATGTAAAAAAGATTCCATTTGCGTTTCGTGCGGCGAAAAGGGTTGCACCCGTTGCGCAAGTTATCGCGCCGAAGACTGATTTAATGCGGAAGACTTATTAAGTAAAAATTAAGTCGGTCGTAAAACAAAGCGACAGAAAAATTAAAAATAAAAAACGCGGCTGAGTATTCTTGCTTTTTTAAGAATATCGTCGCGTTTTTTACGTTATTTAATTTTGTTTGCGGTTAGCCGAGCGGGATTTAAGCCCGTTAAGTTTTAGCGGCGCAAAATTTGCAAAATCTTCGTTAAACTCGCTTATAATACGCCCGGTATTATTGCGTTCGTTTGCCTTGATTTTCCTTAATTTATCGCCGCAAAAATGTTTTACTACCAAAAAGAGCGTATTTTCAGATGATTTTTGGCAAGCGTGAACGAAGTTGTATTGGACATACTACGAGCGAACGATTGCAAAAAAGCGGCGAAAAGACGTCTTTAAGGCTTGACGGGGCTTAGTCCCGCTCGGCTAACCGTTGGTTTCGGGGGTAACGGTAGATTCGGCAGAAACTTGTTTCTTAGGCGCAAGTTTTTCGATAACGCCCGTTTTGCTTAAAATTATAAGGGCGATAACGGCAATCACGCAGTCGGGTACAAGATAAACCGTTTGATAAAGGAAGGAATAAAGCGCGCCGCTCGTTGCGGGAAGAGTAGTCCAAATCGAACCTTTTTCGAAATAAACAAGCCCCGATAAAAAGTGCATTAAAAATCTGCCGGCGTAAACAAAAACCGCAGAAAGAGAAACTCCTAAGGTTTTGTTTTTGAATTTTGCGCCGATACTTGCAAGCGAAATGCAGGCAAAGGGCAAAATATAATCTAAAACAAAAGTGATGGGGGTTAAAATATAGGGATCCTGAATAAACTGTAACAGCCCGTAAACAACGCCTACCAAAAGTCCGTGCGTAAAACCGTAGAAATAGGCGAAAAGAATAACCGGAACCATCGAAGCGAGAGTTATCGAACCTCCGTAGGTTACGGGCGCTACTTTAATAAACGAAAGCAAAAAGCCCGAAGCAATCGAAATTCCCGCAAAGGCAAGTTCTCTCGACGAAAACGCTTTTGCTTTAAAGCATAAAATCAACGCTATTGCGGCTACTATCAAAACCGCGCCTATGCATATAAAGTTAAGCGTTATTTCGGTACCTTTTGGCGATTCGTCGAAGAAAAACAACAGATTTGAAAAAAGTGAACCTAAATCGAGCATAAAAAAATCTCCTTATAAAGGGAGATAAGAAAATACTGTTTCCGTTTCCCGTTGCCGCATTATCGGCACGGTCAATGGGTATAATCTCAGCCGACGTTAAAAAATTTCGTCAGCACCCCTTTAAATAATTTGTTGCTTAAAAAAGCCCGCTCGAACAAACTTATCAAAGCAACGCAAAAATGATACTACGAAAAATTGCGTTTGTCAAGCATACGAAGGGCAAACGGCTCATATATTAAAAATTGTAAGCGGTATTTATTCGCCGTAAAATGTTTTGGGAGATTTTTATGGATAAATTCGACATTTACAAAGACGTAGAAAAAAGGACCGACGGCGATATTTATATCGGCGTGGTCGGCCCCGTCCGAACGGGAAAATCGACTTTCGTTTCGAAGTTTATGAATCTTTCGGTTATTCCCAACATCTCGGGTAAATCGAAAAAAGCGGTCGCAACCGACGAAATGCCTTTAATCGGCGCGGGCAAAACCGTTATGACGGCAGAACCGAAGTTCGTGCCGGGCGAAGCGGTGCAGATTAAGGTGGCGGGGGGCGGAAAAGCGCGCGTTCGGCTTATCGATTGCGTGGGTTATCTTGTAGACGGCGCTTTGGGAACAAGCGAAAACGGCTCGCCGCGCATGGTTAAAACCCCTTGGAGCGAAACCGAAATGCCTTTCGAACAAGCCGCCGAACTCGGTACGCAGAAAGTGGTACGCGAACATTCGACTATTGCGGTAGTAGTTACCACCGACGGAAGTTTTACGGATATTCCGCGCGAAAACTATGCGCCAAGCGAAGAACGCGTTGTTAAAGAACTTAAACAACTTAACAAACCTTTCGTAATTTTGTTAAACGTTAAAAACGTAAACGACGACGGCGCAAAAAATTTAAAAGCCGAACTCGAAAAAAAATACGGCGCGGGCGTTATTTTAAAAAACGCCGAAAACTTAACCGTAGAAGACGTCGACGAAGTGCTTTCAGCCGTTCTTTTAGAGTTTCCCGTAAGTCGCGCGGCTGTTTACACGCCCAAGTGGCTTAGAACGCTAAGTGCCGATAACGGTGTTATAGCCGCACTTTTAGGCTCTTTGAGCGGCGCGGGCGAAATTAAAAAGATGCGCGACGGCGAAAAACTTCAACGCGCGCTTTCCGCGCTCGATATTGCCGAAAACGTTAATTTAGAACTTAATTTGGGCGACGGAAACGTGCGCATAGATTTTTACCCAAAGCGCGAACTTTTTTATAAAGTTTTATCCGAAGCGGCGGGCGAAGATATAACCGACGAGTTTGCAATCGTAAAATATGCAATAAAACTTAAAAAGGCGAAAACGGGGTACGAAAAACTTAAAAACGCGCTTGAAGAGGCAGAGCAAACGGGTTACGGCATAGTCGCCCCCGCCGAAAACGAAATAACCGTTGCCGAACCCGAAATGGTTAAAACGGGCGGCAGTTACGGCGTAAAAATAAAGGCAACCGCGCCGTCGCTCCACATCGTCAAGGTAGAAATAGGCGCGGAAGTAAATTCGGTGGTAGGCAAAGAAAACCAATGCGCCGAATACGTAGAACGGCTTAAAACGCAATATGAACAAGATCCGCAAAGCGTTATGCAGGTCGATTTGTTCGGGCGCCCCCTTTACAGTTTCGTAAGCGACGAAATTTTCGATAAAGCGGGCGGAATGAAAGCGCCTTTCCGCGAAAAATTACGCAAAACCGTTGCGAAAATCGTAAACGAAAAGAAATCTGCTTTAATTTGCCTAACCATTTAAAAAAAATTAAAAAAAGCGCCCCGAATCTTTAACCAAGGCTTCGGGGCGTTTTGTCAAGAAAACGTGTAGTCGTTTAATGCAGTTTTTTTGGCAAAGGGTTAATATGTAACAAAACGTAACATAATTACCGTAACAAAATGTTACAATATTTATAACGAATTGTCAAGTATATTTACAATAATTCGGCATAATAATTATAATATTTTTTAAAATTTGTAAAAAACAAGGAAAAAACTGCGCAAATGAAATCTGACGGCTTAATCGGGTTATATAGAATAAGAAAAGAAAAAGGGTATAACCAACTTAAGGTCGCCATGGATTTGAACATCAGCCGCGAAGCGTTGTCGCATTACGAAAACGGAAAACGCAGCCCCGACGTGCAGATGCTTAAAATTTTATCGGCTTATTTCAACGTTTCGATAGATTACCTTATTAACGGCGAAGAATTTAAAAACGAAAACGAAAAAGGGAGTCCGCTTCAAAAAAGCAGATAAAAAGGCGAAAACCAAAAAAAGCGAAAAAATATTTTTTAAAAAATCGAAGAATTTCTGCGGAATTTTAACCGCGGAAATTTTTTTTGGAAATTTTTTTGTTTAAAACGCTTGACAAGTTTGCATAACAATATTATAATGTTGGCAATCAATGCAAAAGAGTGCTAACACTCGATAAATCGCGTTGCTAAAAAAACAAAATTATTCACACAAAATCTTGGATAAATAAAAATAAGAAAACAGCAGAAAGGTGGTGATTTTATGAACTTCGAAAAATACACGCAGAAGGCGCAGGAAGCGATTACCGCGGCGCAGAACAAAGCGCTTACAAACGATAATCAGGAGATAAAACAGGAACACCTGCTTTACCCCTTAATAGCCGATAACGAACTTATACGCGGACTTTTGCGCTCGTGCGGGGTAAATTCCGACGCTTTGGCGGGCGAACTCGATAACCTTATTTTGCGCATGCCCAAAGTAAGCGGAAGCGGCTCGAATATCTATCTCGGACAAGAAGCGGCAAAGGCCATTGCTGGCGCCGAAGAACTTGCAAAAAAGCAGGGCGACGAATTCGTGGGCGTAGAGCATCTGTTCGAAGCGATTTTAAAAAGTCCGTCGCAAAGCGTTAAAGATCTGTTTGCAAAATACAAAGTAAATCAGGGCGATTTCAAAAAGGCGCTCGATCAGGTAAAAACCGCGCCTAACACGACCGACAGCCCCGAAGACGGCTTCGACGCGCTTAAAAAATACGGTTACGACCTTGTTGAACGCGCAAAAAGCGGCAAACTCGATCCCGTTATCGGGCGCGACGACGAAATTCGTAACGTAATAAGAATACTTTCGCGTAAAACGAAAAATAACCCCGTGCTTATAGGCGAACCCGGTGTTGGTAAAACCGCAATCGCCGAAGGTCTTGCTCAGCGTATAACGCGCGGCGACGTTCCCGAAGGGCTTAAAGACAAGCACGTTTTCGCGCTCGATATGGGCGCGCTTATCGCGGGGGCTAAATACCGCGGCGAATTCGAAGAACGGCTTAAAGCGGTTTTAAACGAAATTAAAAAGCAAAACGGCAAAACCATTTTGTTCATCGACGAACTTCACACGATAGTGGGCGCGGGCAAAACCGAAGGCAGCATGGACGCGGGCAACCTTTTAAAACCTATGCTTGCGCGCGGCGAACTGCATTGCATCGGTGCTACCACGCTCGACGAATATTCGAAATATATCGAAAAAGATCCCGCGTTAGAGCGTAGATTCCAGCCGGTTACGGTAAACGAACCTACGGTCGAAGACACCGTTGCCATACTCCGCGGACTTAAAGAACGCTATGAAATTTATCACGGCGTGCGCATCCATGATAACGCGCTCGTTGCGGCGGCAACCCTTTCGGATAGATATATAACCGACAGGTTTTTGCCCGACAAAGCCATAGACCTTATGGACGAGGCGTGCGCGATGCTCCGCACCGAAATAGACAGTATGCCCACCGAAATGGACGTAATTTCGCGCCGCATAATTCAACTTCAGATCGAAGAAATGGCGCTTTCGAAAGAGACCGACAAACTTTCGGTCGAACGCCTTGCGGGCGTTAAAAAAGAGTTGTCGGAAAAACGCGAACAGTTTGCGGCGTTGAAGGCGCAATGGGATAACGAAAAACGCAGCATAAACGGCGTTAAAGAAGTAAAAGCGAAAATCGACAAGGTTAAACTCGACATCGAAAACGCAAAACGCGCGGGCGATTATGCGGGCGCGGCAAAGCTGCAATACAGCGAACTTCCGTCGCTTCAGGCGCAACTTCAAGCGATCGAAAAAGACACAAAAAACGAAAAATCGCTTTTGCGCGACGAAGTAACCGCCGACGAAATAGCCAAAATAGTCGCTAAATGGACGGGTATTCCCGTAAGCAAACTTATGGAAAGCGAAAAGCAGAAACTTTTAAAACTCGCCGACAAACTGCACGAAAGGGTAATCGGGCAGGACGAAGCGGTCGAAAAAGTATCCGACGCAATTCTGCGTTCGCGCGCGGGTATTTCCGACGAAAATAGACCTATAGGTTCGTTTTTGTTCTTAGGCCCCACGGGCGTAGGTAAAACCGAACTTGCCAAAACGCTTGCCGAATATCTGTTCGACGACGAAAAGAATCTCGTTCGCATAGATATGAGCGAATATATGGAAAAATTCTCGGTAACCCGTCTTATCGGCGCGCCTCCGGGATACGTCGGTTACGACGAAGGCGGGCAACTTACCGAAGCCGTTCGCCGCAAACCTTATTGCGTGATTTTGTTCGACGAAGTAGAAAAAGCGCACCCCGACGTGTTCAATCTGCTTTTGCAGGTGCTCGATGACGGGCGCATAACCGACGGGCAGGGCAGAACGGTCAACTTTAAAAACACCGTTATCATAATGACTTCGAATCTCGGCAGCGACGCCATACTTGCAAGCATGGAACGCTCCGGCGATATAGACGATCAGGCGAAAGGCGAAATAAACGCGCTTTTAAAAACCAAATTCCGCCCCGAATTTTTAAACAGGCTCGACGATATTTTAACCTTCAAGCCGCTTTCGCGCGATAACGTTAAATCGATTATCGACCTTATGCTTAAAAAACTTGCGGGCAGAATGGCTCGTCAGCAACTTCGCCTCGTCGTTACGAACAGCGCTAAAGAAGCCGTTATCGATGGCGGCTACGACGTAGTTTTCGGCGCAAGACCTTTAAAAAGATATATCGAAAGCCATGTGGAAACGCTCGTTGCCAAAGTTATTTTAGGCGGCGACGTTCACGAAGGCGATACCGTTAAGGTTGACGCGTTCGACGGCGAAATCAAAGTTTACGTCGAAAAACACTAAAAAGCGGTTTTTACCGCTCGTCTACCCGAATAAAAATACGAAGCGACGCGCAACCAAGGTTAAAAACCCTTTAGTCGCGCATCGCTCCGCATTTTTTAGTTTACGTGCTTTATACAGCCATGTTTTTATACGTCCGTGTTAAAGCGTTAAAAAATATTCGTAAATTTTTTCGCCGCCCGCCATACGTTCGGGGTGAAACTGCACGGCAATGATTTTTTTAGAAAGATTTTCTAAACTTTCGAAAACTCCGTCGGGCGAAACCGACGACAAAAACAATCCGAAGCCGCGCGCGCCCACGCTCTGGCGATGCGCAGAATTTACGGATATTACGGGTTTTTTATAAATTTCGTATAAAAAGCCGCGTTTGTTAAGTTTTAAATCGTGATAAACGTCGGCAGATTCGTTAAAATGCGCGTTTTTTTCGGGTATGGTTTGGTTAAGCGTGCCGCCGAAATAAACGTTTATCGCCTGCATTCCGCGGCAAACTCCCATAATCGGCGATTTTTTGCGCAAAAACACGGCGATAAGATATTGCTCGGTGCAATCGCGTTTAACGTCGGTGTCGCGGCAATTTTTTTCGGCGCTACCGTACATGCAGGGCGAAATATCTCCGCCGCCGGGCAGAATAAGACCGTCGCACTCGCGCGCAAGTTCCGCGTTCAACGAAACTACCGCCTTGCCGCCCGCATTTTCAACCGCGTTTTTATAATTTAAACATTCGTCGCCGTAAATAAATATTTTTTTCATCAAAGCCGCTTTTTTGTCGTTTTCCGTGTTATATATTACGCCGGAACCGAAAATATTGTTATCTTAGGCGAATTGCGAATGACAAAAAGCGAAAAAGTTGTGCGAATTTTGCCGAAACAGCCCGTTAAAAGTGAGAAATAACGGTAATTTTACCGAATTTTATTTGCAGTTTTTCGGGTTTTGTGATATACTTTTTGCTAGGGATTCCAATCATTATCACTAACTATTTTTGCGGGCATAAATCGGTTTTTGCAAAGCCATAAAAGAACCGAGCTCGTTGTTGTTTGTGCGGCGCAAAATCGGTTACTTAGGCGTTAAACAACCTTCAACGTATAGCATACTGTTTCGGTTGTTTGCCTTTAATTACCACGATTTATCGCCGCACAAATGCGAAGCACCTTAAAGCCATATTTTATGTGCAGATTTCGGCAAACACGAACGAAGTTGTATGCTATACTGCAAGCGAGTGTTTGCCGAAAGATGTCTGAAAGACGGCTTTAAGGCAACAATGTTTTCGGTTCCTTTATGGCTCACTCCCATCAACGTACATCAAGTACGATTTCGGTCGTTTGCCTTGCAAAAACCGAACCGCAAGCGGCGATTTCTTCTCCGCAAAAATGCGCAGCACCGAAAAGAGCGTATTTTTTTGATGATTTTCTGCGAACGTGAACGAAGTTGTATTGGACATACTACGAGCGAACGGTCGCGGAAAAGGGCTAAAAAGCCGCCTTTTCGGTATTTAGTGATGACGAATGGAATCCCTCCTTATAAAAACTAACTACTAACGTCGCGTGCATGCGCGAGCCGCAAAAACGAGGCAAAACGTAAAAAGCGGCATAACGAAAGCGCGGCGATTTTGGAATTTGCCCATGAAAAAAATAGGATTTGCGGTAGCGCTTGAAGCCGAACTTACCGACTTTTTAAACGCCTTTAAAAACGCCGAAATAATAAAAAAGGGCGCATACAGCGTTATTTTTGTAAAAAGCGGAGAAAAAGAACTTTACGTTTTAAAAACGGGCGTGGGCGAAATAAGCGCGGCTGCCGCAACTCAGTTTTTAATTACCGCCTTTAACGTTGAAGCGATTATAAACTTCGGCGTTTGCGGAAAAATAAACCCAAAATATAAACTTTTAGATACCGCGGCGATAAAAAGCGTGGTGCATTATCGGTTCGACACTTCGGCGGTAGACGGGGTGCCCGCAGGCACTTACGACGGGTTTAAAACTCCGTATATTCCCGCCGACGAAAAACTTTTAAGCGTTTTGCGTTCGGTTTGCCCAAACATTAAACTTGCAATTTGCGCTTCGGGCGATAAGTTCGTGGGCGACGACGATACCAAAAAATACCTTAAACAAACCTTTAACGCCGACGTTTGCGAAATGGAAGCGGCGGGCGTTTTGATAACGGCGAGCAGAAACGGCGTTCCCGTTTTAATGGTAAAATCGGTAAGCGACGATTGCGACGGGTTCGATTTTAACGAATACGTTAAATCGGCGGCAAAAATGCACACCGAAATAATTTTAAAACTTATAAACGCGCTTTAATAAAATTTAAGCACGCTTAAAAGCGAGAGAGAAAAGACCATTTCGCAGCGCAAAAAGTGCGCGAACATCAACAATTTTAACTAAAAGCAGGAACAAAATTATGGCAGAAACAAAAAACGTAAAAAACGACGCAGGCGACGTTTCGACCGAAAGGGTTGCCGTCGGCGATGAAATAAAAGCATTGGGCGCAATACCCATGATTGCCATGAAAGGCAAGGTGGTGTTCCCCAACGTATACACGACGTTCGACGTAGGCAGGGCTAAATCGCTCGCCGCGCTCAACTATGCGTCTACCACGGGCAGCAACGTTTTCGTGGCTACCCAAAAAGAATCGGCATACGACGATCCCGTTCCCGAAGACATTTACGAAACGGGCGTTATATGCAACGTAAAGCGTTCGATAAACATCGTGGGCGACAACGTCCGCGTGCATATCGAAGGGCTTTATCGTGCGAAAATAGTAAAATACGTTAAAACCGACGAATTTTTCGCGGTAGTAGTCGAAAAAACTTTGCCCGTTTACGACGACGACGTCGAAACGCAGGCGCTGTTCGACCTAACCCGCCAGAAATATAAAGAATACGTTTTAAACGACAAAACCGGCTCGTCGGAAGTAGCCAACAACATTCTGGCGCTTTCCGATCCCGACGTGTTTGCGAACGTGGCGGCGTTTAACTCGTCGCTTAAAGAAAAAGACAAACAGCGCGTGCTCGAAGAAGTTTCGGTTAAAACGCGGCTCGAACTTTTGGCGGGGCTACTCTCTTCCGCACTCGAAATCGCGGAAGTCGAAAAGCGCGTTTCGGACAGGGTGAGAAAAAGCGTTGAAAAAGGGCAGAAAGAATATTATCTGCGCGAACAGTTAAAGGCTATTCATCAGGAACTCGGCGACGACGAGAGCGAACTTTTCGAACTCGAAAAGGCTATAAAAGCCAAAAACATGCCCAAAGAAAGCGAAGAAAAGGTGTTAAAAGAACTTTCGCGCATGTCGAAAATGAGTTCGTCTTCGCCCGATTACACCGTTTTGCGCACTTATATCGACTGGATTATCGACCTGCCTTTTACCGAAGAAACCACCGACACGAGCGATTTAAAACAAGCCGAAAAAATTCTTAACGCCGACCACTTCGGGCTTGAAAAAGTTAAAAGCAGAATAGTAGAATATCTTGCCGTTTTAAAACTTACCAAAAAAATAAACGGCTCTATTTTGTGTCTTGTCGGTCCCCCGGGTGTAGGTAAAACTTCGGTGGCGGCTTCGGTTGCAAGGGCGCTCGGCAGAAAGTTCGTTCGCATGAGCCTTGGCGGCGTTAAAGACGAAGCCGAAATCCGCGGGCATCGCAAAACTTATATCGGCGCAATGCCGGGGCGCATTATTTACGGAATTAAGCAGGCCGGCACGATAAACCCCGTGTTTTTGCTCGACGAAATCGATAAAATCTCGTCGGATCTGCGCGGCGATCCCGCAAGCGCGCTTCTCGAAGTGTTAGATCCCGAACAAAACGTCGATTTCCGCGACAGATATATCGAAATTCCTTACGATTTGTCTAAGGTTTTGTTTATAACCACGGCAAACTCGCTCGAAACCATTCCCGCGCCGCTGCTCGACAGAATGGAAATAATCGAACTGAACGGTTATACCGAAGAAGAAAAAGTGCAGATAGCCGCGCGCTATTTAGTGCCTAAAAAACTTAAAGAAAACGGGCTTGACGAAGCGAACGTAAAATTTTCGGAAAGCGGAATTAAAACCGTAATCGAAGGCTATACGCGCGAAGCGGGCGTAAGAAATTTAGAGCGCGAAATAGGCGGCGTTTGCCGCAAAATCGCGTGCAAAGTTGCCGAAAACGACCAAAATAAGAACAAAAAATATCTCGTGACCGCCAAAAACGTCGAAAAATATCTGGGCGCAAAAAAATTCCTCGGCGACGACGAAGTTTACGAAAACGAAGTAGGCTCGGCAACGGGGCTTGCCTGGACGGCGGTCGGCGGCACCACTCTTACTATCGAAGTGGGGCTTATGCACGGCAAGGGCGAAATCGTGTTAACGGGTAAACTCGGCGACGTTATGAAAGAAAGCGCGCGAGCCGCTATCTCGTATATTCACGCCAACGCCGAAAAGTTCGGAATAGACGAAAGCTTGTTTGAAAAACGCGACATTCACGTTCACGTTCCCGAAGGCGCAACCCCCAAAGACGGACCGAGCGCGGGGATAACCATGGCAACCGCTTTATTCTCGGCTTTTACAGGCAAAAAAGTAAACAAAAAAGTTGCAATGACGGGTGAAATTACCCTTCGCGGCAAGGTTTTGCCCATAGGCGGGCTTAAAGAAAAGGCGCTTGCCGCCTATCGCGTGGGCATTAAAACCATAATAATTCCCGAAGCAAACGTTAAAGATTTAGAAGAAATTCCCGCGTATATCCGCGCGAAAATGAATTTTATTCCCGTAAAAGAAGTATCCGAAGTGTTCAGTCACGCCATCGAAGGCTTTAACGTAAAGGCTTAATTTAACTAAAAAAAAGTTAAAAAAGGGGCTTAAATAACAAACGAAAGGTGAAATTATGCAAATAACGAACGCAACGTTTTTAAAATCCGCCGCCGATAAAAGCGGTTTTATGACTTTCGATAAGCCCGTTTTAGCGGTTTGCGGCAGAAGCAACGTGGGCAAAAGTTCGTTTATAAACATGATTTCGGGGCGTAAAAAACTTGCAAAAACTTCGCGCGAACCGGGGCGAACTCGGCTCGTAAACTATTTCGACATGGGTAATTTCGTTCTTGCCGATTTACCGGGGTATGGGTTTGCGCAGGTTTCGAAAGGCGAAAAAATAAAATGGGCAAAATCTATCGAAGACTTTTTTAAAAAGGGCGGCGTTTATCACGCGCTTGCGCTTGTTGATATCCGCCACGATCCTTCGAAAGACGACGTAGATTTTATAAACTATTTAAACCATTACATAATTCCGTTCACGGTTATATGCACAAAAGCGGATAAACTTGCAAAAACCCGCGTTAAACCCGCCGCAAAAAAAATCGCCGATTTTTTAGCGCTCGGCGAAGGCAACGTTATTGCCGTTTCGAACGAAAGCGGCTTGGGTAAAGATTTGGTTTTAACCCGCATCGAACAGATTATAAACGCCTACGCGTTGCAAAATTCCGCCGCAGATAACGAAGACGACGGCGCCGAAGAAGAAGCCTTTTCGGTCGGGAACGTTTGCGAAAATCAGCGCGGCGAATCGGCAAACTAAAACTAAAAAACAAATTAAAATAAAAAACCCGCTTAAAGGTCGAAACCCTTGATAATCGACCTATAGGCGGGCTTTTTGTTTATTATTATGTGCTGCGTTCTATAATTTGCAGTGTTTTTTTGCGTTCTTTATTTAGGTTTTTTATTATTGTTTTTTTAAGCATATTGAAAAATTGCCGCTTATGTATACATATACGAAATCGTCATTTACAATTGCAGAGTATCCTCCTCCTCCAGCGTCAAAAAGGTATAAAAGGTCATTCTGCTGGGCCCACGTTCCTTCATTCGTATACGTGACTCCGTCGTCGTGTCGTGTTACGGATAAAGTGTGGTCATTGTTTACCTTTGCGCTTACATAGTCATTCTTCAGTTCAGAGCCGAGATACAGGTCACCAACTTTATATAATTTTTTGCCGTCAAAAACGTAATAGGTCTCATAATTACCTACAGCGCTGTTTTGCCCGCAAGCGGTAAGCGAATAAACCGCGCAAAAGCATAAAAGCAGTGTAAGTGTTAAAGAGATGAGTTTTTTCATAAGATAACATATCCTCCAATTTTTATGATTTAATTATAATCTTACAAAAGTAAGAAGTCAAGTATTTTTCTTACAATTGTGAGATAATTTTTGTATGAATAATATTTTTTGTGAAAGATTGAAAGAGTTACGGCATGAAAAAGGCATCGGGCAAGTTGAACTTTCAAAGGCAACAGGCGTTAGTAAGGGTGTTATAAGCCTTTGGTAAAACGGATTGAGAGAACCGAAAATGTCGAATCTTATTTCATTGGCTAAAGTCTTTCAAGTTTCAATAGATTATCTTGTCGGAATAGAAGATTAACGTTTTTAATACGACGTTATTTAATATGCGTGCGCGTAATAATCAAAATTAAAAATTTAAACTTGTTATAGGTCGAAGTGTTAGTTAATCGACTTATAGGCGGGTTTTTTATAAAAAGATGTTTTGTAGAGGACGGCGCCCACGACGTCCCGTTGCTTGGTTTTAAGGTAAATTTTGACGGGCGATTCGTATCGCTTACGATAATTAAAATAAAGAATAGGGCGGGCGGCCGCTGACCGCCCCTACGGTTGAAAATTATTGTTCATAGCCAAAAAACGTAGGGGAGACCGTTGGTCTCCCGCTGTTTTTGTTTGATTTTTAAAGCGACTATATAATATTTTAATCGTTCCACCAGTCGTTGTCGGTTATTTTGTCATAGATTATAACCGTGCCCAAAAACTTTTCGTCGCCGTAAATTTTTTCGCCGTTTTTAGCTAAAACGTAGGGTATAACCGAATACGAATAGGTGCCGTTATTTAACTTGCCGTCGGTAAAACCGCCGTCCGAAACAAGGTCGGTTATTTTTTTACTGCCGCTTTGGTCGCTTCGTATAATTTCGGCGCAAACGAAGTTTTTACGTTCGAGAGATATTTCTACCGCGCCGTTTTTAACTTTAATTTCGCCGTTTAAAACGCGCGGGCGCGAAAATTCGGTCGAAGTTTCGGTGGGCAGTCCGTCTTTTAAAAAGTCGAAACGCAAAACGTATTTTTCGGGTGCATTGGGGTCTGCTAAAATTATTTTTCCGTCGTCGTAACCGACGCGGCAAATATCCGCGCTAATAATTTCGTCGGTTTGTTTAAAATCGGCGGGCGGGGCGTTTTTATAAAATTCGTTTAAAAAGCGCGAAGTATATTCGGCAACGTACCCGCCGGTTATAAAATCGGGCAGTTTTTCGCCGTTTTTGCCCGAAAATCTTATGCCGATAACGTGGCTTGCCGTGTATGCTACGGTGTAAGCGTCGTTGTTGCCGCTTTTGTCGCCGTCCGTTCCCGTTTTCGCGCACACGGTATAAGGCTTACCGTTTAAGGCGCGCGCCGTTCCGCTTTGCGCACATTCCGCAAGACATTCGTTTATAAGTGCCGCCGTTCCGCACGAAAAAACTTTTACGCCGCAAGCCGAAGTTTCGCCGCACGCGTTTTTGTTTTTCGCATCTTTACCTTTTTCGTTGCCGCTGTTTGCGGCGGAGTTTTTAAAATTTTTTTCGCCGCTGAAAATAACTTTGCCGCCCGAAATCGCTTTTTTAACGTAACTTGGGCAAAAATATTCGCCGCCGCTTGCAAAAACGGTGTATGCGCCGCAAAGTTTTGTTAAATTTATGCCTTCGCCTATCGCGCCCAAAGCGCTTGCCAAACTTAAATCGGTAATTTCAACGCCCGCTTTTTGCGCGTATCCGGCAGATTTTTTAAGCCCCGTGGCGTTTAAAATTTTTACCGCCGGCACGTTAAGCGATTTTTTAAGAGCGTCTTTAACGTTTACCTCGCCTAAGTAAACGTCGCCGTAATTTTTAGGGCTGTATCCCGAAAAATCGGTGCGCTCGTCGTTGATTTTTGTGGCTAAACACACGGTTTTCGTTTCGATTGCGGGCGCATAAACGAGAAGCGGTTTAATTGTCGAAGCAGGCGAGCGTTTTTCGCCCGCGCACCCTATTTCAGCAATAATTTCGCCGTTTTGGGTGATTACCGAAGCCGAAGCGTTTTCGGGGTAGTCGGATAAGACTTCTTCGAGTTTTTTATAGGTTTTTTTGTCGAAGTAAGTGTAAATTTTAAGGTTCGATTGTTCGTATGGCGATAGGTCGAATTTTGCATATATTTCTTCGAGCGCGCCCGAAAAATATTCACACTTGGCGTTCGATTTTTCGGTTATTTCTACGTTTTTGCCGTAAAACGCCGAAAATTGCTCGCTTGAAATTAATTTCTGATTATGCATAAGCGTTAAAACGAGGTCTTTTCGCTTTGCGTTAGCCTGTTTTTTCGGGTTATAATAGGCGGGCGATTTTACGGTTGCGGCAAGCGAAGCGCACTCGTTTAAATCAAGGTTTTTCGCATGTTTTCCAAAGTAGTTTTGCGCCGCGCTTTCTATGCCGTAACAGTTTTCGCCGAAATAAATTGTGGTTAAATAATAATATAAAATTTGCTTTTTAGTTAATTGTTTTTCGGCTTGCAGAGTAAGTTTTAACTCGCGCAGTTTGCGTTTAAACGTTTTTTCGCCGCTTAAATGCGTGTTTTTTATAAGTTGCTGAGTTATGGTAGAGCCGCCTTCTTTAAAACTACCGCTTAAAACGTTGTTTTTTGCGGCGCGGATAAGCGCGCGAAAATCTATACCTCCGTGCTTATAAAATCGCTTGTCTTCGACGGCGATAAACGCGCCCGGCAAAAAATCGGGCAGTTCGTCTATGCTTTCGAACTTTGCGTTTGCGGTTTTTACTTCGTCGAACGTTTCTTCGCTGTTTTTGTCCGTTTTTTCGCAAATATTTATTTCTTCGCCGCGATCGCTCGCCGTCGTCGACACATTATCCGAACTTAACAAATCCGCCGAAATTTCCTTTCCGCTATTATCGAAAAAAGTTACGCTCACGCCGCTTTTTAACAGTTTTTCGGCGTTAAAATCGTAATCCGAAGTGCAAAAATAATAAAATCCCGCGCCCGCCGCCGCGGTGGCGAAAAGCAAAACGCAAAAATAAAGCAAAATTTTTTTTAATACTTTCATGGCAGACTTATTATGCGCTTTATAACGGTTAATATGCCGTAAAACCGCCTTAACTTTGTTTAATTTTTACGCAAACAAATTTTTTTGCGCGCTCATTTTTTATAAAAGCGAAAAAACTCCTTGAATTTTGACGCGTGTTTTAGTATAATTATAAACATGAATATGGATATAAGCACGCACATGGGCGCGGGCGCGCGTAACGCCGCCGACGAAAACGCGCAGAAAAATTACTATTTATACGTTTACGGCTGTCAGATGAATCTGCACGAAGCCGAAAAACTTGCGGGAATATTAGAAGAGCTTGGTTATAAAAAAACCGACGATCCGCTTAATGCGCAGATAATAGCGTTCGTAACCTGTTGCATACGCGAAAACGCCGAGCAAAAAGTTTACGGGCATATCGGCGCGCTTAAAAAATACAAACAGAAAAACCGCGGCGTTATAATCGCGGTGGGCGGATGCATGACTCAAAAGCCCGAAGCCGCGCAAAAACTGCACGATAAATTTCCGTTTGTCGATATAATTTTCGGCACGCATAATCTGCCCGATTTCGCAAAAATGCTCGATGAAAAGAGCAAAAGCAAAAAGTCGATAATCCGCCTTGTCGAAACAGACGAACCCGAAGACGGGCTTTATAAAAAGCGCGCAAGTTACCCCAATGCCTGGATAAACGTAATTTACGGTTGCGATAATTTTTGCACTTATTGCATAGTGCCTTACGTTAAGGGCAGGGAACATTCGCGCCCGATAGCCGAAGTGGTAGAAGAAGTTAAACAGGTTGTTACCGAAGGGTATAAAGAAATTACGCTACTTGGGCAAAACGTAAACTCTTACGGCAAAGAATACGGCGAAAATCAGAATTTTGCGGCGCTTTTAAACGCTATTTGCGAACAGGTTAAGGGCAAATATCGTTTAAGATTTATGTCGAACCACCCAAAGGATTTAACCGAAGACTTGGTTAAAGCCATGGCGGCGCATAAAAATATCTGCCACAGCATACATCTGCCGCTTCAATCGGGTTCGGACCGCGTGCTTAAACTTATGAACCGCAAATACACGCGCGACGACTATTTCGCAAAAATCGACATGATTAAAAAATATATGCCCGATTGCGCAATTTCGACCGACGTTATGGTGGGCTTTCCCACCGAAACCGAGCAGGATTTTCTCGACACGCTCGACGTTATGGAGCGCGTGAATTTCGCTTCGGCGTTTATGTTCGTTTATTCCCCGCGCGAAGGCACGCCCGCCGCAAAAATGGAAGAGCAGATTCCCGCCGCAATTTCTAAACAACGCATTATGCGTATGGTTGCCGAGCAAAACGACAGAACCGCGCGTTTTTCGAAAACTTACGAAGGCAAAACGGTCGAAATTTTGTGCGAAGATTACGACGAGAAAAAGGATATGTATCTCGGGCGCGACGAATACGGCAGAATGGGCTATTTTAAATCGGACAAAAACGAAAAAGGCAATTTCGTCAACATAAAAGTGGGCAAAACCGTGGGGATTTCGCTTTACGGCGAAAAGGTTGAAGATTAACCCGAAAAAACGTTAAAATAAAACCCAAAACAATAGAATTTTACGTTAAATCTCACTTTAAAAAACCGCAGCGGAAGGTGAAATTATGGCTTTATCCGACATGATGGAGCATTATAAACAAATAAAAAAACAATATAACGATTGCATAATCTTTTATAGGTTAGGCGATTTTTACGAGATGTTTTTCGAAGACGCGATTTTGGTTTCGGGACTTTTGGAACTTACGCTTACGTCGCGCGCGTGCGGCACGGACGAGCAAACCAAACAGCCTATGCGCGCGCCTATGTGCGGCATACCTTATCACGCCGCCGACGAATATATCGCACGGCTTGTTAAACTCGGGCACAGGGTGGCGATATGCGAACAACTTACCGAACCCACCAAAGGCAAACAGCTTGTCGAACGCGACGTTATCCGCATAGTTACCGCCGGCACGCTTATAAAACCCGAACAAATCGACGAAAAAAGCAACAACTTTATATGCTCGGTTTATTTTTCGATAGTCAAAAAATCGGGTGCTTTAAATGCAGGCGAATCGGGTGCAAAAAGTGCGGAGGGCGGAAATTTCGGCGGAAAAACGAACGAAAAAGTTTACGCCGCGTGCGCGTGGGCGGATATAACCACGGGCGAGTTTTTCGCGCGCGAGGTTTATTGTGCCGACGACCTTTACGACCTTTTAACCCGCGTTTCGCCGTCGGAAGTAATATCCGACGATCAAGGCTTTTTAAAACTAAAAGCCGCGCCGGTGTTCGCGCATAAAGTTCTGCCTTCGCCGTCGAGATATACGGATAGCGCCTATTCGTATCAATCGGCGCGCCGCACTCTTTCAGATCAGTTTAAGGTGCGCGACCTTTCAGCGTTCGACGTCGAAGAAAAGCCCGAAATAATATGCGCTTCGGGCGCGCTCGTCGAATATCTTAAAGAAACGCAGAAGCGAGCGGTAGAAAACGTAAGTTCGATAAATATCGAGCGCAGCGGCGAAAACATGCAACTCGACGCAACGGCTCTTAAAAATCTCGAAATAATCAAATCTTCGCGTGACGGGAGGGAATACGGAACCCTGCTTTGGGTTATCGATCAAACCAAAACGGCGATGGGCGCAAGGGCGCTTAAAAACGCGATTTTACTTCCGCTTAACGATAAAGAAAGGATAAACGCGCGGCTCGACGGGGTTGAAAGCCTTTACAAAAACATGGTCGTGTTGTCTGCGATACGCGAAGAACTTTGCGGAGTTAAAGATATCGAGCGCATTGCGGGCAACGTTTCGAACGGCAACGTTACGCCTAAGGATATGGAAACGCTGTGGCATTCGCTTGCGGTTATCCCCACCGTTAAAATAAATCTTTCGGGGTTTAGTTGCCAAGCGCTCGAAAACATAAGGAATTCGCTTTCGGACGAGAGCGAACTCGTGGAACTTTTGCGCCGCGGTTTAAAAGAAAATTGCCCCGTAAACTATAAAGACGGCGATTTTATCGCCGAAGGATTCGACGAAAATTTAGACAGACTGCGCAATTTAAAGCAGTCGGGAGATAAGTGCCTTAAAGAGATAGAAACGCGTGAACGCGACCGCACGGGCATTAAAAACCTAAAAATAAGTTATAACCGCGTGTTCGGGTATTATATCGAAGTTTCTAATTCGTTTAAAGACAAAGTGCCTTACGATTATATTCGCAAACAAACGCTCGTGGGCGGCGAAAGATACATAACCGAAGAACTTAAAAAGTTCGAAGACGAAATTTTAAGCGCGCAGGACAGAGCGCTAAGGTTAGAACTTGAAATCTTCGAAAAATTTAAAGGGCTGCTCGTTAAAAAAATCGAAACGCTTAAAACCATAGCCAAGGCGTTCGCTTCGCTTGACGTGCTTTGTTCGTTTGCTTACGTTTCTAAAAAATACGATTACGTTCGCCCCGAAATTATCGAAAGCGACAAACCGCTCGACATCGTGGGCGGCAGACACCCCGTCGTCGAGCGCATCGGCAAAGAACGCTTTATCGCAAACGACACCCTGCTCGACTGCGACGAAAATAACATGATGGTCATCACGGGCCCTAACATGGCGGGCAAAAGCACGTACATGCGGCAGGTGGCGCTTATAACGATTATGGCGCACGTCGGCTGTTTCGTTCCCGCGCGCTCGGCAAGAGTTCCTTTAACCGACCGCGTTTTCACCCGCGTGGGCGCAAGCGACAACCTTATTTTCGACCAAAGTACTTTTATGGTCGAAATGAGCGAAGTGGCGCTTATTCTGCGCGCCGCAACCAAAAAAAGTTTGCTCGTGTTAGACGAAGTGGGGCGCGGAACCAGCACTTACGACGGGCTTTCTATCGCGTGGGCGGTGGTTGAATACATTTGCAAAAAGGTGCGCGCAAAAACGCTGTTCGCTACGCACTATCACGAACTTTCCGAACTCGAAGGCGTGCTTGAGGGGGTTAAAAACTATAAAATAACCGTTAAAGAAGTAGACGGCGGTATTTTGTTTTTGCGCAAAATAATGCGCGGAAGCGCAAACCGCAGTTTCGGTATCGAAGTAGCCGCGCTTGCCGGCGTGCCGGGCGAAGTTACCGCAAGGGCGAAAGTTATTTTAAAACGGCTTGAAAAAAACGACCTTGCAAAAAACGGCGACGCGCTTTTATCGTGCGACGAAGCCGCCGCTTATCGATGCGAAGAAAACGGCACGTCGGGCGAAAATTCGTCACGCGGCACCGCTTCGGCTGAAAATACTTTCGACAATTACGCCTTCGGCTCGGCGGACGGCGAAAAGCGGTTTAGCGAAGTCGAAGCGATTTTAAAAGACGTTTGCGTCGACGATTTAACGCCTCGTCAGGCATTCGATTTAGTGTGCGAACTTAAAGAAAAACTTAAATAAAAAAGAAAAATCAAATAAAAACAATAAAAACAATAAAAAAAACGTGATAAATTATGGCAAAAATCAATTTACTAGATAAAAGCGTTTATAACAGAATATCCGCGGGCGAAGTAGTCGAGCGCCCCGCTTCGATGGTTAAAGAACTCGTAGAAAACGCGCTCGACGCGGGTGCTACGAAAATCGAAATCGAAGCGGAAAACGGCGGAATTTCGTCGGTTACGGTGCGCGATAACGGGGCGGGAATAGAAAAAGGCCAACTTCCGCGTGCGTTTTTGCCGCACGCAACCAGCAAAATAGCAAAGGCTTCGGATCTCGATTCTATTTTAACGCTCGGTTTCCGCGGCGAAGCGCTCGCTTCGATAGGCGCGGTTACCAAAGCGCAGATTATTTCGAAAACGAAAGATGAGCAGATAGGTTACGCGATAGACTGCATAGGCGGCGAAATAAGCGAAGTTTACGAATACCCTTGTGAAACGGGCACAACGGTTATTTGCCGCGACTTGTTTTACAACACGCCCGCGCGCGCGAAGTTTTTGAAGACCGACCGCGCCGAAGAAGGCGAAATTTTATCGACCGTTACCAAACTCGCGTTTTCTAACCCCAACGCTTCGATAAAACTTATTATAAACGGCAAAACTATGCTCGAAACGTTCGGCGGCGGGCTTAAAGAGTGCGTTTCGGCGGTTTACGGCGTTAAAACGTTAGAACAATGCTTTATGATAGAAAGCGAAAAAAACGGCATAAAACTCGAAGGTTTTATCGGCAAACTCACTTTCACGAAGCCCACGCGCGCCTTTCAGATTTTAATCGTAAACGGCAGGTGCGTTACCGATTCAACCGTTTCGGTGGCGGTGCAGAACGCATACGGCAGTTACCTTATGAAAAGGCAATATCCTTTTTACGTTCTTAATTTATCAATTCCGCCCGAAGCGGTCGACGTAAACGTTCACCCTCGAAAGGCAGAAGTAAGGTTTTCGAATAATCAGATAGTTTATTCGTCGGTTTATTCTGCGGTATCCAAGGTATTGGACGGCGTTTCGGAAGCAGTAAATATTATAAAAGACGATGGGATTATAAGTAGTTCAAACGAAACTAAAAACGTTACGACCGACGAAAAAACAGCCGCCGTTCAAGGCGAAAAAAACGCGTTTTCGAAATTTACAGAAAGCGGCTTAAATTATCAAAAACCCGCCTATAAGCCCATTATCGATGGTTTCGACAGAATATCGAACGGAACTAAGAACGTTTCGCGCGTGTCGGACTCGCCGATGGACGGAAAGTCTTATAATGCGCAAAACGATTTTGTTGCGTATAAAAAAGCTGCAAACGAAAACGCGTTTATAAGAGCTACCGTGCGCGACGTTGCAAGCGACGGGGCGGGCAGTTTAAACGATTTCGGCAAATTCGGCGGATATGCGGGCAGTTTCGAAACCGAAGACGGAGTTGACGTTTTTGCCGAAAATAAAAAATATATCGAAAAGTTAGAACGCGAAAAAGCGGAAAAGCAAAAATCGGAACAAACCGAAATAAAAATCGCGCCGCAAGACTTTTTTGTGGGACAGGCTTTCAATACTTATCTTATTTTTACGCGCGGTGACGATATGTATTTTATTGATCAGCACGCCGCGCACGAACGACTTTTATACGACGAATTTTGCAAAAAAGTCACCGAAAACAGCGTTATCCGCCAACAACTTTTAATTCCTTATACCTTTTACGTTTCAAGCGACGATTTTAACGGCGTTTACGAACGGCTCGATTATTTCAGGGATATAGGCATAGAAATCGACGCGCTTTCGAACAACGGATTCTGCGTTTCGGCGGTGCCCGTCGATTTAAGCGAAATCGACCTTAAAAAGTTTTTCGACGATCTGCTTTACGATAACTCGTTTAAGCGCGAAAAAGTGCCGCTTACGTTAAAAGAAATTTTAATGCAAACCGCTTGCAAACACGCCGTAAAGGGCGGCGATAAACTCGATAAAAGCGAAATCGACGCGCTTATGAAAAAGGTTTCGGATAATTTAGGGCTTAAATGCCCGCACGGCAGACCTATCGCAATAAAAATTACCCGAACAGAACTTGAAAAATGGTTTAAGCGTATAGTTTGACCGCGTAAACAATTTATATTTAATTAGCAACGTTAAATTGTAACAAGCCGTGATTTTCGCTGTGCGTTTTAAGCTGCGAAAGTTGCGATAACGGGCTTATAGCCCCACTTTTTAAAGGAAAATAAAATGCAGACAGACGTAGAAAAACAACAAAAGATAAACGAAATAATTAAAAAAGCCGAAGCGGGGCTTAAAAAGCAATTCGCTTTGCTCGACGAAATATCGCTTTATAATCAGGAAAAAGTTCTTAAAGCCTTCTGGAAAAACAAAATAGCGTTAAGGCATTTTTACGGCTCGACGGGTTACGGCATCGGCGACGAAAGCCGCGACGCTTTGTGTGCGACTTTCGCTTCGGCGTTCGGCGCCGAAAAGGCGATAGTTTCGCCCGCAATCTGTTCGGGAACGCAAGCCATAACCGTGGGGCTTTTCGGGGTTTTGCGCCCCGGCGACCTTATGTTTTCGGTTACGGGCGATCCTTACGATACTTTGCGCGATACCGTTAGCGGAAACGGCATAGGTTCGCTTAAAGATTTTAACGTTTCTTACGATAAAATTCCGCTTAAAAACGGCAAAATCGATATTAAAAAAATGATTTCTTACCTTAAAAAACACAAGGTAAAAATGATTTATATTCAGCGTTCGCGCGGATACGAATGGCGCGAAGCGTTGTCGGTTTCGTACATAGGCGAAGCAATAAAAGCCGCGCGCGAAGCGGGTTTTTCGGGTTGCGTGTTCGTTGATAACTGCTATGGCGAATTCGTTGAAAAACTCGAACCTACCGAAGTAGGTGCAGATTTGTGCTGCGGTTCGCTTATAAAAAACGCGGGCGGCGGAATAGCGCCCACGGGCGGATATATCGCGGGCAAAAAAGAATTTATCGACCTTGTAGAAGGGCGTTTGACTTCGCCTTCTATCGGCGGCGAAGAAGGTTCTTACGCGTTCGGCTATCAATATTTTTACCAAGGTTTGTTTCTTGCTCCGCACGTCGTCGTTCAGGCGTTAAAGGGCAGTATGCTTATCGGAAAAGCAATGGCAGATCTCGGCTACACAACTCTTCCCGCGGCGGGAAAAATGCCTTACGACATAACCCGTTCGATAATTTTCGGCGACAAGCAAAAACTTATCGATTTTATAAATTCGGTGCAGCAGGTTTCGCCTGTCGACAGTTTTGTAAACGTTTGTCCGAGCGAAATGCCGGGGTATGCCGACGAAGTTATAATGGCGGCGGGGTGCTTCGTTCAGGGCGCTTCGATAGAACTTTCGGCAGACGCGCCGCTAAGGGAGCCTTACATTGCGTATATTCAGGGCGGGCTTACCTTTGAACACGCAAAAATCGCCCTTAAAAAAATGCTTGAAAATATAATCTGATTATCAAAAAACATTAAATAATCGACTTATAGGCGGACTTTTTTTAAAAACGGAGCAAAAAATGAATAAAGAAAACGAGTTCGTTTTAAAAATAAGGCAAAAGTTGTTTGAAGTTAAAGACGATAAATACGCCGACTTTCAGTCTAAACTTACGCCCGAAAAACCGCGCGAAAGTTTTATCGGCGTTAAAACTCCGCTGCTGAAAGGTTTGGCAAAACAAATTTATAAAACGGCAAACAAGAGCGAAATAAACGAGTTTTTAAAAAGCGTTCCGCACGAATATTTCGAAGAAAACAACCTGCACGATTTTTTGATTTGCGAAATTAAAGATTTTAACGAATGCCTTGAAAAAATTAACGAGTTTTTGCCTTATATCGACAACTGGGCAACCTGCGATCAACTTACGCCCGCCGCACTTAAAAAAGACAAAGAAGGGTTGCTGAAAGCAATCGACGGCTGGCTTAAATCGGATAAAACGTTTGCCGTGCGCTTCGGTATCGGTATGCTTATGCGCCATTTTTTAGGCGAAGACTTTATGCCCGAATACGCCGAAAGGGTTGCGGACATAAAATCGGAAGAATACTATATTTTAATGATGCAGGCGTGGTATTTCGCAACGGCGCTTTGCAAAAACGAAAGCCAAATTCTGCCGTATTTCACAAACGGAAAATTAAGCGGTTTCGTGCTTAAAAAATCCATACAAAAATCGCTTGAAAGTTTCAGGGTGACCGAGCAGACCAAAGACTATTTAAGGCAGATAAGGAAGAGTTTATGAACGAAATTATTCAGGTTAAAAACTTAACCAAAGATTACGGCGCGGAGGGGGTATTTTTAAAATAAACTTAAACGTCGAAAATTTGTCAACTTCTACAAAACGCGAAACGGTCACGTTTACGCAGGCGCTGTTTTTAATCGGCTCGCTGCTTGCTACGTCCGTGCTGTAAACGATTACGGGAGTCGTGTGCCTTGCTTGCGTATCTATGGAAATTTGCGATTCTGCTCGCCTGCGGACTTTGCGGCTATATTTCGGGCTTGCTTAAATTCGTTAAAAAAGACCTGCCGCTTTAAAATTAAATTTATTTATAAAGTTAATACGTTTATATATAAAAATTAAGCGGGGATAAGCGATTTTTGCTTATCTCCGCTTTTTATGCTTCCGTAATGATTAAATTGCGATTTTTACATAAACTCGTTTAAAACTTCGGCGGTGCAAGGGTGAACCGAAGCCGCGCACATAAACGCCATAAAGGTGGCGGTAACGTCGTATCGCGCGTCGTGCGCAAGGTCGCCGCCCTTAAAAAGTTCGGCAGAACGCCGACTTATATCGTAAGGGTATAAATCGAAAAATTCGGACAGTTCGGTAAGTTTCGGATATTTATATCCCGCGCCGCCCACGCGCGGAAGTTTTAAAAGCGGCGTATATTTTTTCATGGTATCGAAACTTTCGTTATAATGAAAAATTCGCTCGTAATACGAAAATTCGGCGCTCATAAACTTATAATCAAACGCGAAATTGTGTGCGACGGTAAGGTCTGCGGCGCGAAAATCGTCGTCGATTTCTTCTAAAAACTCGCCGAAAGTTCTTTCGCCGGATAAAATTTTAAGTTTTTCGGCGGTAAGCCCATGCACCGCAACCGCATCGGGCGGCACGAACGGCACCGAAAAATAAAAATTTTTGGCGGTTACGTTTTCACCTCTCAGCATTATGTACGAAAGTTGTATAACATGCCCCGGGGTAAGCCCCGTGGTTTCGGTATCGAAAAATAAAATCATAAAAAAACTATAAAAAAATCGCAAAACTATATTTTTACGTTTATTATACAAAAAAACGCAGAAACAGGCAAGGATTTGCGCCGTAAAACGCATTAAAACCGCCTTAAAAACAAAGTTCGCAAAAAAAATTTTAATTTCAGACAAAAAATTTTTAAAAACCCCTTGAAATATTCTTAAGCTTATAGTATAATGTAAAGTAGTGCGGGATAGTACAGCCTTTTACATTTTAAAAAATATAATCGGGAATACCCCGAATTTAAAAAATACGTAAAGGCCGGCTTAAAAAGGCGAAGAAAAACTCCCTTAATAAAGCAAAAAATCCCGTTTAAGAAAAAATATTTAAGGACGGACAAAAAACATGAACGAAAGGGCAAAAATGATAAGAAACATCGCGCTTATAGGGCACAGCGGCGAAGGTAAAACTTCGCTTGCCGAAGCAATGCTGTTTAACGGTAAAAGCATCGACAGGCTTGGCAGCGTTACCGAAAAAAATACCGTAATGGATTTCGACGAGCAAGAACTTTCACGCGGAATTTCGGTGTCGCTCGGGTGCGCTTACACCGTGTGGGACGGCGTGAAAATAAACATAATCGACGTTCCCGGATTTTTCGATTTCGAAGGCGAATTCGAAGAAGCGATGCGCGCGGTAGATTCTGCCGTTTTGGTTGCCGAAGCAAACGGTCAGGTTTCGGTAGGCGCCGAAAAAGCGGTTGAATATTGCCTTGAAAAACATGTTCCGCTTATGATTTTCATAAACGGTGTAGATAAAGAAAACTCCGATTACGTTGCGACGGTCGAAGCGTTCCGCGCGTTATACGGTAAAAAAATAGCGACTATGCACGCCCCCATCATAAACGGCGGCAAAATGAAAGGCTATGTTTCGGTAATTTCGGGCAAAGCGTATGAATTTACCAAAGGCGGCAGGGTTGAAATTAAAATGCCCGACGAATTAAAGAGCGAACTCGACGACCTTAAAGCGGGGCTGACCGAAGCCGCGGCCGAAACAAGCGAAGAACTTATCGAGAAATTTTTAGATAGCGGTTGGCTTTCGAACGACGAAATAATAACCGGCTTAAAACGCGGGCTTTTTTCGGGCGATACCATTCCCGTAATGGGCGGTTCGGCAACGCAAAACTTGGGCGTTATAAACCTTATGAATGAAATCGTGGCGATAATGCCTTCGCCCGTAGAAAGAAAACCGATACATTGCGTAAACACGATCCTTAACGTCGAAGACGAAATAGTTTGCGATGCAGACACCCCCGTTACCGCGCAGGTTTTTAAAACCATAGCCGACCCGTTTGTGGGAAAACTTAACCTTATAAGGGTATTCACCGGCACGCTTAAAAGCGGAACCACCGTACTTAATACCGTTACCGGCGAAAAAGAACGCATCGGCGGCTTGTATTTTATGAAAGGTAAAAAACAAGAACCTACCGACTTTATCACGGCGGGCGACATCGGCGCCGTTAACAAACTTACCGATACCGGCACGGGCGACACTTTGGCAGACGAAAGTTATCCCATTCGTTACGACGCGATTACGTTTGCTCAGCCTATGTTCACGATGGCAATCGACGCGGCGAAACGCGGCGAAGAAGATAAAGTTTTCCAAGGTCTTAACCGCCTGCGCGAAGAAGATCCTACTTTCGTGGTCGAAAAAGATTCGGAAACCGGCGAAACCGTTATCCGCACTCAGGGCGAAACCCAACTCGACGTATTGCTTAAAAAGTTAAAGAGCAAATTCGGTTGCGGCGCGGTAGTTAAAGAACCGCGCGTCGCTTACCGCGAAACCGTTCGCAAAACCGCTGAAGCCGAAGGTAAACATAAAAAACAATCGGGCGGCGCGGGGCAGTTCGGCGTTTGTAACGTTCGCTTTGAACCCGGTGCTGAAGACGGCGTTTACGAATTCGTCGACGCGGTCGTCGGCGGAGCCGTTCCCCGTCAGTTCATTCCCGCGGTAGATAAAGGATTAAGGGAAGCGATAAAATCGGGCGTTCTGGCAGGCTATCCCATGGTCAACCTTAAATGCACGCTGTTCGACGGCAAATATCACCCCGTCGACAGTAAAGAAATCGCGTTCGTAACCGCCGCAAAACTTGCGTTTGCCGAAGGCGTTGCCAACGCTTCGCCCTGTATTTTAGAACCTATCATGCATCTCGAGATAGTAATCCCCGACGATTATCTCGGCGACGTTATGGGGGATATAAACAAACGCCGCGGCAGAATACTCGGAACCGACAAACGCGGAAACAAAACCGTGGTCGAAGCCGAAGCGCCTCAGTCGGAACTTATGAAATACGCCACCGATTTAAGAAGCATGACGCAGGGCAGGGGTTCGTATACTTCTAAGTTTGAAAGATACGAAGAAGTTCCCCCGCAGGCGCAGGAAAAAATAATTAAAGAAGCCAAAGAAGCCAAAGCGGAATAACCGTAAAAATAAAATATAAATGCCCGCCCGTCCGGTTGTTCGGGGGCGGGCGTTTTGCGGCATTTTGCTCGAAATGGCTACCTTTTATTTGTTTTTGCCCGTTTTATGCGGTTCTTATTCAAAACAAGGCTTATAAATTCGATTTTTTTGCGCGGGCGAGCAAAAGTTGAAATCTGCCGCAAGACTTATAATCAATAATTAAAAGGACGAAAATACATATGATATTAACCGTTTGCCCAAACCCTAGCATCGACTGCACGGTCGAACTTCAAACGCTGAACGTGGGCAAAGTAAATCGTATAGAAAACAAAATTTTAACGTATAGCGGCAAGGCTTTGAACGTTGCCATAGGCGTAAGCAGGCTTGGCGGCGACGTTACCGCCACGGGCTTTATGTTCGAACGCGACGCCGCTCAATTTTTGCAAAGTTTATACAGCGAAGGGGTTAAACCCGATTTTGTAACTACAAGCGGAAACGTTCGCATAAATTATAAGATAATCGATAATCATTCGATGATGACCGAGATAAACGATAAAGGCGAAGCCGTTCCGATAAGCAAGCAAAAAGAACTTATTCAAAAGGTAAAAAAACTCGGCGAAAACGCGTCGATTGCAGTGCTCAGCGGCTCGCTCCCCGCGGGGGTAGACGACGGATATTATCTCGAACTTATCAAAAATCTGCCAAAAAGCACCAAGATTATCGTCGATTGCGAAGGCGAAAAACTTAAAAGGGCGCTTTCGGCGGGAGTTTATATGGTTAAGCCCAACCTTGCCGAAATGGAATCGGTAAACAACACCGTTTACGAAACAAAAGAAAATATGGTCGAAGGCGCAAAACGCCTTATAGACAGGGGTGCGCAGAACGTGCTTTTGTCGCTCGGCAGAAAGGGAGCAATTTTAACCGACGGAAAAACGCATTTATATTGCAAAAGCGCGACCGTTGCGGTTAATTCGACCGTCGGAGCGGGCGACAGCATGATTTCGGCTTGCGCTTATAAGTTAGAGCAAAACGCCCCGCGCGACGAAATTTTGCGTTGCGCCGTTGCGGCGGGAACCGCTTCGATTACCACCCCCGGAACAAACTTGTTTTATAAAGACAAATACGAAGAAATTTATAAACGCATATTCGTCGAAGAAATTAAGGTTTGAAAAACAAGCGAAAAACAGGCCGGAAAACTTTCGCGTTGCGTTTTATAAAAATTGCGAAACGTGCGATAATCGACCTATAGGCGGGCTTTTTGATTAAATACTTAACGAATTACGAAAAAATTTAGGCATTTATGATAGTTTTCGAAGATATAAAAAAAGACGAAGAAGTAGCCGCGCTTTTATCCTCGGCGGCAAAACAGATCGAGGTTTTAAGTTTTACCGAACATTCGGCAAGGCACTGTTCGATAGTATCTAACTGGACTAAAGAAATTTTAATGGCTACCGGCTCGACCGAGCGCGAAATAGAACTCGGACGAATAGCGGGATATTTGCACGACGTAGGCAATTCGGTCGGCAGAAACGACCATGCACAGATGGGCGCGCTTCTTGCGTATAACTTGCTTATGCGAAAAGGTATGCCTCCTGTCGAAGCGTGCGAAATTATGGCGGCAATCGCCAATCACGACGAAGCGTTCGGCGTGCCGGTAAACCGCATTTGTTCGGCTCTTATAATCGCCGATAAATCCGACGTGCATAAAAGCCGCGTCCGTAACAAAATTACTTCGTCCGAAGGTGCGAATATTCACGATAGGGTAAACTTAGCGGCCGAAACTTCGTTCGTCGAAGTACAGGGCGGTTTTATAAAAACCGTTATCGAAATAAACAACGAAATCTGTTCGGTTATGGATTATTTCGAAATTTATCACACGCGGATGCAGATGTGCCGCCGCGCCGCCGAGTTTTTAGGTTATAAATACACTTTGGTTATAAACGGCGTAAAACTTATTTAATTTTATTTAACCGAGCGACGTTCGATTTCTGCTCGCCTGATAAGTTATTAAATTAAGCGAGAAACCGTTTAAAACGGGCGCCTCTTTTTATGCGGATTGTTGCCAAAGCGTTGTATTTTTGTTAATTTGCGCTTAAAAACCTTGACAAAGTTTTTTAATCACATTATAATTTATGTATAAAATGTGTGTATGAATTGTGACAAAAGCGCAGTTTGCGCAAAAACGGCGCATTTTAATTAAATTTCGGAGTATTGACTTATGAATAAATGTCTATCTTTGGTATATTTTCGCGTAAACGAAATCGAATTTAAATTCAACGAGTCTATTCAACCTAACTCGCAGTTTCAGATTAAGCCTAAAATCGAATGTAAAATCGCTAAAAAAGAAGACAACGTTTTCGTTAACCTTGTTTTAAAAATAAACGAAGACATCTCGTCGCCCGTTCCATTCGATTTAAAGGTTGCTCTGGCGGGGACTTTTAAAATTAAAGAAGGCTTTGTTTGGGACGAAAACGACCAGAAAGCCGTTTTGTCGGAAGCGTTTGTGGTTTTATATCCATATTTGCGCGCGGCGGTTTCGCAAATAACGCTTAACTGCAACATTCCCGCATACATTCTGCCGTCTGTAGTTCCCGAACAGTTAACCGAGAACGAGCAGGTGGATAAATACATAATCAAAAAACCCGCAAACCTTAACTGAAAATAACAAAAAAATAAAAATAAACCCCTAACGATTTTTGTTCGGGGTTTAAAATTTAACGAAAAACACAAAAAACGGGAACAAATTATGAGTTCCCGTTTTTGCGTGCTTGCAATATATTAAGAATAGTTTTATAATGTTAAGCGTTGCCGGTAAGCGCGTGTTTTTTTAATGGTAACCGCGTTGCCGTTTGCTGATTGATTTTAATTAAAAACCTGCAAAAATCGCTATCGAAACAAGCATTGCGACAACCGGAACCGCAGTTCCCGCAAGAAGTTGCCAAAAGGTGTGTCTGCCGAGTTTTATCGACGAAGCGTAAATGGGTATAAGCAGTAAAAACCCGAACGCAAACCAAAAATTAACGCTGTAACAAAGCATTGCCACGGGGCCCGAAAGGGCGCAGGTATGCCCGCTGCTTTTAAACTTAACGAGAGTTAAAACCGCTGTTATAACAGCCGAAAAAAGATAGGTTGCGGCAAGAACCTTTTCGTTCGGAGTGCCGCCGACAAGTGCCGTTATAAACGCGCCGATATATCCTGAAACGCTGAAAATTATGGCGAGATTGCGTTCTGTGTTTCTGCCGCCCTTTTTAAGAGCGGGCACCGTGCGCGAAAGCAAATACGAAAGGGCGGGAAACGCCGACAAAAAGAAAATAAACAAACAAAAATGCACGTCGTTTATAAAAAAATCGGTGCGTATTAGCCTTAAAATAATAACCAGACAAAGCGCCGGTATCGGCGCGGCGGTTAACGTTCTTATAAGTGTTGCCGTTTTTTTGCTCACGTTGCGTTTATTCTCCTTTTTGTTTTAAATCGTCTATCTGCCGTATGCCTGTGGTTCGTTTTGGCGCGGCGGAATTTTTCTTTGGTTATACTGCAAGTATATCGCTTTTTTGTTCGGTTGTCACCCTACTTTTAATTAAACGGGGTAGAAGGTAGATTTTTGCCGAAGTAGAGTAAAAAACACCCGCTCTACCGTGAGTAGAGCGGGTGTAAACGCAAAATAGAATTTAAAAATAAATTTCCGAAACGTGCGATAACGGGCTTATAAGCGCACTTTTTTAAAAATAAGCGCCGTTTTTTCGTTTTTGGTAAAAAAATCGGATTTAAAATTTCGGGTTAAGAAAATGGAAGCGGAAATAAGCAAAACAAACGTAAAAAAATCAAAAATAAAATCGTTTTTTGCGGCGAATTTTATGCCGATAATCGCGGCGGCACTCGCCGTTGTTTCGATGATTATCGTTCCGCCCGATAAAAAGTATTTGGAATATTTCGATTTGAAAACCCTTTCGAATTTATTCGTTATGATGCTCGTTATAGCGGGGCTTAAAAGCATGAAATTTTTCACGTTTCTTGCAACTAAGTTCATCGAAAAGTTAAAAAAACAGCGGAATATAGTTATATCTCTCGTGTTTATAACTTTTATAAGTTCGATGTTTCTTGCCAACGACATGGCTCTTTTAACCTTTCTGCCGCTTACGCTCGACGTGTTTTCGTTAAGCGAAAAGCCTAAATATTGCGCGTTTACGGTTATAATGCAAAACATTGCGGCAAACCTTGGCGGTATGATACTTCCGTTCGGCAATCCGCAAAGTTTATACATATATTCGTTTTATAATATAAGCACGGCAGAATTCGTTTCTATCATGTGGATTCCGTTCATCGCTTCGGTAATCGCCATATTTTTGCTTTGTCTGATTGTTAAAAACGACGAACTCGAACTTAAAAAAGAAGTAAAAAACGAAATTAAACCCGTAAACTGCGTTGCTTATTTTTGTTTTTTCGTTTTGGCTATTCTTGCCGTTCTGCGCGTGGTTGATTATAAGGCGGTAACCTTGGCTGTTGCCGTTTTAATGGCGTTTTTCGATTATAAAGCGTATAAAAAAGTAGATTACGGCTTGCTTTTAACTTTTTGCATGTTTTTCGTTTTTGCTTCTAACATGTCGCGCGTTGCGGCGGTACAGAACGTGGTGGGCGCGCTTATAAGTAAAAGCACGCTTTTAACGGGCGTTATATCCTGCCAGTTTTTCTCGAACGTGCCTACGGCTATATTTTTATCGAAATTCACAAGCGATTATAAAAGTTTGCTTTTAGCCGTAAACGTTGGCGGAGCGGGAACGATAGTCGCGTCGCTTGCAAGTTTGATTTCGCTCGGGCATTACGGCAGACAATATCCGCAAAACCGCAAAAAATATCTGCTTTTGTTTTCGGCAATAAACTTTTCGTTTTTAATTTGCTTAACCGCGCTTTGCCTGCTTTTGGTAAAGTAGTTTAAAACCGCTTTAAAGCAGGTTTGCCAAAAAAACGTTTTCGGGCGTGCGGGGATATGCTTGCGCTTTGCTAAAAAAAAGATAAAAATCGCATAAAAAGTCGCTTTTTTAAGGGCGGCTTTTTCTGTTTTTAAAAAAATCGCGTTTAAATCGTTTTACTTATAGTAAAAAATAATATATAATACTATATAAACGGTTTTAAATTGCGGGAGCCTGCGCGTTTTGCGAAAAGCGCCGAAAAAATAAAAACCGCTTTAAATAAAAAACCATTTTAAACAACTACCGTAACGGAGAAATTGATATGGGACTTATAAGATACATTTTAGAAGCCGATTCGCGCCGCAGTCTTAAAAAGATAGGCTCTATGGCGGATAAGATAATAGCAATGTCGCCTAAATACGAAGCGATGACCGACGAAGAACTTCGCGCCCAGACCGACCTTTTCAAAAAGCGTTATCAGGGCGGCGAATCGCTCGATTCGCTTTTATACGAAGCGTTTGCCGTAGTGCGCGAAGCGTCGCACCGCGTTTTAAACATGCGCCACTATAAAGTTCAGCTTATGGGCGGTATCTGCGTGCATCAGGGGCGCGTTGCCGAACTTAAAACGGGCGAAGGCAAAACGCTTATGTCAACGCTTCCCGCATACCTTAACGCGCTTACGGGTAAAGGCGTGCATATCGTTACCGTAAACGATTACCTTGCCAGGCGCGACGCCGAATGGATGGGCAAACTTCACAGATTTTTAGGGCTTACCGTAGGCGTAAACGTTCACGATATGACCGACGATCAGAAGCGCGCGGCTTACGCTTGCGACATAACCTACGGAACGAACAACGAATTCGGGTTCGATTATCTGCGCGACAACTTAAAGGTAAGTTTAAAGCAGATGGTTCAGCGCGGGCTTGAATTTGCGATAGTCGACGAAGTAGACTCGATTTTAATCGACGAAGCGAGAACGCCGCTTATTATTTCGGGCAGGGGTAACAAATCGTCGGAAATGTATGCCCAGGCAGACAGATTCGTTCGCACCTTAAAGCGCGATCAGGATTTTACGGTTGACGAAAAAGAAAAGAGCGTGCAGATAACCGAAAGCGGTTCACGCAAAGCCGAATCGTTTTTCGGGGTTAATAACATTGCCGACATCGAAAACGCCGAACTCAACCACCACATTCAGCAGGCGTTAAAGGCGCACTTCATTTTCAAGCGCGATAACGACTATATCGTGCAGGACAGCGAAATCATCATCGTAGACGAATTTACCGGTCGTCTGATGATAGGCAGAAGATATTCCGAAGGTTTGCATCAGGCAATCGAAGCGAAAGAAGGCGTGGTTATCCGCAACGAAAACCAGACTCAGGCGACTATAACCTTCCAGAACTATTTCCGCCTTTACCAAAAACTTTCGGGTATGACGGGAACCGCCAAAACCGAAGAAGAAGAATTTAAAACCATTTACGGGCTCGACGTTCTCGAAATTCCCACCAACAAGCCCATGATCCGTAAAGATTATCACGACGTCGTTTATTCTACGGCGAAAGGTAAACTTCGCGCGATAATCGACGAAATCGTCGAGCTTCACGAAAAAGGGCAGCCCGTTCTCGTCGGTACGGTAACGGTCGAAAAATCAGAAGAAATCTCGCGCGAGTTATTGAAACGCCGCGTTAAACACCAGATATTAAACGCTAAAAACCACCGCCGCGAAGCCGAAATCATCGCGCAGGCGGGCAAATTCGGCGCGGTTACGATAGCAACCAACATGGCGGGGCGCGGAACGGATATTCTGCTCGGCGGCAACCCCGAATATCTTGCAAAACAAGATTTGCGAAACCGCGGAATCGACGAAGATTCGATAGAACTCGCAACTTCTTATATTCAGGAAGTTCCCGAAGAAATCGCGCTTATTCGTTCGGAATATCGCAAACTTCTGGCCGAACACTCGAAAATTACCGAAGAAGAAAAAGCAAAAGTATCCGAACTCGGCGGCTTGTTCATTTTAGGTACCGAACGCCACGAATCGCGCCGTATCGACAACCAGTTGCGTGGTCGTGCCGGCCGTCAGGGCGATCCCGGCGCTTCGAGATTTTATATTTCGTTAGAAGACGACCTTGCCCGCAGATTCGGCGGCGAAAGAATGCAGTCGATTTACGCGGCTTTCAAGGTTGACGAAAACACGCCTATCGAATCGAAAATGCTTTCGCGCTCCATCGAAAACGCGCAACGCACCATCGAAGGCAAAAACTTCGGCATAAGAAAACACATTTTGGGTTACGACGACGTTATGAACCGTCAGCGTATGGTTATGTACGACGAAAGAATGAAAGTTCTTCGCGGCGAAAACGTTCATCAGGACGTGCTTAACCTTTTCCCCGATTTTATCCGCGGGCTGTTCGAACAGACCGTAAACGTATCGCAAAATCCCGCTTCGTGGGACGAAAACGCGCTTAACAAAATTTTAGAAGAACGCGCGCTCCCCGTCGGCACCGCTTATATCGACCGCGATAAACTTGAAAAATGGGATTACGAATACATTTTGTCGCACACCGTCGATAAAGTTAAAGAATGTTACGAAGAAAAAATTCGGCGCTACGCCGAAATGGGTATCGACTATCACGAAGTGGAACGCATGATTCTGCTTAAAATAGTAGACACCAAGTGGATCGACCACATCGACGCGATGGACAGGCTGAAACGCGGCATATCGCTCCGCGCTTACGCCAACGAAGATCCGCTTAACTCGTATAAGAAAGAAGCGCTTGATATGTTCGAAGAAATGACCGCGAGCATACAGGAAGACACCGCGAAGTATCTTTTGAAAATCGAAGTCGAACGCGTCCCCGAACGCACCGAGCGCAAAAACTTGACCGAAAACGGCGGCAGCGCCGACAGCGCGCCCCGTCAGGCGGGTAAACCCGTGGGAATACCGGGGCGTAACGATCCTTGCCCCTGCGGAAGCGGCAAAAAGTATAAAAACTGCTGCGGCAGATAAGCGGCTTTTTAAAGCAATTTTGAAATAGTCTTTAAGTGCTTTTAAAGCGGGCAGTTTAAGGCGTAAATTTAACCAAGCGCAAAACTTAAAAAACGGCGAAAGTGCCGTTAATCGACTTATAGCCCCCGTTTTTTTAAAAAATATATACAGAAAGCGAACGTAAAAATTATCTGCTTTGCATCGATTTACGGCAAAAATATACCGACAATATTTATTTACCATTTAATTTGTTACGAGGAAACGAAAGTGTTAAGAACGGATATATATACTCAAAAACTTCGCCAACTCAAAGACACCCTGAAAGAGGCAGGGTACTCTCTTTGACGTTGACAATTTAAGAAAAGAAAAGGGCGAACTCGAAGCCTCTCTCGAACTTCCCGAAGTGTGGGGCGATCTTGAAAAATCGACCGCGATTTCGCGCAAACTTCAACACGTAAAAAACAAACTCGCCGTTTTCGACAAGACGAGTCAGGCCGTTGATAACTTAGAAGACTTTTTAACGCTCGCCGAAGAAGAAGGCGACGAAAGTTTGGCGGAAGACATCGAAAAAGACCTTGCAAAAGCCGAAAACGACATCGAGCAGTTAAGGCTGCAAACTCTTCTTCGCGGAAAATACGACGGGTCGAACGCAATTCTAACCTTGCATGCCGGCGCGGGCGGCACCGAAGCGTGCGACTGGACCGAAATGCTTTATCGTATGTATATATGTTATAGCGAAAAGCACGGCTATAAACTCACCGAACTCGACAGAGTTGCGGGCGACGAAGCGGGCATAAAAAGCGTTACGTTTAAAGTAGAAGGCGAAAACGCCTACGGCTATTTAAAGGCCGAAAAGGGCGTTCATCGCTTGGTAAGAATTTCGCCGTTCGATGCCAACGCGCGCCGACACACTTCGTTTTCGTCGGTCGAAGTAATGCCCGAAATCGAAGACGAAGGCGACATAATAATCCGCCCCGAAGACTTAAAGGTAGATACCTATCGTTCGAGCGGAGCGGGCGGTCAGCACGTTAACAAAACCGAATCGGCTATAAGAATCACGCACATTCCCACAGGCATAATAGTTGCCTGCCAGAACGAGCGCAGCCAGGTGCAGAACCGCGAACAGGCGATGAAAATGCTTATGAGCAAACTTATCGAAAAGCGCGAAAGCGAAAAAATGGAAGAAGCTGCCGAAATTAAGGGCGAGATGAAAAAAATCGAATGGGGCAGCCAGATCCGCTCTTACGTTTTTTGCCCTTACACGATGGTTAAAGACCACCGCACCGGTTGCGAAACAGGCAACGTTCAGGCGGTTATGGACGGCGATTTAGATCCGTTTATAATCGATTATCTCAAAAAATCTTAAATTAAAAAATCTTGAAGCCCGATAATTCAAATCGGCAACCATACGCAACAAAAAAACAAAAGATTCGGCTAAACTTAATGCTATACGAAAAGCGCGTTGAACAAAGGGGCATAAAAGAAAATCCCGTCATACTTGCAATCGAATCGTCGTGCGACGAAACCGCTTGCGCCGTTTTGCGCGGCAGATGCGAACTTTTATCGTCGGAGATAGAAAGTTCGATGACCGAACACATAAGGTTCGGCGGGGTAGTTCCCGAAATCGCTTCGCGTGCGCACACTGCCGCCGTTTCGATAGTGGTAGAACGCGCAATTAAAAACGCGGGTATAAGTTTAAGCGATATCGATGCAGTTGCCGTAACCTACGGCGCGGGGCTGCTCGGCGCGTTGCTGGTGGGCGTTTCTTATGCGAAAGCGCTTGCCTATTCGCTGGGCGTTCCCATAATTCCCGTAAGCCATATCCGCGGGCATCTTGCGGCGATTTATCTTGCCGATAAAAATCTGCGGCCGCCTTTTATAAGCGTGCTTGCAAGCGGCGGGCATACCGCTATAATCGAAGTTGAAAACTTCAACGATTTCAAAGTGCTCGGCGGCACGCTCGACGACGCGGTAGGCGAAGCGTTCGATAAAGTCGCGCGCGTTTTAGGGCTTAATTACCCCGGCGGACCTAATATAGAAAGGCTTGCGCGCGAAGGCGAAAACGTAGTGCCGATGCCAAAAATGCTGAAAGGTAAGGGCGGGTTCGATTTTTCGTATAGCGGGCTTAAAACCGCCGTTATAAATTACGTTCACACCAAAGAGCAAAAAGGCGAAAGTTATAATAAAGCCGACGTAGCGTGTTCGTTTCAGCACGCCGCAACGGGCGTTCTCGTAGAAAAGGCGATAGAAGCCGCAAAAACGTGCGGTTTAAAAACGATAACGCTTGGCGGCGGAGTTGCCGCAAACGGCTATTTGCGCGAAACTCTTGCTTCGCGCGCGGCAAAAGCGGGCATAACGGCGGTTATTCCGCCAAAAGGTTTGTGCACCGATAACGCCGCGATGATTGCCGCCGAAGGGTATCTACGTTATATAAACGGCAATTTCGCGGGGCTCGATTTAAACGCGAAAGCGCAGGTCGATTTAGGCACGATTTAGCAAAAAACGGTTTTTTGCGCCGCTTTTAAGGCTTTTTTGGCAGATTTTTTTCGGTTAACGCACGAAAAACCTGCTTTTCGTCACCGAAAAATATACATTTTTGCCATTTGCCGAAATATTTTTAAAATTTATTGACAAAACCGTAATTAAAAAGTATAATAGACATAGTATATGGTATAGTGAGCGGGTTCGTGCAAGTCGCAGTTTTTGCGGGTAGGCGCGTTCGAAGCCATAAAACCGTATAAGGAGCGTGAGTTATGAAAAAACTCGTAAAATCCGTAACAGGCGCGTTAGTGCTTGCATTATCGCTTGCAATCGCGTTTTCGGCGGCGGCTTGTTCGTTCGGTCCCAAAGATTACGTGCCGACCGAAGACAGTTATTTCGAATTTATTTTAAACGACGAAGGCACGGCTTATTCGGTTAAGGCGGCTTCCATCGGCAATCTGCCCGAAGCGGTTTATCTGCCGAAGGAACATGGCGGCAAACCCGTCGAAGCGGTTGCGGACGGCGGTTTCGAAGAATCTGCCATTAAAGAAGTTTATTTACCGCTTAACGTTAAAAAAGTTGGCAAAAATGCGTTTGCAGGTTGCAAAAATTTAAGCGTTTTATACTTTTATAAAGGGCAGGGGCTCGAAGTAATAGGCGACGGCGCTTTCAGCGGTAACGTTTCGCTTGTCGATCTCGTTTGCCCCAACACCTTAAAAACCGTAGGAAAAAGCGCGTTTTGGGGTTGCAACAAGTTAGAACGCGTTAAACTTCCCGAAAAGGTTGAAACCATCGGCGATTATTCGTTTGCATATTGCACCGCGCTCACTTATTTTTACGTTCCCACAAACACGAGCGAAATCGGCAAAAACGCGTTTTTAGGCGTGTCGGGTGTTAAGTTCGAAGTGTCGTCGTCTAACCCTTATTATTTATTGTCCGACGGAAAGCTTGACCGCGTTGCATAAAATTATCTTTGGAAAATTAAGTTTTTAGTTAAATTAAGCCCTTTTGCTTTCTCGCAAAAGGGCTTCGTTTATTCTTTAAACGGGGCGTCGTGGGCTCCTTCCCCACAAAGTTTTCTTATAGGGGCGAGAGACCAATGGTCTCCCCTACGTTTTTGTTATCGTAATAATAATTTTCTATCGTAGGGGCGACTTTGAATCGCCCACATTTTTATTCATTTTCACGAATCGCCCGTCAAATGCTACCTATAATTCGCGCATCGGGACGTTCGTAATAGTCCCCTATAATTTTATATCAATCGATTGTTTTTTATTAAATAAAAAAAGCCTTTCCCGAAAAAGGGGAAAGGCTTTATAACGCTTTGAATTATTTAATATCTATTTTAGAACTGCCGAAGTTCGAAAACGTATATGTATATTGAATTCTCTCGGTTCCTGTTTGTTCTATTGCGATAGCCTTTTCAAAGCAATCGCCTTTAAGGGTAACCCGAAAACTTGTAAGCGTTCCCGAAAAATATTCAGAATATGCCGAAAGGGCAGAATCTTTTAAAACGTATTCGCCGTTCGAAACGGTATAATCGTCGAAAAACGAATGCATTAAAGCAGCGATAACGTCTTGTTCTATATAGTAAAAAGTAATGCCATTGAATTTATCTATATTGTCTTCGATTTTCCATTTTTTATTTGAAAAGTCGTAACAGAAAAATTGATTATTTTCTGATTTTGCATAAGCCGTTATCATGTGTCCATATGAACTATATTCTATAAATTTTAACATTTTGTCGGCTTTAATTAAATAAAAACCATCGCAATGAGAGCGGTTTGGTTCAAATTTTGCTTCAACCGTAAAATTATCGAATTTTTGCGTGGCTTTTTTAAAGTTTTCTTCGGGGCTGCCGCAAGCGGTAAGCACAGATGTGCAAATCAACAAGCATACAACCAAGGCGGTAAATAGTTTTTTCATGGTTTTTCTCCTTTTTTAATTATCCCCAAGGGGATATTTTTTACAATTATATCCCCATGGTGCTAAATTGTCAAGTGAAAAGGGGTTATAAACATGAAAATAATCGTAGCCGAAAGAATTAAAGAACTTATGCGTGACGAAAACTTAACGCAAGTTGCGCTTGCCCGAAAAACGGGAATAAAACAAAACACCATAAGTTCGTGGTTGCTCGGCAAAAAAGAACCGAGTATAAAATCGCTGTGGCTTTTAGCCGATTATTTCGGGGTAGATATAGACTATTTAGTGGGCAGAAAAGATTTTTAGTCTGCGAATTTACATTTTTTGTTGTTTAAACGGGGCGTCGTGCGTTCCTTCCCCTACAAATTTTTTTATAGGGCGGGAGACCGATGGTCGCCCCTACCTTTTGCACGGTATCTAAACCATTTATAATCGTAGGGGCGACTTTGAATCGCCCGCTTTTTTATTTGTTTTCACGAATCGCCCGTCAAATGCTACCTATAATTCGCGCATCGGGACGTTCGTAATAGTCCCCTATAATTTTATATCAATCGATTGTTTTTTATCAAATAAAAAAAGCCTTTCCCGAAAAAGGGGAAAGGCTTTAAGTTTAAGTATGCGAATTTTCGCAAATAATTCGATTTTGCGTTCCGGTTAAAAAATTTACTTTAAAAAATTGATAATAACGTTGTTCTGCACAAAAAGATATTCGTCTTTGATTTTTACGCGCGTATCCGAAATATCGAGATATTTGCTTTCTTTATTCAATTCGAATTTAAAATCTTCTTTAAAATCGCTGCCGAAGTTCTTTAAATAATCGGCAAGGTCTATGCCGTCGGACGTGCGCAGGGCAAGCATAATATATTCCGAAATAATTTCGTCGCCTTCTATCTGTTCCGAAAAAACTTCGGCGTATTTGTCGTGAAGCAGGCAATGAACGTATTCGTCGATGCTTTCGGTGTTGGTGAATCGGCGGTTGTTTATGCACGACGAAGCCGCAACCCCGAAACCTACGTATTCGCCGCGCTTCCAATAGTTTAAGTTGTGGCGCGAACGATAGCCGGGCAGGGCGAAGTTCGAAACTTCGTAGCGTTCGAATCCCAAAGTTTTAAGGTATCCGCGGGCAAAATCGTAAAGGTCGGCGGTTTCGTCTTCGCTTAAAAGGTCGCCGTTTAAATATTTGCCGAACATAGGCGTGCCTTCTTCGGGCTTTAACGCATAAACCGAAATATGTTTTGCGCCGCAATTCACGGCTAAATCGATGGTGTCTTTAACTTCCTGCTCTTTTTGGTCTTCAAGCCCTATCATAACGTCGGCGCTGAAATTTTCGCCCTTTAAAAGCGCGCACGCTTTTTTAAAATCGTCGGCGGTATGTATGCGGTTAAGCGATAAAAGCCGCTTGTCGTAAGCCGATTGCAAACCTATGCTGAATCTGTTTATACCCGCTTGCTTATAAACGGAAACTTTTTCTTCGTCTATGGTGCCGGGGTTAAGTTCGAGCGTGATTTCGGCGCCCTTTTCTATATCGAATCGTTCGTTAAGTTTTTTCATGATTGCGGCGATATATCCCGCGCTTACGAACGACGGCGTGCCGCCCCCGAAATAAACGGTGTTAAAAGTTTTGCCTTTAAGTTCCTGCGCGCGCGAGTTAATCTCTTTAAGCATGCACGCAAAATATGCTTCGGCTTTGCCTATTTCTTTGGGGTATGATGCAAAATCGCAATAAGTGCATTTTTGTTTGCAAAACGGAACGTGAACGTATATTCCTGCCATAAAATTCTCCGTAAAAGGGCAATAGTTGCTTATTTTATCAAGTGTGAATTTAATTTGCTTTATAGCGTCGTTCCCTTGCGGATTTTAATCGCTCGTGCTTATAAAATCCGTTTTTTACGAATGAGAACAGCGTTTTTAATTATGCGAATACGTCGTTAATCGACTTATAGGCGGGTTTTTATTGTTTGTTTAACCCGTAGGGGTGACCATTGGTCGCCCGTCGTTTCTCGTCATGTTGAGCGAAGCCGATAGGCGCAGTCGAAGCATCCAGCCGTAGGCGTATATCGAACATTGCGCTTACGCTTGATCCTTCGGCTATCGCTCAGGATGACGGGTAGGGTATGTTAATGATTGGCTCCCTTGTGTAAAGGGAGCTGTCAACGATAGTTGACTGAAGGATTGTTGCTTAATTTTAAATCAAACATTTTTTACAATCCTTCCGTCGCGCTGTCGCGCGCCACCTTCCCTTACACAGGGACGGCTTTCATTTGTAATTGCTTTTTAGCAAGGGGTGACGCTGTTAATTTGCATTATTTATATTGTTTTTAAACATTTGGGCGGTGCCTGTTTTTCCGAAAACGAAACGTCGTGGACGCCGTCAACGGGGCGCCGTCTCCTATGAATCGATTTTTAAAATAGACATAAACGCTTCCGACGGAATTTCTACCGAACCGAGCTGGCGCATTTTCTTTTTGCCTTCCTTTTGTTTTTCCAAAAGTTTTTTCTTACGGGTTATGTCGCCGCCGTAGCATTTCGCCAGAACGTCTTTTCTTAAAGCCTTAACGGTTTCGCGCGCGATAATTTTGCCGCCGACCGCCGCCTGCACGGGGATTTCGAACATCTGGCGGGGAATAACGTCTTTTAATTTTTCGGCAATCGCTCTGCCGCGGGCATAAGCCTTGTCTTTATGAACGATTATCGAAAGCGCGTCGCAAACGTCGCCGTTTAAATACATATCGAGTTTCACAAGGTCGCTTTTCTGGTAACCGTCGAGTTCGTAATCGAGCGAAGCATAACCGCGGGTGCGCGATTTAAGCCCGTCGAAAAAGTCGAAAATAATTTCGTTAAGGGGCAGGCGATAATGCAAACAAACCCTGCGCGCGTCGATGTAATCCATGGTAATCATTTCGCCGCGTTTTTCTTTGCAAAGTTCCATTATCGCGCCGATATAGTCGGGCGGGGAATAAATGCTCGCCTTAATAACGGGTTCTTCGATGTGTTCTATTTCGGAAGGATCGGGCAGTTTCGACGGATTGTTTACGACGACCATTTCGCCGCCGGTTTTATAAACGTGATACGAAACGCCGGGTGTGGTGGTGATAATGTCAAGGTCGAATTCGCGCTCTAAACGCTGCTGCACGATTTCCATGTGCAAAAGCCCTAAAAAGCCGCAACGGAAACCGAAGCCCAATGCCATCGAGTTATCCGGCTCGAACGAAAGAGCCGCGTCGTTCAATTTAAGTTTTAAAAGCGCTTCTTTAAGGTCGCCGAACTTCGAACCGTCGAGCGGATAAACGCCCGAAAATACTACGGGCAGCGCTTTTTTATAACCGGGCAGAGGCTCCGGAGCGGGATTGTCTACAAGGGTAATGGTGTCGCCCACGTTGGTATCTTCAACGCTTTTAATGCTCGCCGCGATATAGCCTACGTCGCCCGAATACAGGCAGTCTTTGGGCACGAGTTGGGGGTTGAACGTTCCCACTTCGGTAACTTCGAACTGCTTGTCCGACATATAAGTACGTATTTTATCGCCGGTTTTCACTTTGCCGTCTTTAATGCGCACAAAGCAGATAACGCCTTTAAAGTTATCGTAATACGAATCGAAAATAAGCGCTTTTAAGGGCGCGTCGTCGTCGCCTTCGGGGGCGGGTATAACTTTAACAACCTGTTCTAAAACTTCGTCGATGTTAATTCCGTTTTTAGCAGAAATGCGCGGCGCGTTCGAAGCGTCGAGCCCTATAACGTCTTCGATTTCTTGCGCCACTTCGTCGGGACGTGCGCTTGCAAGGTCGATTTTGTTTAATACGGGAAGAATTTCAAGGTTGTTATCGAGCGCCAGATAGCAATTCGCAAGCGTTTGCGCTTCTACGCCCTGGGTTGCGTCTACTATTAAAATCGCGCCTTCGCACGCGGCGAGCGAACGCGAAACTTCGTAAGAAAAGTCTACGTGCCCCGGCGTGTCGATAAGGTTGAATTTATATTCGTTGCCGTCTTTCGAATCGTAAAACATGGTAACGGGCGTAAGTTTTATGGTTATGCCGCGCTCGCGCTCCAGGTCCATCGAATCGAGAATCTGATTTTCCATGTCGCGTTTGCTTACCTGCCCGGTCATTTCTATAATTCGGTCGGCAAGGGTAGATTTACCATGGTCGATATGCGCAACTATGCAGAAGTTGCGGACGAATTGTTTTTTTGTTTTAGCCATTTTTTACCTTTTTGTTCTTTTTGCGGTCGGATAAAAGCGAAATTCGCATTATATCCCGTCGGTTTTTGGTTAAGGCGCGTAACCACGCGCGAAGATATACCAAAACATTATACTATATATAGCGAAAATAATCAAGCGTTTAAAAATGCCGAAAAAAATAAACGGTTTTCTTCGCCGCTTTTATCCGATTTTTTATTTGTTTTTCGTCTGCTTTTCCGTTCGCCCGCAAACGACTTTATAAAATTGAAAAACCTTTGATAAAAAGGGCGGAAAGGTTTGCTTAAAAGCCTAAAATCGCTTGACTTATGCTATTATATATGGTATTATATTACGCGATATATATCGATATATTTTTATCGATATAATCTGAGGTAAAACAGCCTGAGAAATATGGTAAAAATGTTATTAAACATTCGGAGAAAACTATGAAGAAAATTTGTAACGTTCCTTTCGACGGAACGCGCGAACAAGAACAAGAACTTCGCGCGATGCTCGCCGGACTGAAAGACTTGCCGGGCGGCCTTATGCCCGCCATGCAAAAAGCGCAAGACATTTACGGCTATCTTCCCAAAGAAGTACAGGAAATAATCGCCGAAGAAATGGGCGTGTCGCTTGCCGAAGTTTACGGTATAGCCACGTTCTATGCTCAATTCGCTTTATCGCCGAAAGGGCAATATAAAGTTGCCGTGTGTTTGGGAACAGCCTGCTACGTTAAAGGTTCGGGCGACGTGTTCAACGAACTCGTTAAACTTTTAGGCATCGATAACGGCGAAGTAACGGGAGATAAACGCTTTTCGCTCGACGCAACCCGTTGCATAGGTTGCTGCGGCTTAGCACCGGTTATGACTATAAACGACGAAGTTTACGGCAAAATAACCGCCAAAGACGTTGCGGGGATAATCGCAAAATACAATGCGTAACGCGTCGCTTACGACAGATAAGGAGAGAACTAAATGAATACGACAATCGAAAAACTCAACGCGATAAAAGAAAAACGCCGCGCCGAAAGCAATATGGGAATGCATATTCTGGTTTGCGGCGGCACGGGCTGCACTTCTAATAAGTCGATGGAAATAATCAAGGCTTTAAACGAAGAAATAGCCGCAAAAGGGCTCGATAAAGAAGTAAGCGTGGTTATGACCGGCTGCTTCGGGCTTTGCGCAAAAGGTCCGATAATGGTAATTTATCCCGAAGGAACGTTCTATCATTCGGTTACGGTTGCCGACGTTAAAGAAATCGTTGAAAGCCACGTTATAAACAAAGTTCCCGTCGAACGTCTGCTTCACAAAGAAGTAAACGGCGAAGAAGTAAGGGAACTTGAAAAAACCGAATTCATGAAAAAACAACACCGCGTTGCTCTGCACAACTGCGGTCAGATAAACCCCGAACATATCGAAGACTATATCGCTCACGACGGTTATCAGGCGCTTTATAAAGTGCTTACCGAAATGACTCCCGAAGAAGTTATCGACGTAATTTTAAAAAGCGGACTTCGCGGCCGCGGCGGCGCGGGCTTCCCGACCGGCAGAAAATGGTCGTTTGCGCGCGCTTCTAAAGGCGATATCAAATACGTTTGCTGTAACGCCGACGAAGGCGACCCCGGCGCGTTTATGGACAGATCGGTTCTCGAAGGCGATCCGCACGTCGTAGTCGAAGCGATGGCTATCGCGGCTTACGCAATAGGCAGTAACCAAGGGTACGTTTATATAAGGGCAGAATATCCTATCGCCGTTCAGCGTTTGCAAAAGGCAATCGATTCTGCTCGCGAACACGGAATGCTCGGCAAAAACATATTCGGAACAAATTTCGACTTCGACCTTGAAATCCGTCTGGGCGCAGGCGCGTTCGTATGCGGCGAAGAAACCGCTCTTATGACTTCTATCGAAGGCAAACGCGGCGAACCCCGTCCCAGACCTCCGTTTCCGGCGGTTAAAGGTTTGTTCGGTAAACCCACCATTTTGAACAACGTAGAAACTTACGCCAACGTTCCGGCAATTATCCGCAACGGAGCCGACTGGTTTGCTTCGATGGGCACAGAAAAGAGCAAAGGCACCAAAGTTTTCGCGCTCGGCGGCAAAATCGTGAACACCGGTCTCGTAGAGGTTCCTATGGGAACCACGCTCCGCGAAATCGTTTACGACATAGGCGGCGGCATTCCGAACGGCAAAAAGTTCAAAGCGGCGCAAACCGGCGGACCTTCGGGCGGCTGTATTCCCGCAGAACATCTCGATATTCCCATCGATTACGACAACCTTCTGGCTATCGGCTCGATGATGGGTTCGGGCGGACTTATCGTTATGGACGAAGACAACTGTATGGTCGACATAGCGAAGTTCTTCCTTGAATTTACGGTTGACGAATCGTGCGGAAAATGCACGCCTTGCCGTATAGGTAACAAGCGTCTTCTCGAAATGCTCAACAAGGTAACCGAAGGAAAAGCGACCATGGAAGATCTCGACAAAATGGAAGCCCTTTGCTACTACATAAAAGAAAACTCGCTCTGCGGCTTAGGTCAAACCGCGCCTAACCCCGTGCTTTCAACGCTTCGTTATTTCAGAAGCGAATACGAAGCGCACGTTAAAAATAAGGTTTGCCCCGCGCACGTTTGCAAACGTCTCGTTCGTTTTTATATCGATAAAGATAAATGTATCGGTTGCGGTATGTGCGCTCGTCAATGTCCCGCAGGGGCTATCGACCGCACCGACTTTATCGCCGAAGGGCATAAACTCGCGTCGATGGCTATCAACACCGATAAGTGCGTTAAATGCGGCGCGTGCATGGGCGCTTGTAAGTTTGCCGCCGTTCACAAAGCGTAAGAGCGTTTTCGTTTGAGTATAAGGAGAGAAAAAATGGTCAATCTTAAAATAAATAATATTCCCGTAAGCGTTCCCGAAGGAACCACTTTGTTAGAAGCCGCAAAGTCTGTGGGCATAAAAATCCCCACGCTTTGCTATATGAAAAGCATAAACGAAATAGGCGCCTGCCGCGTTTGCGTTTGCGAAGTTAAGGGCGCAAGAAGTTTCGTTGCCGCCTGCGTTTACCCCGTAAACGAAGGAATGGAAGCCTTTACCGATACGCCCGCCATAAGACAGGCGCGTAAAACCACCATCGAACTTTTGCTTTCAAACCACAATAAATCCTGCCTTTCGTGCGAAAGAAATTTAAATTGCGAATTGCAGAAACTCTCTTACGAATACGGTTGCGATATGAACGCCTATGCGGGCGAAAAAACCCCGTCGGAGGTCGATTTTTCAACCGAATATTTAGTGCGAGACAACAGCAAATGCGTGCTTTGCCGCAGGTGCGTCGCAACCTGCAAGGCAATTCAGCACGTCGGCGTTATCGGCACGCGTAACCGCGGTTTCGCTACCGACGTAGGCTGTGCGTTCGGCGAAGAATTAAACGCTTCTTCGTGCGCAGCTTGCGGACAATGCATTAACGTTTGCCCCACCGGCGCGCTTCACGAAAAAAGCGAAATCGATAACGTTCGCGCGGCTATCGACGATCCCGAAAAAATCGTGGTCGTAGGCGCGGCTCCTGCAGTAAGGGCGGCTCTCGGCGAAGAATTCGGTTATCCCATCGGCACCAACGTCGAAGGCAAAATGCTTACCGCTCTTCGCATGCTCGGTTTCGATAAAGTGTTCGACGTAAACTTCGGTGCCGACCTTACCATTATGGAAGAAGCGCACGAATTTATCGAACGTGCGGTTAAGGGCGAAAATCTGCCGCTTATAACCAGTTGCTCGCCGGGGTGGATAAGATTTATGGAATATTACTATCCCGAACTTATCAAAAACGTATCGAGTTGCAAATCGCCGCAACAAATGTTCGGCGCGTGCGTAAAAACTTATTATGCCGAAAAACTGGGGGTAGACCCCGAAAAACTTTACGTCGTTACGGTTATGCCGTGCGTTGCCAAAAAGTTTGAAAAAACCCGCGCAGGCGAAAGCGCGGCGGGCGTTCCCGATATCGACGCGGTTATTACCACCCGCGAACTTGCAAAAATGATTAAGAGCAAGGGCGTTATCTTCAACGAACTGCCCGACGGAAAATACGACGATCCGCTTGGCGAATACACGGGCGCGGGCGTAATTTTCGGCGCTACGGGCGGCGTAATGGAAGCGGCTCTGCGTACGGCGGTAGAAACGCTTACGGGCGAAGAACTTAAAGCGGTCGATTTTACCGAAGTTCGAGGAACCAACGGTATTAAAGAAGCCACTTACGAAGTAGGCGGCAAAAAAATAAACGTTGCGGTTGCAAGCGGACTTGAAAACGCAAAAACTTTGTGCGATCAAATCAAAAACGGCACTTGCAAATATCAATTTATCGAAATCATGGCTTGCCCCGGCGGCTGCGTAAACGGCGGCGGTCAACCGATTCAAAGCGCGTTCGTTCGCCGAAACAACGATATCCGCGCACTCCGCGCTTCGGTTCTTTATAATATCGATAAAGACAGCAAGATAAGAAAGAGCCACGAAAACGAATTCATTAAAAAGATATACGCCGATTATTTCGAAGCCCCGGGCAGTCACAAAGCGCACGAAGTTTTACACACTTCATACGTTAAACGCAACAAATATTGATTAAGAACAAATATAATTGCTTATCAGCAAAATAAATCAAAAAATTTAATTTGCTTGCAAAATTAAGAAGTATGAAAAACGCGATTTCGCCGTAAAAGGGCAGAAACCGCGTTTTTCGTTTTTAGTAGTTGGTTTTTTTTTAAACTATTCGTTTTCTTTTGCAAATTTAGGCGCGTTTTTGTTTTCGTTTTTATCGTTTTCGCCTTTTTCGCCCGAAATTTCTTTGCGCTGCTCGTTAAGTTTTGTAAGCATGTTCATAATCTGTTCCTGTCCGTCTTTAACGGTTTTGCGTACTTTTAACGAATTTGCGGCGGCAATAGCCCCGCCGAAAAGCCCTATCGCTATACCTAAACAAAAATCTTTTTCCATAATTCCCCCTAAAAAATTAAGCGGTCAAACCCAAAATCGGCAATGCCGATCATTTTGATTTATCGCTTCAATTAAAGTATGTTTAAAAAGCGCCATAATTATTAAAAAAATTTTAAAAGTCCGCCTATAAGTCGGTTATCGGCATATTCGCCATAAAAACAACCCAAAGATCATATAAAAAAACATGTAACAATAGCGGCATGATATAAAAAACCGTAAAATAATTTTTACCGCTACTTGACAGGTATATAGGCTATTTGTTAAACTAAAATCACGGCGACGCGGTTAAAATAAAAAAATGCGCCGTAAAAAGGATTTTTCAATGAATAATAAAAATCGCTTTGTTTTTTCCGACGGCAGCGTTGCCGACGAAAACTTTTTTAACGATAGTTTGCCCGAAATTTCGAAAAAACGCTATGTTATAACCGATTATCACGATTTTAACGGTGGCGAAGTTTCAACCGAAAAAATACAAAACGTTATAGACGTTGCAGCTGAAAACGGCGGCGGGGTTCTGGTTATTCCGAGCGGCGAATTTTTAAGCGGCGCGTTGTTTTTCAAACAAGGCGTAGACCTTTGCGTAGAAAAGGGCGGCGTGCTTAAAGGAAGCGACGATATTTCCGATTACCCGCTTTGCAAAACCCGCATCGAAGGCGAAACGTGCGAATATTTCCCCGCGCTTATTAACGCTTGCGGTTTAACCGATTTTTCGATTTTCGGCGACGGAATCATCGACGGCAACGGACTAAAATCGTGGAAGTCGTTCTGGATGAGAATAAAATGGAAACCGTCATCGGTAAACAAAGACGAACAGCGCGCAAGGCTCGTTTTTATTTCGAATTGCAAAAACGTTTGCGTAAGCGGCGTTACCATGCAAAATTCGCAGTTCTGGACGTTGCATTTTTATAAAAGCGATTTTATCAAAGTGGTCGGGTGTTCGTTTTATTCTCCGCATGAAGGCGTTTGCGCGCCCAGCACCGACGCGATCGACGTCGACGCCTGCCGCGACGTATACGTTACGCGTTGCAAAATCAACGTAAACGACGACGGCGTCGTTTTAAAGGGCGGAAAAGGTCCTTATGCCGATAGCGACGATACGAACGGAGCGAACGAGCGCATAATTATTAACGATTGTTTATACGAATTTTGCTACGGCTGTTTAACGTGCGGTTCCGAATCGATTCACGATAAAAACGTTATTTTGTGCAATTCGAAAGTGTTAAGCACCTACAATTTGCTGTGGCTTAAAATGCGCACCGATACGCCGCAACTTTACGAAAATATCCGCGTTTATAACGTTTTCGGTAGGGCGAATAATTTTATCGACGCCAATCCGTGGATGCAATATTTCGATTTAAAAGGCAGAAAGGATGTTCCGCTTTCCGAAATAAAAAACGTTTTCATCGAAAATTGCGCTTTTGAATGCGATAATTATTTTAACGTTAATTGCGACACTTACTTCGGCGAAAACGGCAAAGAACAAAATTATCGTTTAAGTAATTTTTATTTCGATAATTTAAAAATCACGGCTAAAAATTACGGCAATGCCGATTCCGAAAGCGAAATCGTTAAAAAAACGAACGTAACCGTAACAATATCCGAATAAGCAAAAACCCGCCTATAAGCCCGTTATCGGCATATTCAAGCATTAAAACAATAACAAAAAGCCTTCTTTGTAAAAACGAGAGAAGGCTTTTTTACATCAGAAATAATTTAGTTATCGCAAATAATAAAATCGTTTAAAATTATAAATCGAGTTCGTCTAAGGTTTTGTTGAATGCGGGAATAAAGTTTTTCATAAAATAATCGGCTTCGGGGCGAGTGTATCCCGTAATTTCTTTTTCGATAGAAAGTTTGGCTTTTTTAAATTCTTTGTTGCCGAGTTTTAATTCTATCAAACATTTTATATAAGCCGAAATTTTGTCGGCGCATTTAACAATCGCCTTTTCTTCGCCGTCCTGCTGAAAGATAGCGTTTTCGAAATCGCCTTTAATTTCGGGCGGCAGGGTGTTAACTATTTTTTCGCATGCCGTTTTTTCTAAGGCCTTAAACGAAGAAGTAACGTCGTTGTTGTAATATTTAACGGGGGTGGGCAAATCGCCGGTTATAACTTCGCTCGTTTCGTGATAAAGCGCGTATAAAAGCACTTTTTCAACGTTTACGGTTCCGCCGAAAAGTTTGTTTTTAATAACCGCCAAAGCGTGAGCCACGACCGTTGCCTGTTCGGTGTGTTCCATAACGTTTTCATTTTCGGCGCAGTGCATAAGGCTCCAGCGATTTATATATTTAAGGCGCGATATAATCGCAAAAAAGTCGTAATCCATATTATTATAAAAGTATTATTATAAAAGTTATTTTTTGCCTACGGTTAATGCAAACGCTGCTTCTAAAACGGGCAACAGATTAGCTGCCTGTTCGTTTATAGCGTTAAATGGCGAATCTAGAAGCGTTTCCGAAATTTCTTCGTCGCGTCGTACCGGCAGCGGGTGCAAAATAAGCGCGTCGGATTTGGCGAATTTAAGCGAGTTTTCGGTAATCATATATGAAAGGGGTAAATCGTGGCTCATAATATAAACCGCGTCAACGCCGGCAAGTCCGTCTTCAATCCCGTCGTAAATTTCAACGTCGCAAAACTGGCGGCAATAATCGGCAACCGAATTTCGGGGTTCGTAAACGTCGGGGCATACAAGGTTAAGGTCTATGCCGCACTTTGCCGCGCCGTATAAAAGCGAGTAATCGCAATCCGAAAAATTGCCTATGATCGCCATTTTCAAATCTTGCAATCTGCTTTTTCTGTTCCATATCGTAAGCAGAGAAGCAAGCGCCTGACAAGGGCTGGTTTTGCTGTTGGCGTTTATAAGCGGAATATCGCTGTATCCGTCTAAAACTTCGGCGTCTTTCGAAACGGCGGTGTCTACGGCAAATCCTTCAACGCCGTAACCGCGTATAACCGAAATGCCGTCGCGGTCTTTCAGATAATCTTCGATAGAACTGCCCGAAAGCGAAATAATCATCGACCTTCCGCCCACGTTTTCGGTAGCAATCTGAAATGCGACGCGGGTGCGGAAAAAGGTGTTTTTGGTAAGCAAAGCGATGTATTTGCCGTGCAGAATATCGTTTTTTTCTTTCGCGGCGTTTTTCTGCTTAAACTCGCGCGCGGCGTGCAAAAGTTCGAAAACGTCGGTTATCGAAGTGTTGTAAAGCGAAAGCAATTTGTTTGCGGATATTCGTTTTTTAGGAACGTAACCGTTAATGTTCATAAAAATCTCCGTTTTGCGTAAAATGGAAAGTTAAACTTCGGGCGGGGCAAAGCAAACGTAGGAAATAAACGCTTGAAAAAATAAAAAACGTATTGCCCGCTTTTGTTTTCTATATTATATCATGAAGACGAAAATGATACAATCGATTTTGCGTATCTTGTGCCAAAACCCGATAAAAAAGGCGCGGGTAAACAAATTTAATTATTTTTAGTGCAATATATACAAAACGCACCGACTAATTTTGTCATATTGCCCATTGCAATTTTTGCAAAAATAATGTAAAATAGACACATACTGAAACAGAAATGAAATTTCGGAGGAATTTGTATGGCAAGTCTTTTACTTAAAGACATATACAAAGTATATCAGTCGGGCGTTACCGCCGTTACCGATTTTACTTTGGACATTCAAGACAAAGAATTTATCGTATTCGTCGGGCCTTCCGGCTGCGGTAAATCCACCACTCTTCGTATGATTGCGGGTCTTGAAGAAATCACCGACGGCGAACTTTACATCGACGGCAAACTTATGAACGACGTTCAACCGAAAGACAGAGATATAGCAATGGTTTTCCAGAACTACGCTCTCTATCCGCACATGACCGTTTACGACAACATGGCATTCGGTTTAAAACTTCGCAAAATGCCCAAGGCCGAAATCGATGCAAGGGTTAAAGAAGCCGCTCGTATCTTAGGTCTTGAAATCTATTTGCAACGTAAACCTAAGGCTCTTTCCGGCGGTCAGAAGCAACGTGTTGCTTTGGGGCGCGCCATCGTTCGCGAACCTAAGGTATTCTTACTCGACGAACCTTTGTCGAACTTAGACGCGAAACTTCGCGCACAGATGAGGACCGAAATAACCAAACTCCATCACCGTTTGGCAACCACCTTCATTTACGTTACGCACGATCAGGTCGAAGCAATGACCATGGGTACCCGTATCGTAGTTATGAAAGACGGTTTCATTCAACAGGTAGACGCTCCGCAGATGCTTTACGATTATCCTGCAAACCTTTTCGTTGCGGGCTTCATCGGAACTCCGCAGATGAACTTCTTCGACGCCGTTTTAACCGGCACCAAAGACAGGGTTTGCGTTGAATTCGAAGGCAACAAAGTATATCTGCCCAAGTCTAAATCCGAAAAAATCATCGACGTCGATCAATATCTTAATACCGGCAAACCCGTAGTATTCGGCGTTCGCCCCGAAGATATGCACGACGAAGCCAACTTCATAGCCAACTCTCCCGATTCTATCGTAAACGTAATGGTCGACGTAGTTGAAAAACTCGGTGCCGAAACTCAGTTATACTGCGTATTCGATAAAGGCGAAGCGCCCGAAGAAGAAGACGGCAAGATTAAGAGCCTTGTAGACAGTCAAAGCCAGATGATCGCCCGCGTAGACAGCAGAACCACTACCGAACGCGGACAACGCATCCAGCTCGCTATCGACATTATGCACAGCCACCTTTTCGATAAAGAAACAGAACTTACCATTCTCGAAGGCGAAGGCACCAAGGCTTACGTTCCCGAAAAAGAACTCGAACGCCGCGCGAACGCTCCCGCCGCTACCGAAGTTAAAGAAAAGAAAGGTTTCGTAGCAAGCATTTCGGGTATCTTCAAAAAGAAAGATAAAGCCGAAAAAGCGGATGACAAAAAAGAAGAAAAAACCGATAAGTAATTTAATTGAATAAATCGCGTAAGCAATCGGTTTTGCTTTTCGCAAATAAAAAATAAAGCAACAACGCGCTTTGCTACCTGAACGGTTACAAAGCGCGTTAGTTTTAATAAAAAACTTATATATAGTCGAATGTAAATTACAAAACGGTAAAAGCGAACCGAAAATACGCTGACGGAGAAAATATGATTTACGACGTAATAATTGCGGGCGCGGGCGTAAGCGGCGGACTTATCGCGCGCGAACTTACAAAATATAAATTGTCGTGCGTGCTGCTTGAAAAAAGCGGCGACGTGGCAATGGGCGCGTCAAAAGCGAACAGCGGCATAATTCATGGCGGATTCGATCCCGAACCCGATACTTTAAAGGCAAAGTTAAACGTGAGCGGCGTTCCGCTTTTGTATAAAGCGGCAAAAGAACTTAACGTTCCGCACAAAAACAACGGCTCGATGGTCGTTGCGTTCGACTCTGAACAGGTAAAAACGCTTAACGAACTTTACGAACGCGGTATTAAAAACGGATTATCGGCAACCGACATGGAAATTTTGAGCGGAGAAAAAGCGCGCGAAATCGAACCAAATCTTTCGGGCGAAGTCTGCGGGGCGTTGCTCGTAAAAAACGCGGGCATAATCTGCCCCTATTATCTTGCGATTGCGGCGATAGGTAACGCCATGGATAACGGAGCCGATTTAAAACTCGACTTCGAAATTACAAAAATCGAAAAAGAAAGCGGGTTTTTCGTCGTGCAGTCGAAAGCGGGCGAATGGGTTAAGGGCAAATATCTCGTTAACTGCGCGGGTGTGTTCTCGGGCGAAATAGCAAAACTTGCGGGCGACGATTATATACAGATTATTCCGCGTGCGGGCGAATATCTGCTGCTCGATAAAACCGAAGGGAAAACCGTTTCGCACACGATTTTTCAGGTGCCTACCGCAAACGGCAAGGGCATTTTAGTAACCCCCACCGCCGACGGCAACCTGCTTTTAGGTCCTACCGCGGCAAAGGTAGAAGATCCCGAAGACACGCAAACCACGCCCGCCGGGTTAAGTCGGGTTACGTCGCTTGCAAAAAAAAGCGTGCCTAATCTGAATTTAGGTGCGGTTATCACGTCGTTTTCGGGCGTACGCTCGTCTGAAAAGTGCGGCGATTTTATAATCGGAATATCCGAAAAGGTCGAAAATTTAATAAACGTGGCGGCAATCGATTCCCCGGGGCTTACTTCGTGCGTTGCGATAGCAGAATACGCCGTCGATCTTTTGCAGAAAGCGGGCTTAAAACTCGAAAAAAATCCCGAATTTAACGGTATTCGCAAAGACTATCACGCGTTCAGGCGCATGACCGACGCCGAAAAAAGCGAAGTTATAACAAAAAATCCGCTTTTCGGGCGCGTTATTTGCAGATGCGAAAACGTAAGCGAAGGCGAAATAGTCGAAGCCGTAAAAGCAAATCCCTCCGCGCGCGACGTCGACGGTATTAAACGCAGAACCCGTGCGGGAATGGGCAGATGTCAGGGCGGTTTTTGCGCGCCTTACGTTATGCGCATCATAGCGCGCGAACGCGGCGAAAGCATGGATAAAATAACCAAAAAAGGCGGCTCGTCGTTTATGGTTAAAGGCGAAAGCCAAAACGTTGATTTCGGTGAACTTTTAAAAAAGGAGAGCGAAAATGAATAACGTAAACGACAACGTTAAAAACGGATATATTCTGCACGACATAGTTATCGTGGGCGGAGGACCTGCGGGAATGGCGGCGGCTGTGGCGGCTTACGACGCGGGTGTAAAAGACGTAGTTATTATCGACCGCGAAGAATCGCTCGGCGGCATTTTAAAGCAATGCATTCACAACGGTTTCGGGCTTCATAAACTCGGCGAAGAACTTACGGGCCCCGAATACGCGGGCGTTTACGCGCAAAAAGTTATAAAACGCGGCATTAAAGTTTATTACGAAAGCATGGTAATCGCTGTTTCGCCCGAAAAAACAGTAACCGTTCAAAGCGCGTCGGGAATGCTTAAAATCAAAGCGAAAGCGGTAATACTTGCAATGGGTTGCCGCGAAAGAAGCCGCGGCGCGCTTAATATCGCGGGCACTCGTCCCGCGGGTGTTTATTCGGCGGGTACGGCGCAAAAACTTATAAACTGCGAAGGTTTTTCGGTAGGAAAACGTGCCGTTATTTTAGGTTCGGGCGACATCGGTCTTATAATGGCGCGCCGAATGACCTTAGAAGGCGCAAAAGTAGAAGCGGTTTGCGAAATTATGCCTTATTCGGGCGGTTTAAAGCGCAACATCGTGCAATGTTTAAACGATTTCGATATTCCGCTTTATCTTTCGACCACGGTTGCCGAAATTCACGGCAAAGAAAGGGTTGAAGGCGTAACAATAGCGAAGGTCGACGAAAAACGCAACGTAATCGAAAGCACCAAACGCTACATCCCGTGCGACACGCTTTTGCTTTCGGTAGGTTTAATACCCGAAAACGAACTTACTCGCGGCGCGGGTATTAAAATAGATAACGTAACCAAAGGCGCCGTAGTCGATGAAAACAGGCAGACGAGCGTAAGCGGAATTTTTGCTTGCGGCAACGTTTTGCAGGTGCACGATCTCGTCGATTACGTTTCGGACGAAGCGGAAATCGCGGGGCAGGGCGCGGCGAAATATGTGTTGAACGGCGAAAATCAGCAGGAAAAAATAGTCGAAGTTAAAGCCGAAAACGGCGTGAGATACGTTTTGCCGCAGCGGCTTAAACTCGGCGATAACAGCAAAGTTTCGCTTTATCTGCGCGTAGGCGCGCCCGAAAATAACGTAAAACTGGTGGCTAAATGCGGAAAAGAAGTTTTATATTCGGTTAAAAAACTTAAAGTAGCCCCCGGGGAAATGGAAAAAATCGATTTAAAACCCGAAGTTATTCAAAAAATCGACGGAGAAATAACCGTTTGTCTGGAGAAATGATATGATTAAAAATTTAACTTGTATAATTTGTCCGCGCGGATGCGCGCTGACGGTAGATACCGACAAAAAAACGGTAAGCGGAAATTCGTGTAAACGCGGCGAAGTTTACGGAATTAACGAATGTATCAACCCCGTTCGTACCGTAACTTCTTCGATAAAAGTCGAAAACCGCGAATATACCGCCGTAAGCGTAAAAACCGACAAACCGGTTGCAAAAAGCGATATGTTCAAAGTGGTTGAAGAAATTAAAAAGGCAAAAGTTTTTGCACCCGTTAAATGCGGCGAAGTTATTATAAATGACCTTTGCGGCGCGAACGTTATCGCTACAAAAAGCATAGATTAGTGATGACGAACGGAATTTATATGCAAAAAACAAAAAATTAAAAGTCTGCCCGAAATAGCCGTTAATCGACCTATAGGCAGGCTTTTTTGTTTTTTGCAGAATAATTGAAGAACTGAAAAGCATAAAAAATTCGACAAAAACATACAATTTTCTACAAGGAAAATAAGTGCGATGTTTTTGGATTTTTTATACTTTATCGTAGGTAAGTTGGTTTTTTTCTGCGGACTTATTGCGGGCGACTCGTTCCCAAAACCCCTTTCGAAAGAAGAAGAAAGGGTTTGTTTAATCGCCTATCAAAACGGCGATATGGAAGCCAAAGAAAAACTTATAAAGCACAATTTGCGGCTCGTTGCGCATATCGTAAAAAAATATCAGGGCGCATACGATAACGACGACCTTATATCCGTGGGAACGATCGGGCTTGTTAAGGCGATAAACACTTACGACCTTGAAAAGGGGGTGCAACTTGCAACTTATACCGCGCGCTGCATCGAAAACGAGATTTTAATGCTGCTCCGTTCGAACAAAAAGTATAAAAACACGGTTTCTATATCAGAAGTCGTGGGCACGGATAAAGAAGGCAACGAACTTAGCTTAATGGATTTGCTTTCGGTCGACGAAGAAAGCGTGTTAAGTCAGGTAGAACAAAAAATTCTTGCCGAAAAACTTTTAAAAACGGTGCGCGAATGTTTAAACGACCGCGAATTTACGGTTATAGTTCTGCGTTTCGGATTAAAGGGAGGCGCGCCCCTTTGTCAAAGAGAAGTGGCAAAACTTTTAAAAATATCGCGCTCGTATATTTCTCGCATCGAAAAAAAGTCGATCGAGAAAATAAGAAAATATGTAAAAGATAACAAAATCGAGTTTAAAAGATAGCCTTAAAAAAACAAACAAACAAGTTTTTGCTTTGAAAAAACGAATAATAAAAACCCGCCGAAGCAGCCGTTAATCGACCTATAGGCGGGTTTTTTTGTTTTTTTACGGTACAATTAAAACACAAAAACAAATTCTATTATTCGAACGCGACGAGCGAAACGCTTTTAACGTTTTCTATCTTCCTCAGCGTTTTAACGAGATCCTGAATTTCGCCTTTCAGGTCGCTTACGTCGGTGGTTATGGTAACGTAAACGTAGTTTTTAACGGGCAGCGTCTGGTTTACGGCGATAACGTTAAGGTTAAAATCGTAAACTACCGATAAAACATGGCTTAAAACGCCCTTAACGTCCGCCATTTTTAGCCATAAAATCGACTTTTTGCCGTGCGTTACGTCCGACGTGAACACTTTATCTTTGTATTTGTAAAAAGTAGAGCGATTAAGTCCCACGGTCTGGCAAGCCGCGCTTGCGGTAACGCCCGAAACTTCGATAAGTTCGCGTACTTTCACTACTTTTTCGAAATAATCGGGCAGGGCGTCGGTCGAAACCAATAAAAATTTGTTATTCATAAAAGCACTTAAATTCCTAAACGCGGTTTAACGGCTCAATTTATAACCTTTTAAAACCCGCTTTTTAACTATTTTAAAACAAACCGCGCAAAAAAACAAGGGTTTAAGGCAAATTGTTTACAAATTTTTAAAAAAGTGTTAAAATGCGTGCGTATGGAAAAGCAACGAAAAAACTTAAACGAAATCGAAAAATTCGAAAAACAAAAGACTGAATATTATAACGTTGCGGTAAGCGACTTCGACGGAACGCTTGCAAAAACAGACAAAACGATATCCGAAAAAACGCTTTCGCAAATTCATTCGTTTATATCGCACGGCGGAAAATTCGCCGTATGCACGGGGCGCATGACCGCTTCCATTTTGCCCGTTTGCAAAAAATATTACCTTGGCAACTACGTTATAAGTTTTCAGGGCGCGGCGATAAACGAAGTTAAAAGCGGCAAAAGCGTTTATTTTAACCCGATAAACCCCGAAACGGTTGCAAAACTTTGCGATTTTGCAAAAAGCGCGAATCTTAATTTTCAGGTTTACCCCGATAACGGTTTTATGTCGCTTTTAAAAACTCCCGAAACCGAGTTTTACTCGCGCATAACGGGCGTTAAATACGAAGTGCGGCAGGATATAGGCGAGTATTTTCTGCGCGAAAACAAGTTTACGGGCAAGGCGCTTTTTTACGTAGGCGATAACGATCCGCAAGAACTGTTAAAACGCATAAAAGGCGTTTTATCGGCAGGCGAAGCGACCGCGTTCATAAGCAATCCGCGGCAAATCGACGTATGCGCGAAAGGCGTATCAAAAGGCGACGGCGTTAAAAAGTTTTTAAATGTAATCGGCGGCGCAAAAGGCGCGAAATATGAAAATGAAAAAATAAAACTTATGTGTTTTGGAGACGAACACAACGACCTTTCGATGCTGAAAATCGCCGATTTTTCGGTTTCGCCCGAAAGCGCGAACCCCGACGTAAAAGCGGTTGTCGATTATATCTGCCCGTCGAACGACGACGGCGGGGTAGGTCAGGCACTTGAAAAATTCGGAATTTAGTTCGTAAACGCTTGCAAAAAAACGCGCCTTGTGTTATTATAAGAATAATAATATATATATACTCGCGCAGTATGCGAAAACATGCGAAAAACGCGTATGAGCGCGATAAACGGCGGTGCTTTATGTATAGCATGACGGGCTTCGGCAAAGCCGAATATAAAAGCGGATATGAATTGAGCGTCGAAATAAAAACGGTGAACAATCGCTTTTTAGACGTGCTTCCCAAATATCCCAAAAGTTTCGCCGCGTTCGACGACGCGATACGAAAAACCGTTCAGGGTAAACTTTCGCGCGGCAGGGTAGAAATATTTTTCACCTTTTCCGATATGCGCGAAACCGATAAAGAACTGGGCGTAGATATTCCGCTTGCAAAGGCTTATTACGACGCGGCAAAAAAAATATCCGACAGTTTAGGCATCGAAAACGATTTTACCGTGGCGAGCATAATGCGCGCGCCCGACGTGATAACCGCTTTTCAGTCGGAAACCGACGAAGAAGAACTTAAAGAAATAGTCGTTAAAGTTTTAAGCGAAGCGCTCGATAACCTTAACGTAATGCGGGGTGTCGAAGGCGAAAAGTTAAAAGCCGACCTTTTAAGCAGGCTAAACGAAGTCGAACGGCTTGTTAAAAACATCGAAAAGTTGGCGCCGCTCGTTGCCGAAAACTATCGCGCAAAACTTTCCGAGCGCATAAAAACCGTTCTGGAAGGCACCGAAATCGACGAAGCGCGCCTTATTCAGGAAGTTGCGCTGTTTGCCGACAAAGCCGACGTCAACGAAGAAATAACCCGACTTTACTCGCACATATCGCAGTTTAAAAAGATTGTCGAAGGCGACGCGCCGGGCCGTAAACTCGACTTTTTAATTCAGGAATTCAACCGCGAAGCCAACACCATCTGTTCGAAATCGAACGACATAGGCATAACGGGCGACGCGTTGTCGCTTAAAAGCGAGATAGAAAAAATACGCGAACAGGTTCAGAACGTAGAATAAGCGGAACGGAATAAAAAACGAAAAACGCGGAATAATTACGGAGAATAACCTTGTAAGCGTTTAATAAAAAACGACAAAAAAACATTAAAACACATTTAGTTTTGAAATTTAAAGGAGAAATAAATATGCTTCACGAACCACCTATCGACGAACTTGCCGAAAAAGCAGGTTGCAAATATGCTCTTTGCGTAGTATGTTCGAAACGCGCGCGTCAGCTTATCGATAACGCCGCAAACCAAGGTTTAAGCGAAGTTCCGGGCGGCGAAAAGCCCCTTACTTTGGCAGCCAAAGAAATTTACGAAGGGAAAGTAGTTCCCACCAAATATTAAAATTCAATTTGCTTTGGCGTTTTTTGCGCTCGCCCGCAAGGCGGAATAAAGCGAAAACAAAAGTGCTTCGAAGGTCGGGGCATTTTTTGCTTTTTCAAGAAAATTTTGCACTTTTTAACTTTTTTAAATTTTAATTTTCGGGGATAAACCAATGATAGCCGAAGTGATAGTCGATATAGCGCATTCCGCTACCGACAGAGTTTTCGATTATAAAACGGGCGACCTTTGCGTAAGCGCGGGTTGTCGCGTCGTCGTGCCGTTTGCGGGCAGAAAAATCGAAGGTATAGTTATTTCGGTAAAAGAAAAATCGGATTTACCCGAACAAAAATTAAAAAGCATACTCGAAATAGCCGACGACGTTCCCGCCTTAACCGAAGAATCGTTAAGCCTTGCCTATTATATATCCAAAAGATATTTCGTAACCAAAGCGGCGGCGTTAAGATTGTTTTTGCCGTCGGAAATGCGAAAGGGCAGAATATCCGAAAAAACGGTCGAGTTTTTAAGCGCGGGCGGCGAAACCTACACCGAAGAAAGTTTGCCGAAAGCCGCAAAAAGTCAACGCGCGTGCTTTGCGTTCGTTAAGCAGAAAGGGCGCGCAAGGGCGGCGGCGCTCCGCAACGATTACGGCGCTTCGGCCGTAAAAGCGCTTTTGGAAAAAGGCTATTTAATAAGCGACAGGGTAAGGGTAAGCAGGCTTCCTTATTCCGAAATGCTTTCTAAAAACAAAGAAGCAACTTTAACGCCCGCTCAGCAAAAAGCCGTCGACGCCGTTTTTTCTTCGGATAAAACGGTAACGCTTATTCACGGCGTAACGGGCAGCGGTAAAACCGAAGTTTATTTAAACCTTATAAGCCGCGCCATCGAAAGCGGAAAAACTGCGATAATGCTCGTGCCCGAAATTTCGCTTACCCCGCAGATGTTAACTCAACTTCGCGGCAGATTCAACGAACTTTGCGCCATACTTCACAGCGGGCTTTCGGCGGGCGAACGGTTCGACGAATGGTGGCGGCTGCGATCGGGCGAAGCCAAAATAGCCATAGGCGCGCGCAGCGCGATTTTCGCGCCGCTTGAAAATTTGGGCGTTATAATAATCGACGAAGAACACGACGGCAGTTACGAAAGCGAAAGCGCGCCGCGTTATTCTACGATGGATATAGCCTTAAAGCGCGCCGCGTATAACGGCTGCAAAATTGCGATAGGCAGCGCAACTCCGAGCGTAGAAAGTTATAAAAAAGCGCTTGAAGGCGTTTACGAACTCGTAAAAATGCCCGAACGCATAAACAAAAAACCGCTTCCCGAAGTAATAGTTGCGGATATGAGACAGGAAGTAAGGCGGGGCAACAACGGCTGTTTTTCGGGCGCGTTAAAGCAGGAACTTGCAGCGGTTTTGCAAAAAGGCGATCAGGCCATTATATTTTTAAACCGCCGCGGCTATTCGCAACAGGTTATCTGCCGCGAATGCGGCTACGTTGCCAAGTGCGCCGAGTGTGACGTAACGCTTAACTATCATAAAGCGGGTGACATGCTCAAATGCCACTATTGCGGCACGAATTATAAAATGCCCAAGGTTTGCCCGCAGTGCGGATCGCCGCATTTCAATCTGTTAGGCACGGGAACGCAAAAAATAGTAAGCGAACTTAAAGAACTTTTTCCGTCGGCAAAAATTTTGCGGATGGATAACGATACCACGCAGACAAAAGAAGGGCATTATAAAATTTTGTCGGCTTTTGCCTCGCACGAAGCGGATATTCTGGTCGGCACGCAGATGATAGCGAAAGGTCACGATTTTCCGCACGTTACGCTTGTGGGGATTTTAGACGCCGACATGAGTTTATATTTCAGCGATTTCCGCGCGAGCGAGCGCACCTATCAACTTATAACGCAGGTTGCGGGGCGAAGCGGGCGCGCCGGCGATAAAGGAACGGTTGTTCTGCAAACCTTTTCGCCCGAAAATCCTGTGCTTAAACTTGCGGTAAATTACGATTATATCGGGTTTTACGAGCGCGAAATAACAATCAGAAAGGCAACGGATTTTCCGCCGTTCGCGCTTATAATACGCATACTCGTCGAATCCGAAAACGAAGAGATTGCCGTTTCAACGCTTAAAGACGTGTATATCGCCGAAAAGCAGGTTTACGACGAAAACAGGCAAAGTTACGTATTTTTTAACAAAATGCGTTCGCCCATAAAGCGGCTTAAAAACAAATTCCGCTATCAGGTGCTTATGCGCATCCGCCCGAGCGACGAACTGCGCGCGAAAATTTACGAAGCAGCTTTAAGCGCGAAAAACGACAAGGCGTTTATATCCGTCGAAGAAAACCCCGCAAATTTAAGTTGATTATAAAAATATAAAAAACGGTGAAGATATGGCAATAAGAAAAATTATACAAATCGGTGACGAAACGTTAAGAAAAAAAAGTTTTGAAGTAACCGATTTCGGCGAAAAAACCAAACAACTTTTAGACGATATGAAACAAACGCTCGAAAAAGCGCAGGGCGCGGGGCTTGCCGCCGTTCAGGTGGGAGTGCTTCGCCGAATTTTCATCGTAGATACCGAAGACGGTTATTTCGAATTTATAAACCCCGAAATTATAAGCGTTCGCGGCAAGCAGTTCGGCACCGAAGGTTGTTTGTCGGTCGCGGGCAAATGGGGCGACGTAGAACGACCCAAGACGGTTAAAATCCGCGCGTTCGACCGCGACGGCAACAAGTTCGAAATGGTTGCCAAAGATTTTACCGCCCGTGCGATTTGCCACGAATACGACCATTTAAACGGGGTTTTATACGTCGATAAGGTGCAAAATCTGCGCACCGAAAAAAATAACGTTTAACCTTTAACGCTTAAAGAATATAAAAAATCCGAAAAAATTTTTTGCGGTTTTAATTTAATATGAATATAGTTTTTTTAGGCACGCCCGATTTCGCCGTGCCGTCGCTTGACAAAATAATCGCAAGCCGCCACAAAGTTCTGGCGGTGGTAACCCAGCCCGACAAGCCCGTAGGCAGAAGCGGACAAATTTGTTTTTCGCCCGTTAAGCAGGTTGCGCTGCAAAACGGAATAAAAGTTCTGCAATACAACAAAATCAGGCTCGAAGGGGTTGAAGATTTAAAGGCGTTAAAGCCGGATATTATGGTCACTTGCGCATTCGGGCAAATCCTTTCGAAAGAGATTTTGGAAATCGCGCCGCACGGCGTTATAAACGTTCACGGTTCGCTTCTGCCCAAATATCGCGGGGCGGCGCCCATTCAGCAGGCGGTTATAAACGGAGACGAAGAAACGGGCGTAACCATTATGAAAACCGAAGAAGGGGTTGACACCGGCGACATGATTTTAGTTAAAAAAACGCCGATTTACCCTAACGAAACCGCGGGCGAACTTTTTGAAAGACTTTCCAAAATAGGGGCGGAAGCGGTAGTTGAAGCGCTTGATTTAATCGAGGAAAACAAAGCCGTTTTCGTTAAGCAGAACGACGAACTCGCAACCCACGTTAAAATGTTTAAAAAGGAAGACGGAATAATAAATTTCAGCCTTTCTTCAAAGCAGATTCACGACTTCGTTCGCGGAATGAATCCGTGGCCCTGCGCGTTTACTTTTTTAAACGGAAAAACTTTAAAAGTGTTTAAAGCGGACGTAGCCGACGCACTTTTCGGCGAAAATAACGGTTGCGAAAACGTCGGCGAAAACTCGTTAGGCGAAATTAAAAACCTTGCTTGCGGCGCGGTCGCGTTTGCCGACAAAAACCACGGGCTTATAATAAAGACTTCGAGCGGCGGCGTGCGACTTGCCTGTTTGCAGGAAGAAGGCGGCAAAAAAATGGAAGACAAAGCGTTTTTGCTCGGTCATAAAATCGCCGCGGGCACGCTTTTAAAAAGCGGAAAATAAAAAATCGAATAATGGTAAATATTTTTTACGATTCCTACAGAATTTTAAACAAAGTATACGGCGAAAAAGCGTTTTTAAAACAAGCGATAAAAAGCGAAATAATCGAGCCGATAAACCGCGCCGCGGTTATAAAAATATGCTACGGCGTGTTAGAAGAAGATATTGCGCTCGGCTATTACGTATCGCTTTTGTGCGACAAAAACCCGAAACTTCCCGTACGCATAATTTTAAAAATTTCGCTTTATAACGTAATTTATTTAAACAAAGCGCCTTATGCGGTAACGAACAGCGCCGTAGAACTTTTAAAAAAACTGGGCAAGGGCGGGGCAAGCGGCTTTTTAAACGCCGTGTTGCGCAAGTTCGTTTCGTCGCGCGATAAGTTTGCGTTGCCTTGCGGAAACGACGTAAAATCGGTTGCGATAAGATATTCGTATCCCGAATTTTTGGCAAAAGAACTTATAAACGATTACGGCGTTAAAACGGCAGAACAAATAATGGGCTTTAAAAACCCGCGAACCTTTCTGCGCTTTAATACCGATGAAGACGGCGAAAAATATTTAACCGAAAAAGGGCTCGGATATGAAAAATTGCCCTTTAAAGGTTCGTTCGCGCTAAAAAACTTCGTGCGCGACGATAAATTTTTCGACGGGCTTTACACCTTTCAGTCGGTTGGTTCGGTTGCTGTCGCCGAAACTGTCGGAAGCGGCGAAAACCTGCTCGATTGTTGTGCCGCCCCGGGGGGAAAAAGCGTTTTGCTTTCGCAAAAGTTTAAAAGCGTTACAGCGTGCGATATTCACCCGCACCGCGTCGAACTTATAAAAGACTATTGCGCCCGCATGAACGCCGCAAACGTAACCGCCGTGCAAAAAGACGCAACCGAATTTTGCGAAGAATTTTATGAAAAATTCGACGCGGTTTTGTGCGATTGCCCATGCAGCGGCACGGGCGTTATCCCCGAAAATCCCGATATTAAACTGAACCGCGAAAGCGATTCGATAAACGAACTTTGCGATTTGCAGGTTAAAATTTTAAAAAACTGCTTTAAATACGTTAAAAAAGGCGGGTATTTATATTATTCGACATGCAGCGTTCTGCGCCGCGAAAACGACGGCTCCGTTTTAAAATTTTTAAGCGAAATAAACGGTACTCACCCCGAAAAAAGCGGTGCTAAACCTGAAATAAACTGCGCTTTAAACGCGCTAAACGAAAGCGCGCAGAATAAAAACGCGCAAAACGGCGGCGCTCAAAGAGACGAAAGCGCGCAACGAAATAAAAATTTGCAAAAACGCGCCGAAATAAAGCAGATAACTTCGCCGTTAAACCACGTTAAAACCGAATGCGGGCTTCAATTTTTGCCGCAGATAAGCGCGGGCGCGGGTTTTTACGTTTGCAAAATTTTAAAACTTGATTAAAATGAAAGTATTATACGATTTAAGCCTACCCGAACTCGAAAACGAAATAATAAAAAGGGGATATCCCAAATATCGCGCCAAGCAGATTTACGCAAATTTGGTAAAGGGCAAAGCGATAAGCGAAATGACGGACATTCCCGCCGCGTTAAAAAGCGAACTTTTAACCGAGTATTCGGATGCGCCCTTAAAAATAATAAAAAAACTCGTCTCTAAAGACGGAACGGTAAAATATCTGTTCGAACTTTTCGGCGGCGAAGTTATCGAAGGCGTTTTAATGACCTATAAATACGGCAAAACGCAATGCGTTTCAACGCAGGTGGGGTGCCGCATGGGGTGTAAATTCTGCGCTTCAACGCTTAACGGGCTTATCCGCAACCTTACCAAGGGCGAACTTTTATTCACGGTTGCACTCGTAAACCGCGACGCAGGCGGAACGGACAAAAAGCGCGAAGTTACCAACGTGGTGCTTATGGGCAGCGGCGAACCGCTTGATAATTACGACAACGTGGTTGCTTTTTTAAAAGAACTTTCGTTGCCCGAAAATCTTAACGTAAGCCCGCGCAACGTAAGTCTGTCTACTTGCGGGTTGGTCGATAAAATGTATGCTTTGGCAAACGAAAATTTGCCGCTTAACTTAACTGTGTCGCTTCACAGCGCGTTCGACGAAAGGCGAAAAAAAATAATGCCCGTCGCAAACAAATATACCATAGCCGAAATTTTAAAGGCGTGCAAACACTATTTTTCGGTAACGGGGCGGCGCTTTATTTTCGAATATTCGCTCGTTTTGGGCGTAAACGACGGCGAAGACGATGCAAACGAACTTATAAAAATTTTAAAAGGGCTTCCGTGCCACGTCAACGTAATAAGGCTTAACGAAGTTAAAGAAACGGGGCTTAAAAAAACCGCCGACAAGCGTGCCTATGAATTTTGCGACGAACTTGTAAAAGGCGGTCTTTCGGCAACCGTGCGCCGCCTTATGGGCAGCGATATCGAAGGCGCTTGCGGGCAACTCCGCGCAAAATACGTCGGCGTAAAAGCAGAAAATAATTAAACCGAGAACGCAAAATTTAAGGAGTAACGGCTATTAAAGGGCAGATAATAAGCGCAAAAAGCGATAAATTTACCGTTTGTTTATCAGACGAAAGCGGCGAAATAACGGTAAACGCGCGCGGAAAACTAAAATTTAATAAAGGCGAACTTTTAACGGGCGATTTCGTAGAGGTAGAAAACGGAGCCATAACCAAGGCGTATCCGCGCAAAAACAGACTTTACCGCCCGAACGTTTCTAACGTCGACGCGGTTTGTATTCTGGTTTCGTGCGCGCCCGCGCCCGATTTTTTAATGATAGACAAAATGCTTTTAACGGCTTGTCATCTGGGCGTGCAGTGCGCTCTGGTCGTTAACAAATCCGATTTAAACGGCGAACTTTACGGCAAAATCAAGCAAGAATTTGCCGAAGCCGCGCCGCATATATTCGGCGTTTCGGCGGCTACGGGCGAAAACGTTGGCGAACTTAAAAACTTTATGCGCGGCAAAAACGTAGTGCTGGCGGGGCAATCGGCTGTTGGCAAAACCACGCTTACAAACGCGGTTTTCGGCACCGATTTCAAAACGGGCGAACTATCCGATAAACTTAACCGCGGCAAACACACCACCACGTTTTCGCGTATTATAAAAAACGGCGAATTTGCGGTTTACGATACTCCGGGGTTTTCCGAATTTACGGCGGACGTAGACGTATCCGACGCGGCGGCAAACTTTCCGCCTTACGAAAAATATCTCGGCAAGTGCAAATATTGCGACTGCACGCACACGGGCGAGCCGTTTTGCTCGGTAGATCGTGCGGTAAAAGCGGGCGAACTTTCGAAAACCCGCTACGAACGCTATAAACAAATTTATGCCGAACTTAAACTTTTAAAGGAGAAAAAATATTAAAATGGTTACCGTAAGCGATATATGGAGCGGATTTTGCGATAAACCTTCGCGCGATAAACTGTTTATCGCTCCGTCGATTTTGTCGGCGGATTTTGCGAAAATGGGCGAAGAAGTTAAAAATTTAACCGCAGAAGGCGCCGATCTCGTGCATTACGACGTTATGGACGGCGTTTTTGTGCCTAACATAACTTTCGGCATAAAAATGCTTAAAGACATAAAAGGGTATTCGGGCATTCCCATCGACGCCCACCTTATGATTATAGAGCCGTGGAAATACGTCGAACAGTTCGCAAAGGCCGGCGCCGATATAATATCGGTGCATTACAAGGCTTGCCGCGAAAAACTTGCCGAAACGCTTAAACAAATTTCGGCGTGCGGCGCGCTTGCCGGCATTGCGGTAAACCCCGACGTGCCGCTTAGTGAAATCGAAGAATCGCTTTCTTATGCCGACATGCTTTTAATAATGAGCGTTTATCCCGGATTCGGCGGGCAAAAGTTCATCGAAGATTCGCTTGAAAAAATCGTTCTTGCAAAAAAAATGATTGCAAAAACGGGCAAAAAAATCCTAATCGAAGTCGACGGCGGAGTAAACGCGCAAACGGTGTCTGCCGTAAAAAGCGCGGGCGCGGATATAGCGGTGGCGGGCAGCGCGGTTTTCGGCGCTCCCGATCGCACCAAAGCAATATCTCTTTTAAAAAACGCTTAAAATTAAAATAAAAAAAGGTTTTAAAAAAGGATAGTGAAATTTTTCGCTATCCTTTTTTGTGAGATTTTTCGGGCTTTTTCCATACGTTTTCGGGCTTTTGCCGTGCGGTTTCTGGCTTTTGCCATACGTTTTCGGGGCGAAATCTTCATTTTTATTGTTGCAGATATTTTGATGTGATTTTTGCGGGAAATGCAAAGGGGCTAATCATAAGCGTAAGGTTGCAAACGTAAAATAATAGCGCAATAGTATGGTTTGTAGATGGCGGCTGAAAAGTTAAAATCGGAACTTGAAAAACAAAACGGACGAAATTCGGTAAAAATTTTAAATTCGCTTAAAATATCGCTTTCGGTAATAGGCGCGGTGGTGGGCGCGGGCTTTATAACGGGCAGAGAAATTTTAACTTTTTTTTCCAAATTCAATCCCGTATTCGTGGCGACAACGCTTTTTTTGTGTTTTTTTGCGCTTATAAACTTTTCGCTTAAAGCGCGTGGCGAAAAAATAGAAAGAGCAATAAAAACGGGCAACGCGGCGATTTACGTTATAAGCATTTTTATAATCGCTTCGATGCTCGGCGCGACCGACAGCCTGTTTTTTTCGGTATTTAAACTTCCCGTTTCGGTGCCGTTAGGTTCGTTGTTGCTGATATGCGCTTCTACGGCAGTGTGTTTTGGCGGCATAAGTAAAATAGAAAAAGCCAACGTTTTTATCGTACCCGCAATGCTTTTAATAGCGGGATATTTAACTTTAAGCAAAATTTTTAGCCCAAGTTATTTGGTTCCGCCTTATTTTTCCGAAATCCTTTCGGGCGGTTTTTTCAGTTTTGCGGGAATATATCGGTGTATATCATATTCTTCGATGAACGCGCTTTTGTCGCAACCCTTTTTTTGCAAAATAAAAACCGAAAACAAAAACTTTTCGCCCGCCTTGGTTGCCGCTGTTTCGGCGTTTTGCTTATCGGTTTTGGTTTTTATATATCTGCTTGCGCTTAAAGGCAGCGTATACGAAGGGGCGGATATTCCCGCTTTAGGGCTTGCGGGCGGCGCGGTTTTAAAATATCTTGCGGCGTTTGCGGTTTTAGGCGGCATAATAACCACGCAGTTTTCAACCGAATATCCGCTTGTGTGTCTGCTTAAAAAACGAAAAAAGAGCGGGCTTTTAATAGTTTTGCTCGCTCTTGTGTCGTTCGTGTTGTCGCGGCTCGGTTTTTACGTTATCGTAGACGTTATTTATCCCGTAATAGCCTTAACCGCCGCGGTTTATTATATCATTCTTATTTCCATAAAACGGTTTTCTTTTCGATTATCGCCACGGCGGCATACATCAGCGCGGCAAGCCCGCTTAAAATTACGGTCGAAGTCATAACCAAGTCGAGTTGCAAAACCTGCCCGCCGTAAACTATCAGATACCCAAGCCCCTTGCGCGAAACGATATATTCGCCCATAATCGAGCCTATCCAACTAAGCCCCACGTTTACCTTAAGGGTTGAAAAAAACGCGGGCGCAGAAGCGGGCAGAACGAGATTTTTAAGCGTTTGCGCCTTGGTCGCTTTCAGCGATTTTAAAAGCATAATTTTGCCTTTTTCGGTTTGCATAAAGGCGTTAAGCATATTTATAACCGTAACTATAACCGTAACGATAACGGTCATAAAAATAATCGACTTAACGCCCGAACCGAACGCTATAATTATTACCGGCCCCAGCGCGATTTTTGGCAGGGCGTTTAAAACTATAACGTAAGGTTCTAACGTTTTTCTTAAATTTTCCGACCACCAAAGAGCAATCGCTATCGCTTCGCCGATAGCGGTGGCTATCAAAAAGCCCGCTATCGTTTCGGCAAGCGTTACGAAAACGTGCGTAAACAAACTGCCTTCGCTATAAAGTGCCGCTATCGTTTTGCACATTCGCGTGGGGCTTGAAAACAAAAACGGATCTAAAACGTTAAGCCGCGCAAAAAGTTCCCATAGCCCGAAAAACAAAATTAAAATAAGCCACCTTGCGGCAGTTACCGTAATTTTGTCGGTTTTAAGTTTTTTTAAGTATGCTTTGCGCGCGGGCGAAAGGGGAGTTGCCGTTTTACCCGACGAGTTTTTTTCGTCGATTTTTTTGCCTGCGTTTTTTAAGTGTTTTTTCATAAGTTTAACTCCTTCCAAAGTTTTTCGAACCACTTTGAAAATCCGGGTTGTTCGCGGCGCATAAGCGGCGTTAAGTTTTTATCGAAATTTAAAATCTCTTCGGCCGAAAGCGTGGCGGGGCGGGCGGTTAAAACCAGAATTTTGTCGGCTACCGAAATGGCTTCGGATATGTCGTGCGTTACCAGCACGGCGGTTTTGTTTTCGCTTTTTATAACCGAATAAACGTCGTCGCACACGGCAAGCCGCGTTTGATAATCGAGTGCCGAAAACGGCTCGTCGAGAAGCAAAAGGTCGGGGCTTGTAGACAATGTTCGTATAAGCGCGACGCGCTGCCGCATGCCGCCCGAAAGTTCGCGCGGGTAACGCTTTTTAAAATCTTTAAGCCCGTATTTGTTTAAAAGGTTTATAACGTGTGCCTTGTTTTCGGGCGTTTCGCGGCGGCTTATTTTTAAGGGTAAAAGGGCGTTTTGTTCAACGGTAAGCCACGGAAAAAGTTCGTCTTTTTGCAGCATATATCCGGTGGTGAAATCGCCCGTTTTTTTGCCTTCGTTTTCAACGCGCGCTATTTTTCCTTCATAAGGGATAAGCCCAGCGATTGCCGAAAGCACGCTCGTTTTGCCGCAGCCCGACTTTCCGATAACAGCCACGAATTCGCCTTTTAAAACCTTGAAACTAAGCCCCGAAACGGCTGAAACTTCGTCGGTTTTCGTTTGGTAAGAAATGTTTAAATCTCTTACTTCAAGCAGTGTTTCTCTCATAATTTTTTCTCCCGTAAAAATGCGCGTTTATAAAATTACGCCACACATAAAAACTTTTAAAATCGCGTGTTAAATCTTTAATTTTAAAGCAAATTACGATTCGAATATTTCGTTTCGGCAATCGCGGCGTAGGGCACCGTTTCTTTAAGTTCGCCCGCGCTTTGCATAATGGTTAAAAGGCGTGAAAAAGCGTTTTCGTTTAACGTTAAATCGCTTACCCAAGCGTCGCTTTGTTTATAACGTTTTATCGAATCCGCGATGCTTTCGTCGCTTGCGGCGGGAAACTGTGGTTTAAGCGCTTTTATAAGTTCTTCGTCGGTTGCGTTAAGGGTAAAATCTATCGCTTTGTACAGCGCGCGGTTAAAGCCTTTAACAACGTTTTCGTTTTTGACCATATAATCGTTTAAACACATAAACGCGGTGTAAGGCACTTCGCCCGCGAGCATGCCGATAGACTCTACGACGTAACCTTTGCCCGCCTTTTCGAATTCCGAAGCGGTAGGTTCGAACAGGGTGCAATAGTCGCCCGTTCCGCCTTCGAACGCGGCGGCGGTAAGCGCAAACTGCACGTCGAAATTAAGGGTAACGTTTTCGCCGTTTATAAGTCCGTTTTGTTTTAAAAGATATTCGAGAGTCATGGCGGGAACGCCGCCTTTTCTGCCTGCTATAATCTCTTTGTTTTTCAAAAGGTTGAAGTTAAAATTTTTATCGCTTTCGTTTTTCGAAATCAAAAACGATCCGTCGCGTTTGGTAAGTTGCGCGAACACTTTTGGGTAGTTTGTTTTGCCGTTTAAATAAACGTAAATTGCGGCTTCGGGGCCCATAAGCCCGATGTCTGCGGCGTTCGATAAAATCGCGGTCATCGATTTATCCGCGCCGCCGCCGTTCGTAAGTTCTACGGTTAAGCCTTGCTCGTTAAAATAACCCTTTTCTATGGCTACGTAAAATGGCGCGTAAAAGATAGAGTGCGTAACTTCGTTAACCCTTACGGTCGTAAGTTTGTTTTCGTCGCCGCACCCCGAAAAGCAGCATAAGGCAAGGGCAAGCGAAAGTAAAAATGCGGTTAGTTTTTTCATTAAATAAACTCCTAAAAATAAAACTTTGTAATAAAATAATTACAATATATCATACGCCTCGGGCTAAATATTTGACAACGTCGCCTTAAATAAATATAATTTAATAGAGTATTTTTACTAAACGTGCGATAAATCGCGTAAAAAAATCGCCCGAAACGCTAAAACACAAAGACGCTAAGGCGAACTATAAGGAATCGATATGGAACTTAACAAAACTTACGATCCGAAGGATTTTGAAAACCGTATTTACGAAGAATGGGTAAAAAACGGCTATTTTCACGCCGAACCCGATACCAAAAAACTGCCTTACACCATAGTAATGCCGCCGCCTAACATCACGGGGCAACTTCACATAGGGCATGCTCTCGACCAGACGCTTCAGGACGCGGTCATCCGCTTCAAACGCATGCAGGGTTACGAAGCGTTATGGCTCCCCGGAACCGATCACGCGTCGATAGCCACCGAAGTTAAAGTGGTTGAAAAAATCAAAAAAGAAGAAGGCAAAAGCAAGCAGGATCTCGGGCGCGAAGAGTTTTTAAAGCGCGCGTGGGACTGGAAAGATAAATACGGAAGCCGCATCGTAGAACAGATAAAACGTTTGGGTTCTTCGTGCGATTGGGATCGTTTGTCGTTCACGATGGACGAGCGTTTGTCGCGCGCGGTTACGCACGTTTTCGTTAAACTTTACGAAAAAGGTTTAATTTATCGCGGATCGAGAATAATCAACTGGTGTCCGTGCTGCAAAACCGCTCTTTCCGACGCGGAAGTAGAATATTCCGACGAAGCGTCGTTCTTTTGGCATTTGCAATATAAAATCAAGGGCGAAGAAGGCTATATAACGGTAGCCACAACCCGCCCCGAAACAATGCTCGGCGATACGGCGGTTGCGGTAAACCCCAAAGATAAACGCTATACGGCGCTTATCGGAAAAACGGTTATTCTACCGCTTTTAAACAAAGAAATACCAATCGTTGCCGATTCGTACGTAGACATGCAGTTCGGAACGGGCGCGGTTAAAATCACCCCAGCGCACGATCCCAACGACTTTGAAGTGGGGCTTCGCCATAATCTTCCCGTAATAAGGGTTATGAACGACGACGGCACTATGAACGAAAACGCGGGCAAATATAACGGGCTTAGTAGATACGAAGCCAGAAAACGCATAGTAGAAGATTTAAAAGATTGCGGCGCGCTTGTAAAAATCGAACCGCACACGCATAGCGTAGGGCATTGTTATCGTTGTCACGACACGGTCGAACCCATCGTATCAAAGCAGTGGTTTGTGAAAATGGAACCGCTTGCAAAACCCGCCGTCGACGCGGTTAAAAACAAAAGCATAAAGTTCACGCCCAAACGCTTCACCAAAATTTATTATAACTGGATGGAAAATATCCGTGACTGGTGCATATCTCGTCAACTTTGGTGGGGGCATCGTATTCCCGCATATTATTGCGAAGAATGCGGCGAAACGGTGGTTGCCGAAAGCGCGCCCGCAAAATGCCCCAAGTGCGGCTGCACGCATTTCAAGCAGGACGAAGACGTGTTGGATACATGGTTTTCTTCGGCTCTTTGGCCGTTCTCCACTCTCGGTTATCCCGAAAAGACCGAAGATTTTGATTATTTCTATCCGACAAACACTCTTATCACGGGTTACGACATAATCTTCTTCTGGGTTGCCCGAATGATTTTCAGCGGCATCGAATACACCGGCAGAATACCTTTCAGCGACGTTTTAATTCACGGCATCGTGCGCGACGCGCAGGGGCGCAAAATGAGCAAATCGCTCGGCAACGGCGTAGATCCGCTTGAAATAATCGATAAATACGGCGCCGACACTTTAAGATTTTCGCTCGTTTCGGGCGTTTCGGCGGGCAACGATATTCGGTTTTCAGAAGATAAAGTCGAGGGCACGCGCAACTTCATCAATAAACTTTGGAACGCAAGCCGTTTCGTTTTGATGAACTGCGACGGGGCGGATATTAAAGACGTTTCGGAATGTAAACTTTCGGTGGCGGATAAGTGGATAATTTCGCGCCTTAACGACACGATAAAACAAGTTACGCTTAACATGGAAAAGTTCGAAATAGGGCTTGCCGCGGCAACCGCGCACGATTTCGTGTGGTATGATTTCTGCGACTGGTATATCGAACTTACCAAACCCGCGCTTTATAGCGACGACGCAAAGGTTAAAAACGATACGTTAAGCGTTTTGTGCTACGTTTTAGGGCAGTCGCTTAAACTTCTGCACCCGATTATTCCGTTTATCACCGAAGAAATTTATCAAAATATTCCGGGCGTAAGCGGAACGGTAATGCTCGCCGAATATCCGCGTTATAATTCAAAGTTTACCTATCGCAAAGATAAAGCCGAAGCCGAAACGGTTATGGAAATAATAAAGGGCTTGCGCAATCTTCGCGCCGAAGTAAACGCGCCTATGTCGAAAAAAATCGACCTTTTCGTCGTTACGGATAACAAAAAACTTATAAACCACACGGCGGCGTATATCGAAAAACTTGCGGGCGTTAACAAAATCGAATTTATTCAAAGCAAAAACGACTTAACCGAAAAAGTGCTTTCGGTTATGCTTGCGGGTTTTGAAATTTACGTTCCGCTCGGCGAACTCGTAGACGTAGAAAAAGAAGTCGAACGCTTAAAGGGCGAACTTAAAAAAATCGAAGGCGAAATCGCCTTTTCGCAAAACAAACTTTCAAACCAAGGGTTTGCGGCGAAAGCGCCCAGACAGGTGGTTGATAAAGAACGCGAAAAATTAGATAAAAACCTTGAAATAAAGCAAAAACTTTTAGTTAGCTTAAAAGAATACGAAGGCTGAAAAATACTTAATACTATCCGCCGCAAACGCGGAAAACGCGCGCGGCAATTTTCGGAGAATAAATGAAAAAACAGAATAAAACGCTTAAAGTGCGCTTTTTCGGCGGCGTGGGCGAAATAGGTAAAAACATGACCGCGCTCGAATACGGCAACGACATCGTTATCGTAGACTGCGGGCTTACCTTTCCGTCGAGCGATATGCCGGGGATAGATCTCGTTATCCCCGATACGTCGTATCTTGCCGCCAATAAAGACAAAATAAGGGGCGTGCTTATCACCCACGGGCATGAAGACCATATCGGCGGATTGCCTTACTTTTTAAAGGATTTCAACGTTCCCGTTTACGGAACGAAACTCTCGCTTGCTCTTGCCGATCATAAAATCCGCGAAGCGGGCGTAAAAAACGCTAAACTCAACTGCGTAAGACCTTCGAGCAAAATAAATCTCGGCTGTTTTCAGGCAGAGTTTATTCATGTTAACCACTCGATACCGGGCGCGTGCGCTTTGGCAATAAACACTCCCGTCGGAATGGTCGTTCATTCGGGCGATTTCAAAATCGACTTAACCCCCATTCAGGGCGACATTATGGACATAACCCGCTTTTCGGAAATAGGCAAAAAGGGCGTGCTTCTGCTCCTTTGCGAATCGACCAACGTCGAACGCCGCGGCTATTCGATGAGCGAGCAGGTCGTTTGCGAAACGCTCGACAAACTGTTTGCCGAACACGCCCGCCGCAGGCTTATAATCGCAACGTTCGCTTCTAACGTTTATCGTATTCAGCAGATAATTAAACTTGCCGCAAAACATAAACGCAAAGTCGCTTTGTCGGGCAGAAGCATGGTAAACGTTGCCGAAGCCGCCGCAAAAATCGGCGAAATGAACATTCCCGAAGGCGTGCTGGTCGACATCGATAAAATCAAGAATATTCAGGATAAAGACCTCGTCATAATATCCACGGGCAGTCAGGGCGAACCTATGAGCGCGCTTACGCGTATGGCTTCGGATAACTTCGCACAGGTAAAAATCGGCGCGAACGACACCATAATCATTTCGGCAAGCCCCATTCCCGGCAACGAGAAAAGCATTTATAACGTTATAAACAACCTTTACCGTAAGGGAGCCGACGTAATTTACGAATCGCTTAACAGCATTCACGTTTCGGGGCACGCTTGTCAGGAAGAACTTAAAATGCTTCACTCGCTCGTAAAGCCCAAGTTCTTTATTCCGGTGCACGGCGAATATCGCCACCTTAAAAAGCACTGCCAACTCGCCGCCGAAATGGGCATGAAAGAAAGCAATATGCTTATATGCGAAATCGGCGATACGGTTGAACTTACGGCAAAATCTATGCGCCGCGGCGAAAGTTTTCAGGCGGGCAGCAGACTTATCGACGGACTTAACGTCGACGAAGACGCAACGTCTACCGTGCGCGACAGGGTGCATTTATCCGAAGACGGCGTTATCGTTGCCGTATGTTGCGTATCTTCGGAAAACGGCGTTCCCATTCAGGATCCGTCGCTTATTTGCAAGGGCGTTTCGCTTACGGAAGCCCAACTTTCCGATTGCAAAAACATAATTTTAAAAACCATTGCCGATTTCGACGTAAAAATAGGCGACAACCCCGTTTTTCGCAATCAGATAAGAAGAAGTTTGAAAAATTATATTTTTAAAAAGACCAAACACAACCCCATAATTCTACCCGTTATAACCGAAATTTAATTGGTTTTTGCTTTGCGGAAATTAAAAATAAACACGTAAAAGCGTGAATTAAAGATAAATAAAAGCAAAAATAAAAGCCGAGAATTTTTCTCGGTTTTTCGGGTTTTTGCGATAAAAACGCTTTGCTACAAAAGCGGAAAACAAGCGATAAAGCAGATAAGTTATGAGCGACTTTATAAAAGAAAAAACGCGCCCGAAAATCGACGCGCGCATACAAAAAATGCGGGCGGAATACCGAAAAAACGGAATTCCTACCATTTTAGACGAAAGCCTTAATCTGCTTTTAACCGTTCTGCGCGCCAAAAATCCCGCAAAAATATTAGAAATAGGCACCGCCACGGGAATGAGCGGAATTTGTATGTTGCAGGTTGCAAAATCGGCTCGGCTTACCACGGTAGAAGCGGACGAAAAAAGCTATTTATCGGCGCGCGCAAACTTTAAAGAATTCGGAGTGAACCAAAGGGTAAACGCCATTTTTTCGGATGCGGGCGACGTGGTAAAATATTCCGATTCCGCTTACGATTTCATCTTTTTAGACGGAGCAAAGGCAAGATATTACGATTATCTGCCCGACCTTGACAGGCTTTTGAATCCCGGCGGGGTGTTGTTTGCCGATAACGTTTTGTTCCGCGGGCTTATCGAAAGCGAAAAAGTTCCGCACCGAAACATGACGATAGTAAGAAACATGCGCGCCTTTATAAACGAACTTTGCGAAAGCGAAAATTATGAAACCAGCCTTTTAAACGTAGGCGACGGCGTTTTAATAGCTGTAAAAAAATAATTTACCTGCCGCCCGCGTTTTGCCTAATTCGCATGGCAAGCATAACAAAACTTCGTTCTGCGCTTGTCATCTTGAGCGTTAGCCGAAGGATCAAGCGCAGCGAAAAAATATAATATGCGGCTATGCCTTGATGTTTCGACTGCTCTCAACATGACAAAACCCGCCAAAAAACAACCGCTTGATTAAAAATTGTATGGTGACTATTACGAATGTCCCGTTACTCGGTTAACAATCTATCGTTTAACGGGCGATTCGTGAATCGCCCCTACGATAATAAAATGAATAAATAAGGCGGGGCTAAAAAAAATAGGGGATACCATTGGTCTCCCGTAATATTTGAAAAAACAAATTGCGTAGGGGGCGGCGACCACGACGTCCCGATATTTAACAAACAACAACCGCTTGATTAAAAATTGTATGGTAACTATTACGAATGTCCCGTTACTCGTTGAACAATCTATCGTTTAACGGGCGATTCGTGAATCGCCCCT
>JAXEDY010000031.1:0-12255 GCA_034104345.1 Christensenellaceae bacterium | reverse complement strand
ATCTTCGCCGAGCGCGGTCATGCCCATAAGATCGGTTAAATCCATAATGGGGCAAGTCTGATTTTTTTCAACGAGACGAATGACGTTCTGTTCGCCCGCGAACCAAATATCGCCCAAGCCATTCTTTTTGCCAAGTTCACTCGTAAGTTTCGAATCGACGCCCGTCGACGGATAAATTTTAATTGTTACGTCGGGAAAATGAACTTTAAAGGCTTTTGCAAGTTCATCGAAAACTTCGGTGCGATAGCCCGCGTCCATAACGTACATTTCGATGTGATTGCGGTCTTCGGTCGTGGTGTTGCCGCCGTCGCCGCAAGCGGCTGCCGAAATAGCCAAAGCCGCGGCAAGCACGCCGGTTAATATTTTTTTGATTTTCATTTTATTTTCTCCTTATTAAAGTGAAAAGATTAGCGGAAATTATCAAAATCGATTAAATCAATCGTTGTTAAGATAAGTTAAGCGAACGTTGTCTATATACAGCGTAACGGGTTTTTGCCCCTGCGTAAAAGGCGGAAGCGAGATATAAAGCCTTGTCATGTTTTTCATATAATCGTCGCGCCACTTAATGCCGTAGTTCCAAACGCCGCCTATGGTGCAGGCATACATAACGTCGTGCATGGCTATTTTTAAAGTAAACCATTTGCCGCTTTTCGCCCTTACTTTGCCTTCGGTTTCGCAACGGTTGCCGTTACTCGACCAAACGCCGAGCGAAACTATTTGTTCATGCGAATCTTCGGTAACGTACATAACGTCGACCAAAATAGAATCAACGGTAGTAAAGTCGGAATATTTCGACGGAATATCGAAATAAGCGATCGACCAGCTTCCGTCCGTTCTGCCGTAAACGTCTAATTTTAAACTGCCGTTTCCGCAGGTAAGGTAATTTTTGTCGGTGTTAAGCGAAGCGCTTCCGAAAATGGAATCGAACGACATATTCATATAACACGCTTCTTTTTCTTCGAAGTCGTAGAGCATGTTGTCGTTGGTGTAAGTGAAAGTTACTTCTTCTTTATCAACTTGGTCGTAAAGTCCCACGAAATTATCGTCGGAGCCGCCGCCCGCGTTGCAACCGGCAGCCGCAAGCGCGCCGAACGAACATATTAAAGCCGTAATTAAGGCTAATAATTTTTTCATAATTCACCTCTCGCGGTCATTTTAACGTTATCTAAATAAATATCGAAGTTTTCAAGCGTGTTAAGCGGCGAAAACGCGAACGTTACGCTCTGCAGTTCGTTTAAATCGAAGTCGCCCAAATTTACTAATTGAAGTGAAATTTTGCTCCATTGTCCGGGGCGGGCAACAGCCGAAACGAGCGTTACCGCCTTGTTTTTCGATTTTAACGTTACGAAAACTTCAATCGCTTGATCCTGCGGGTTATACACTTCGAAATCGATAAACGCAAATCTTTCCGAATCCGGGATAACCCCGTTTTGGGCGGATAAAGTAACCGAGTTTTTATAAGACTTCGACGTGCCTTTAACGCATGAAATTTTAAGCGCCGAATTGTTTTTTGCAAATTCCTGCGAGAGCGAAACCGAAGTGTCAGCTATATCGTCGTTTTCGCTTTCGTCGGAGCAGACGATGCCGCCTATAACGCTTTCGGATTCGAACGAGTTAACGAGAACGCTTAACCCGCCGACGAAAATCTTTTTGGTTACATTTTCGTTTCCGCATTTAAGCGAGACGTTCGCATACCCTGCGGGGAAGAACGAAGCCGTAAACAAATTGCCTTCGCCGCTTTTTGCCGCGGTAGCCGAAACGTTGTTTACTTTAACTTCGGAAACGTCGTCGCCGCCGTAAACGTTGACGGTTATTTTGCCGTTAAGCGACGAACGGTCGAAAGTTACCAAAACGTCCTTTTGCGCGAGCGAGACAAGTTCGGCAACAGTTTCGCGCGCTACGGCGAACGCGTCGATGTCGTTGTGAATAATGGTGCCCTGATAAATAAGGTCGTATAACTTCGACATGTTTTCGTTAAAGTCATAATCGAAAACGTCGTATTTATCGGCGAGATCTTCGCTTAAATTTTTAAGTTTGTATAAATATTCGTAATCTTCGAGCCCGTCGCGTATGGCTTCTAAACGAATAGAGGCGATTGCGGTATCAAGCCCGTAACGCGAACCCGGGTAAATGATATATCCGTCGCCGACGGCACCCGGAAAAGCAAGCGCATCGGTCCATACGTCGCGGTAGGTATACGAACCGCCGTAAACCGACCAGATGTTAACCGCCCAATAGTGATTGCCCTGAATACCGTAGTCCATCATCATCCAGTTCAAAGCGCGCGCGCTTAAAAGGTTATCGTCGATGTGATATGCGGGATAGGGGTTTGTGGGCTGTATGCAACCATACCACCACGAACCGTCGCCCTGCTTTGTGGCTTGCTCTAAGCGATAGCGGTTGGCTTCGCTGTCATACCAGTCGTAAACGCCGCACCACGAATCGGCGCCGTAATCGTCGCCGGCAATGTGGCGGTCGAGCGTTTCTTTATAGTTGGTCGTGCAGGCGTTGGGAATTTGTAAAAGAGCCGATTTAACTTTTTCTTTCGCGCCTTCGGGGAAAAGCGCGGTATCGGCGGCGAGTTCTTGTTTTAAACGCAAAAACTTTTGGTGAACAAAGCGCACGTTTTCATATTTGCCCGTGTTGGGTTCGTCGAGTGCGTTGAACGAAAGTTTGAATTTTTTAACGTAGTTGTTTTCATCCGAACTTGCGCGGATAATTTCGGTCAAAAAGTATTTAAGCCCGTCGTAATCGAACGAAATGAAGTTTTTGCCGTTTACCTGTTCGGTTATATAAACGAATGGCAAATCGATGGTGTTTACCCGTTCGTCTTTTGCAAAGTTAATGTGTTTTTCGATAAGGTCTTTGGTGTTATACTGTCCTATTCTGCCTATCGAAGTGTTTACGCGATAATCGAGCATAAAATCGATATAATTATCGATGAGTTCGTCGGTAACGTTATCGCATTGATACATAAATTGGTCATACCACAAAAAGAATGACGTGCGCGAATGGCTTTCGGTAGGAATTGCGAAATCGTAAACCGTAACGTTAAGTTTGCAGGTTCTCGTTTGCCCGTTGAGTTTAATCGTTACGTTTGCCGAATAATTGCCTGCAGGCGTGTTTTCGGGTGCATAAACCGTGAATAAAAACGTTTGGTTTTGCCCCGCTTTAATTCTGTCTTCTTTTGCCTGCTTAACGCTATCGTAAGGAACGAGCGCGTCGGGATAATACCCCGCGCGGAACACGGTGGTTACGGTTGAAACGTTAATATATTTTTCAACGAATACCGAAACGTTCTCTTTCGAAATGGTATGTCCGTTGTCGCCCGTTAAATCGCTTACCGAAATTTCGTAATTTTTAACGTTGGCTTTGGGTGTTACGGTAAGCTGCGCGCTTTCTTTTTCGTTAGCCGCAAGCGAAACGTTCATGTTCTCGCCGTAATCTAAAACCGGCGAATCGTCGAGCATATATTTTACGGTAGAAGGCGCGCTCCATAAAGTAGCGTTCACATCGGAATTTTGCCCGCCGGTGGTTCCGCACGCGCCCGTAAAAAGCAATGCGCAAACCGATACGGCGGCTACCGTTTTCTTTGCCGATTTAAGTCGTTCCTTTAAATTTTTAAACATTTTTTAATCTCCGTTTTATAGTCCGGGCGGAATAATCCGCCCGAACCGTAAAATGTTATTTTGTTTTGGTTATTATAGGTTGTTTTTATGCCTTTATGCGACTATCGCATACATAGTGGCTACGTAAAGGGTAAGTGCTTCGCTTGCTACATCAGGGAAACAGCCGTTATCGGGCAATGCAGAAATCGAGTTAACTGTAGTTGCACCGAAGTGAACTATACCGTCGGCAAGGATTGCGCCCTGAACGTCGGCATTGTCGCCGAACGTAAGGGTTACGGTGTTCCAGCCCTGTTTAAGTTCGATTACTTTTGCGAACTTGGCACCGCTGTATGCGCCGCTGCCGGCGTTTCCGCCCGTTCCGAATTCGAACGAAACGAACGCGTCGCGCGAAGCATAAACGTCGAATTTAACGGCGTTTTCGCCTGCGGTAAGCAATATGCCTTTACCCCAACCGGAATAGCAAGCACGCATGGTTTTAAGGGGTGCTTCATCGGCAAACATTTCAAGTTTTAAACTCGGCTTGCCGTTTTTTGTATATTCTTCGTCGGTGCAACGTGTCACCATACCGAATTCACGATCGCCTAAAACAGACTGATCGTCGGGAAGATTGATGTTCATGTAGTCGATTGCGAGGTTTTCGATAACTCTGTCGGGAAGCACAGCAAAGCACACGCTGTCGATATATAAGGTTGCGTTTGTTGTGTCGTCGAAAGCATTTGCAGTCGCGCCTATTCTGAACCACAATTCGCTTATGCCTTTGGTGATATTCGCTCCGACTTCAGCCATATCGTAACGCATATCAATCGCTATCTGGTTCCAGCCGATTTTTAAGGCTGCGGGTTTTGATTGCCTCGCACCGACGTAATCAGAACCGCCGCCCGTGGCGATATAGGTGTAAAGGTATGCTTCAACGTCGGAATGAATCCAGAAAGTAATGCCGTTCGCTCCGTCGATAGTGGGCATATGTTTTGCGCTTTCCCAATAGAAGAAACCTGCTCCTACGTTGCCGGCGTTAAGTCTGTTTGCGCCGAATAAAAGTTTTGCCGATTGGCTGCCCGATTTAACGTAAGCTGAATCGGTATTGATTACTTCGTTACCTATAACGGAACCGGCGACAAGGTCGGGCGTGGCGCCGTTTACGGTTTCAAACGAAAGGAATTCGCCCGGAACGGTAGCAAGAATCTGGAAACTTTCTTCTTGCGAAGGTTTGCCCTCTTTTTCGGCTTTATAGGTCAAGGTGTAATAGCCGCCGAGAGTTAAATCGAAACTGTCGCCTGCGTTAACGATAGTCTGCTTACCGTTAGGAGCGGTTACGGTAACGGTTAAGGTTACGCCCTCTTCTACGAGCATACGCGGAGCGGTTGCAACGGCGGTGCCGCCCATGGTTCCGGTTGCTTCGGGCTTGCTGTCGAATACGAAGTAAAGCCCGTCGGGTATTTCAGGGTTTGCAAAGCAAACGCTGTCGATATACAAAGTTGCGGGAGTCTGACTTATGCTGTTTGCGTCACCCGTTCTAAAGTATAATTCCTGAAGTCCGTTATTAAAATCCAATCCGAGCGCGTCGAAAGAATAACGCACGTCGAGAGTCACGAAGTTCCAACCAACGCTTAACGCTATGGGTTTAGAAGTTTTGCATACCCACGTGTTAGCAACACCGGTGGTAACTGTAGCGTAGAGATGAAGTTCTTTTTCGGAATACATCCAGAAAGTAAGGGCTTTTGCGTTTTCGACGGTGGGCATCTGAAGCGCTCCCCCGTCCCAGGCAAAACCTGCGGTGCAGTTGCCCCATGCGTTTAACACGGTTTCGAGTTTAGCCGATTGATTTCCTACTTTTACGTATTGAGAATCGGTGTTGGCGGTTACGTTGCCGAATGCGCCTTTTGCTATATCGGGCGTGGTGCCGTTTATAATTTCAAACGACATGAATTCGGCGGGATCGGTTACAAGAATCTGGAAACTAACCTCCTGCGTAGGTTTGCCCTCTTTTTCGGCTTTATAGGTCAAGGTGTAATAGCCGCCGAGAGTTAAATCGAAACTGTCGCCTGCGTTAACGGTAGTCTGCTTGCCGTTAGGAGCGGTTACGGCAATGGTTAAGGTTACGCCCTCTTCTACGAGCATACACGGAGCGGGTACAACGGCGGTGCCGCCAACGGTTCCGGTTGTTTGGGGCTTGCTGTCGAATACGAAGTAAAGCCCGTCGGGAAGTTCAAGGTTTGCAAAGCAAACGCTGTCGATATACAAAGTTGCGGGAGTTTTACCCACAGCGTTTGCGTCGCCGGTGGCAAAGTATAATTCCTGAAGCCCGTTATTAAAATCAAGTCCGAGTGCGTCGAAAGAATAACGCACGTCGAGAGTCACGAAGTTCCAACCAACGCTTAACGCTATGGGTTTAGAAGTTTTGCATACCCATGTGTTATTATCCATAACACCGGTGGTAACGGTAGCGTAGAGATGAAGTTCTTTTTCGGAATACATCCAGAACGTAAGGGCGTTTGCGTTTTCGACGGTGGGCATCTGAAGCGCTCCCCCGTCCCAAGCAAAACCTGCGTTGCAGTTGCCCCATGTGTTTAAAACGGTTTCGAGTTTAGCCGATTGCTTTCCGAATTTTAAGTATTGAGAATCGGTGTTGGCGGTTACGTTGCCGTATATGCCTTTTGCTATATCGGGCGTGATGCCGTTTATGGTTTCAAACGAAAGGAATTCGTATTTGCCGATTGCAACAACGCTTATTACGCGGGTTAAACTGAAAGATTTATCTTCGTTTTCGGCGGTATAAGTAATATCGGTGATGCCTCTTGCCGCGGTTATTTTATCGCCTTGCGCAACCGCTTGTTCTTCTTGATATTGCCCCGAAATTTTTACGCTTATGGTTACGCCCTCGGTTTCGTGCGATAACGAAGCGGAAGGAATGGTGATTTCATCGCCTTCGGTCGCAGAGAAATCGGCTGCCGAAATCATAAGGTCGAGCGCGGTTATTTTAACGGTTTTTTGAATAATTTCTTTTTCTTCTTCGCCTACCGACAAAACGTATTTAAGAACCGCGTCGGAAACGTTTAAGAATTTTACCTTGGCGCCCATGGCAACTTCTTTGATTTCGTCGCCTTGCGCTAAGGTAACTTTTACCGCCGCATTTTCGATTCCGTAAACTTGGGCTTCGGCAATTTCGTATTCGGCAAGTTGGAAAACTTCGGATACGAACGTTTTTTCGTTAAGATACAGACCTTTTACGGTTATCTTATACGAAGCGTTTGCAGAGTTTCCTTCTTCGTCGGCAACTTTATAACTAACGTTATATTCGCCCGCGCGTTCGAAGGTGCAAGCGTTTTCGGTTATCTCTAACGCCGTGCCGTCGAGCGTTACCGAAACTATCGATTTAACAAGATTTTCAGCTTGCGTTTTGTTATCGGCAGCAACTATTTCTGCAAGGTCGCTTGCAAAGTTATGTTCGCCTTTTTCAACCGTTTTATCAGCGATTCTCGTTGTTATAACGGGGTCGGTCGCGTCTTTTGTAACAGTTAAGGTATGGGTTTTTTCTTTGGTTTCGCCTTTTACGGTTACTTTAACATTAACGGTGTAAGTTCCTGCAGTTGCGGGCGTAAATTCGCCGGCTTCGCTTACTTCAACTTGGGTAGTGCCGAAAACGACTTCGTAAACGACTTCGTAATCGTCAGCCCCTTCAACGTTTAAAACAATGCTTACTTTTTCGTTTTCTTCGCACGCTACGGGAAGATCGACGGCGAACGACCATTCCGGTTTGCCGCCGCTATCGCCGCTATCGGTCTGTGTGCCGCATGCAACGCCCATAAGCGCACATACGAGTAGGGCAAAGCATAACGCTAATGCCGCAAGTTTTGTCTTTTTCATCATTAAATCCTCCGTTTATTGATTTTTATTTATTTGCAAAAGTCTTTGCTTTTCGGTTTGTTCGCGGTATTCTTTTGGCGAAACACCCTTATAACGCTTAAAACTTCCGCTAAAATGCGCATAATTGTTAAACCCGCACTCAACCGCAATCGTTTTGAACGACATCGAAGTGTGCGTTATGCAGTTATCTGCAACTTCAAGCCTATAAATCAATATATATTCTTGCGTAGAAACGCCGAATTCCCTTTTGAACATTCTATACAAAGTGCTCCGCTCGAAACCGAACTTCTCGCATATTTCGGTTATCGAAAGGTCGCGGTAATAGTTGCGGTGAATATATTCGACCACTTTGTTTAAGTTGTCGCTGTATTTCGCTTCGCTTTTACGCTTGAAAGTGGCTATTTTCGAAGCGAAACAAGATAAAAATTCGTAAGTTTTGGCAATCGTGTATAAGTCGGGTGCGTTGGTTTCGGGGCGCGAAAGCATGTCGGCTATTATCGCGCGCAATTCGTCTACCCCCGTAAGAGGCAGAACGTAGTTGAATTCGTCGAACCCGCAGCGAAAGAAAAATTCTTCGGCAGAATTACCTTCGACGCCAAGCCAAATATACGACCATATGTTGTTTTTATCCGAATAATAATCGATAAGTTCGCCGGGGCGAATTAAAAACGCGTTGCCCGGCAAAACCTGATATTGCTTGTTTTTTACGCGCACAAACCCCTTACCTTCAAGCACTATGTGCAAAACGTAACTGTCTTTTATCGTAGGCGCGTGAGCGGTTTCTTTGCTCCACCTGTGATAGCCGTATTGCGTAAGTTTGAAGTCGTCGCGCTCGTATTTGTTGAAAAAACGATATTGAAACCTGCGTTCGTCAAAACCTTCCATTCGCGTTCCCTTTTTAAGGTGCCGTCGCACTTATAGTCGTACTTATATTTATTCAGCCGAATCTATCGCTTTTTATGCCTTTCCGTTTAATCTGCGGCTTTTATAACAAGAGATACGCCGCTGCCCGATTTGCCTTTTTTCAGATAAATTCCGCCGCTTCGGTCACTCTCCCAATGCGGGCACAGCAAATCGCCTATCTTTATCCCCGCTTTTTCAAGTGTTTTTCCGTGCAGTTTCAACCCGCAACCTTCTATTTCGTAAAGAGTATCGGGGTTAAGCCCCTTAACGCTGACGTTTATGCTTTCTACGCGCGGCTTCGAGCAAGCCTGAATAAACGTAAGCAGCGCCGATTTTTTATCCGGCATAACGCTTAGGCATGCGTAATAATGTTCGTTGTCGGTTTCAAGCCTATATAAATCGCCGTCGTTTATATACGTTGCGGCCTTTTTGCGCTCGCTTAAAAGCGCGCGATATTCGCTTATTTGCTCGTCGGATAAAACGGTTAAATCGAACTCATACCCTATTCCGCCTAACCGCGAAACCAAAAACCTGAATTCCGCGTCGGAACGCTTGCCCGTATATCCTTCGTCTTTCGAGATGTGATAACTCATAACCCTCATCGGATAGGCAAGGCTCGCGCCGTAATGAATGGCTGCCCTGCCGTAAGGGTCGGTGTTATCCGAAATCCATATAAGCGGCTGATAATAAAGCATTCCCAAATCGAATCTTCCGCCGCCGCCCGCGCAGCCTTCTATCCACACGTTCGGAAACTTTTTGGTTATTCTTTCAAAAACTTCGTAAAGCCCCAAAACGTATCTGTGCCACACTTCGCCTTGGTTTTTCGTGTATTTGCTGCCCGCTTCCGAGATATATCTGTTCGCGTCCCATTTTAAATAAGTTATGGGATAACGCGATAAAAAGCCCGTTATAAGGTCGGTTATATAATCGACGACCGCCGGGTTTGTAAGGTCTAAAACGTATTGATTGCGGCTTAAACTGCCTTCGTCGCCGTTGTTTAAAACCCAATCGGGATGAGTTTTATAAAGCGTGCTGTTTTCGCTTATCATTTCCGGCTCGAACCAAATCCCGAAATTAAGGTTTAATTCGTTGAGTTTTTTAACGCAGGCTTCGATGCCGCCCGCAAATTTTTCTTTACACAAAACCCAGTCGCCAAGCCCGCTTTTGTCGTCGCTTCGAAACCAGCCGTCGTCTAAAACTACCGTGTCCGCGCCCGCAAGCGCCGCTTTTTCGGCAAATTTAACAAACTTTTCCTGCGTTATGTTAAAACCGAAACTTTCCCAGGTGTTCGCCACGATCGGCGCGGGTTTATTGAATTGCGGCGGTAAAATCCGCTCGCGTATAAGTTTGTGAAAATTGCGGGATATTCCGCCAACCCCCCGCTCGCCAAAAGTCATTACCGCCTGAGGAGTGTAAAAACTTTCGCCTTTTTCAAGCGTCCAGTTAAAGTTTTTATCGTTTATTCCGCATAAAACGCGTAAAAAGTTGCGTTCGTCGCACTCGATTACGTTTTTAAAATTTCCGCTGTATATTAAATTGAACGCGTAACATTCGCCGTAGTTTTCGGTTGCCCCGCGCGAACAAAGCGCAAAAAACGGATTCGAAGCGTGCCCCGTAAGCCCCGCACACGAACTTATTTCGTATTTGCCTTGAAAAATATTTTGCCTTTCTACACGAAATTCCGAACCGGAACAACCCGAATAAGTTATCGCTTCGAAATCGGGATTTTCGAAATCGAGTTGCAAACTTGCCGCTTTAACCAGCGAAATTTTGCTCTCGCCGTCGTTGTTTATGCGCGCGAATCTGCAAATAACGTCGCAATCTTCGGCTATAAAATAATAAAGGTCGGCAGAAATGCTTTTTTCTTCGTCGAAAAGGGTTATTTTTATGCCATTTTCAAGCCCGCGTACCGCAGGCATATTATAATCCTGCGGAAGCGAATTTACAAGTTCAAATCCTTTATACTTAAGTCTGCACCCTATAAATCCGTTTTCGTCGATAACGTTAAGCGCAGGCAAGCGCCCGTCGCCCGTGTTATCGCCCGAATATTCGTATTTCGCACCCGCGTAAGTGTATCTTAAACCGATGTTTTTATCGTAAGAACAAAACCCGAAAATCTGGTCGTTCCTTAAATAATCCAAATTATAATCGGGAATTTTAGCGCCGTAATATACCTGTTCCAAAAAACCACAATATTCCCTTAATATAAGTATAGTATTTTCGGTTGCGAGCAGAAAATGTTTGTTTTTTACCTGAATTGACATAATTAGCCGCCTTTTCCCTTTTACGCTTTAAATTGTAACAAACCTTGCCATATAAGTCAATATATTCATGTTGCAAAAAGTTGCATATTTATTGCTTTTTATATTGTGATGCGTGCTTTTAAACGTTTTAAGCCGTTTAATCCTATTAAAAAATTATAAAGCAATTAAACGCGCCGCCTTCGTTACACAGAACGATTCGGTTATAAGGTCGAAAAATATCGATGAACGAAAAAACGGTCGTTTCAGCTAAGGCAAATCAGGCGTAAATAACATAAAAAGCCCGCCTATAAGTCGGTCAACGGCACTTTCGGCTATATCGTCAATCGCTTTAAAAAACGCTAAAAACAACTAAAACAAAAAACAGTTTTTTATGTTTTTTATTACAAAACGCAATCGTTATACTTTTAACAAAAACCGCCCGCTTGCTTTTTTGTTTTTAACGTGGTAAACTTAAATTAAACCAAATTTAAAGGAGAAACAGCATGAGCAATTATATTAAAACCGCCGTAGGAAACGAAAGACGGGTTGAACTTCACGAAAAACTTGCGCTTACGGGCGCCGAGGTAACGATTAACCGCCTGCCTGCGGGAGATTGCGTTCCGTTCGTTCATTCGCACAAACAAAACGAAGAAATTTACGGCATAATTTCGGGTAAGGGCAAATTTGTTATTGACGGCGAAAGCGTCGAACTTAACGCCGGCGACTGGCTTAAAATTCTTCCCGCCGCAAAAAGGCAGATTTTCGCGGCTCCCGATTCGCCCATAACGTATATCTGCGTTCAGGCAAAACAAAATTCTATCGAAGGATTCAACGAAACCGACGGCATAGTTTATTAAGCCGCTCGGTTAACCCAAAATATCGCTTTAAAAAACCGAAAAGTGCGCCTATATGTCGATTAACGGCAATTTCGCACCTAAAAAAAATTCGCAAAAACTATACTTCGATTTTCTACGAATTATAAAAAGACTTAAAGCGTCGCCATAAAAAAACAGAGTAAAGCGTTTATTCTCTTTACTCTGTTTTTTTATGGTCGTTTAAAATATAATCAACTGAATTTGAAATAATACGGTTTGAAAAGTTGTATTGCTTATATGATTTTGTATAAGTAATAAGTGAGAAGTTAATCAGAATCACTTGACAACCGACCGTTCGGTAGGTATAATATAAAATACGATATGAAAGCAGATAAGGAGTATGCGCAATGGATAAAGGAAATACAAAGCGTGAAATTATTACTGCCGCGCTTGATTTATTTTCAACGCAGGGATTCGAAGCAACTTCAATTTCGCAGATAGCGGACGCCGTCGGGATTCGAAAGGCGTCGCTTTACAGCCATTTCGAGAGCAAGCAGGCCATTTTGGACGCTTTGATACTTCAGGTGTTGGAAGGATATGCAAAGCAATCACTCTTTGCAAAGCCGAAACGGCAAGTTGGCGACGCCGCTTGTCCTATGCCCTGCGACGAGGTTGTAAGTCAGGTAAAAAGTCAGATATATTATATTCTTCACGACCCGTTTATTAGTAAAGCCAGAAAGATGCTTACAATAGAACAGTTCAGGAATCCAGAACTCGCTGCACTTCAAACAAAACAGAACT
>JAXEDY010000015.1:0-70581 GCA_034104345.1 Christensenellaceae bacterium | reverse complement strand
CCCCCCGTTTTTTGTTTGAAAATAAAAAAGTTGCACCTTAGGGCAACTTAATTATACATCGTTATTTTTATTTTGTCAAACAATATTAAAAAAAGCGAGTGTATAAAAACACGCGCGTTATAAATTTATGTTACAAATTTTAATAAAAAACGCGTGTATAAAAACACGCGTTTAAAATTTTTTATGGTTTTTTAAATAAGAAACGATAAAAGCGGCAAGGTGGCTATGCAGAACAGCGTGCTTAACAAAACGCACGCCGCCGAAAGCCCCGTTTCGCTTTTGTGAATTTCGGCAAGACCTACCAGCACCGAAGCGCACGGCGCGCCCGAAAGCATTAAAACCGAGCCTTTAAAAGGTAAATCGAAAGGCAAAAAGTATACGCACGCAAAGCAGAACAGCGGAAAAACCAAAAGTTTTAAAAGTGCCACCATATATGCGTATTTGTTGGTGAAAAGCCACTTAAAACTTACCGTTGCAAGCCTTGCGCCCAAAATTATCATGCACAGCGCGGTTGAAGTTGCGCCAAGCGCCGTAAGCGAACTTGTAAGCACCGCGGGAACGTAACTTTGCACTTGCAGAACGTATAAAATAATTCCCGCAAAAAACGAAAGCGTTGAAGGGTTTAAAATTGCCGATTTTAACGAAACGTATTTTTTTTCGCCCGTTAAGCAAAACACCCCTACCGTAAAAACAAGCACGTTCATCGAAAATATGTAAACGACCGAATAGCACGCGACTTCGGGATTATCGGGAAAAATAGCCCTTATAAGCGGCAAACCGAAAAATCCTACGTTACCCAGAACTCCGCCAACCGAAACCACTCGGGCGCATGCGTTGGTTTTATCTTTAACGAACAAAAGCACTATTGCTATAAACGCCGCCTGCAACACGAACGTTACAAGGCAAAACCACCCCATTTTGGCAAGCATTTCAACCGAAAATTCAAGTGCGAAAAACGAAGTTATTATTAAGCACGGCGAGCAAACGTAAATTAAAACGGTAGACAAACTCGACAAATGGTCTTCGTGCAGTTTTTTGCACTTTTGAAGCAAAAACCCGGGGATGATGAACAAAAGCGTTATTGCTACCTGAATAAGAGTTTTTTCAAACATTTTTTACCCGCCCCCTTACCAGTCTTCTTTGCCTTTCGTGTGGTCTTTAACGTCGTCGTAATAATCGAAATATTTGCGTTTGAAATCGGCGGCTTTGCTTTTAGCGGCCGGCTTTTTCGCCGCGTTTTGTTGATGTTTTGCCGTTGCCGCCGCTACGGGCGCCGTATTTTCAACCTTTTCGGTTTTTTCCGTTACGGCGGCGTTTTTCGTTTTTGCTTCGCTTAAATTTTTTTTATCCTGCGTATCCATAAAAAATATAGTTGCACCCCGCTTAATTTCCGTTTAAAATCACAAATTTTGCGTAAAACAATCAGGCGAATTGCAAAGCAATCCGCCTGTGATAGTTTATTTGCTTTTTTGCTTTAACCGCGACGCGCGCACCCGATTAGTCGTTCTTTTCTTCTTTTTGTTCGACTACGAGTTTACCGTCGTAATAGCCGCATTTAGCGCAAACCTTATGCGCTTGTTTGTGACCATGGCATTGCGGGCATTCTACGATAGTGGGCATTGCCGCTTTGTAGTTGCTTGCAAATCTTTTATTTCCTCTCTGCTTGGATATCTTACGTTTAGGAACTGCCATCTCTATGAACCTCTCTTTCGAATTATTTCTTAAATATTACCCCGCTAACAAACAGCACAAACGAATTTTGCGTTTTATGCGCTTAATCGTTATGCCCGCAATCGGTTAAGTTGCGGTTGGCGCCGCAAACAGGGCATAAACCTTTGCAATCGGGTTTGCAATAAATAGTGGCGGGAACCGACAAAATAAGGTTTTCGTTTACGCAGTCGGTCAAATCGATTTTGCCGCCGCCGTAACCGTATTCGCCGTCGTCGGCGCTGGGGTTAAGCGAAAACTTTGCTTCAAACGAACAACTTACGTTTTGCCTTGCCGGCTCTAAACAACGCGAACACTCGCCCGCGATAACGTAATCGAGCGTTATATCCGCGAAAACGTCGCGCCCCGACAGTTCGATTAAAGCGGTAACTTTAACGTCTCCGTCGTATTTTGCGGCGGGCAACAATAGTTTCGTATCGTCCGCTTTAAAGGCAAACACGAACTCTTCTTCGGTTTTCCCTTCGCGTTTAAGTTTGTTTAAGTCGATTATCATAAGCGTTTAAGCCGATGCCACTTTTTAAGTGCGTTGTCAATTATACAGCATTTTTGCGTGCTTGTCAAATACTTTTAGGCAAAATTCTGCCTTTACGGGGGCTTTTTTAAACGATTTTAACCGAAATCGCCCCGTTTTTTATAAAGTAAAGCGTTTTTTATAAGGCGAAGTTTTTTATGCTCTGCTCTTACGCTTTTTCTCTTTGCCCCGTTAATTCGCCTTTGCCCTGCGCTTACGCTTTTTTAGCAAGCCTTGCGGTGTCGCGCGCGATAACGAGTTCTTCGTTGGTGGGTATAACCAGAATTTTAACTTTCGAACCGTCGGCGGTAATATCGCATATTCCGTCGCCAACGTTCGCGTTTTTATCTTTATCGAGCTTAACTCCCATAAATTCGAGATCTTCAACCACGCCCTCGCGGATATTCCCGTCGTGTTCGCCGATGCCGCCCGCAAATACGATGCAGTCTACTCCGCCCATAGCGGCGGCGTATGCCCCGACGTATTTTTTGCACGAATATTTGAATATGTCGAGCGCGAGTTCGGCGCGGTGATTACCTTGTTTTGCCGCGGCGGTTAAATCGCGGAAGTCGCTTCCTACGCCGCTTACGCCCAAAACGCCCGATTTTTTGTTGCAGATGTGAACGAGTTCTTTAATGCCTACGTTAAGTTTGCCCGCAAGATATTCTAAAATGGCGGGATCGAGATCGCCCGTTCTGGTGCCCATGGGAACGCCGCCGAGCGGGGTGAAACTCATCGAAGTATCGCAGCATTTGCCGTTTTTAACCGCGGCGATAGACGAACCGTTGCCGAGATGGCAGGTTATAACCTTAAAATTATTAAGGTCGGCTTTTAAATATTCAGCCGCTTCTTCGGAAATAAAGCGGTGGCTGGTGCCGTGCGCGCCGTAACGGCGGACTTTATAATCGGTGTAATATTCGTAAGGCAAGCCGAAAATATACGCTTTTTCGGGCATGGTCGAATGGAATGCGGTATCGAACGCCGCAACCTGCGGAACGTTCGGCATTATCGCGCGGCATGCGTTTACGCCCATAATGTTGGCGTATTGGTGAAGCGGTGCAAGTTCGGCGTTGCGTTCGCAAACCTTCAAAACCTCGTCGTCGATTAAAACAGATTCGTTATAGTCGCCGCCGCTGTGAAGTATTCTGTGACCTACCGCGTCGATTTCGTTCATCGATTTGATGGCGCCGTATTTTTCGTCGACGAGCATTTCGAGCATAAGCGAAATTGCCGCTTTGTGGTCGGGCATCGCGCGTTCGATGATAACGTCGTCGCCGCCGAATTTAAATTTTAAAAACGAGCCGTCCTGACCTATTCTTTCGCAACCGCCTTTTGCTATCGCCTTTTCGGTTTGCATATCGATAAGTTGATATTTAAGCGAAGAACTGCCCGCGTTTATTACAAGTATTTTCATTATTTTTTTCCTTATTATCTGCGTTTTTACAATTTTTTAGGGCAAAAGCCCGCGCGAACTGACAGCCGCGAACCATAAGCCCGAAAGATACCCCCGCAAGCGATAAGCCCGCGAAATACGTCAGCGAACCATAAGCCCGCGTTTTGCAAACAAACCGGTGTTTTACCACTTGATTTGCGTCTGAAGCGCGGTCATTGCCACGGCAAGAACTATGTCTTCGGATTTGCACCCGCGCGACAGGTCGTTCATAGGTTTGGCAAAGCCCTGGCAAAGGGGACCTACCGCCGTGAATCCGCCCAGGCGTTCGGCGATTTTATATCCGATGTTGCCCGCGTCGAGATCGGGGAATATCAGAACGTTCGCCTTGCCCGCAACGGGCGAGTTAGGCGCTTTTTTAGCCGCAACCGACGGAACTATGGAAGCGTCGAACTGAAGTTCGCCGTCTACGTTAAGATCGGGCGCAAGTTCTTTGGCTTTTTGAACGGCGGCGGCAACCTTTTCTACGTCCGGGTGTTTAGCGCTACCCTTGGTCGAGAACGAAAGCATTGCTACGTTGGGTTCGATGCCCGCAAGCGTTTTCGCGCTTTTTGCGGCAGCAACGGCGATGTATGCGAGTTTGTCGGGATCGGGGTTAGGCTCTAACCCGCAATCGGAGAACACGAACGCGCCGTCTTTGCAATATTGATTGCCGCATTCGGGGGCTATCATCAAAAAGAAACTCGAAACGAGCGGAACGCCCGCCGGAGTTTTGATTATCTGAAGACCGGGGCGCAACGTGTTTGCCGTCGAGTGGCAAGCACCCGAAACCAATCCGTCTACGTCGCCCGCTTTAAGCATTAAAGTGCCGAAATAGGTGCTTTCTTTTGCGGTTTCGAGCGCCTGTTCTTCGGTCATTCCTTTTGCTTTTCTTAATTCGTAAAGCAAATTGGCGTATTCTTTAAGTTTGGGGCAGGTAACGGGGTTTATAACTTCAACGCCCGTAAGATCTACGCCGGGATTTTTTTCGGCTATTTCTTTTTCGTCGCCCAAAAGCACTACGCGGGCGATTTTGCGGGCGGTAATATCCGCCGCGGCTTTAACCACCCTTTCGTCTTCGCCTTCGGTAAGAACGATGCGCTTGTTTAAAAGCGACGCGTTTTTAACTAAATTGTCGATAAGTTGTGACATAACTTTCTCCTTATTTTATATAAAACGTTGAATTTTTTTTAAAATTGGTGTATCATATTAGTGTGCAATGCGTTTTTTTTGCTTTCCGCTTTAACGTAATTTGCGTTGCGTTTTTCCGTAAGCCGCTTTTCAGTCGGCTTTACCGCGCTCGTTTAACCGCGCACGGCAAATCCCGAAGCACAAACTTTTACGCGAAAAATTTGCACGCACGCGCGATAACAATATAATTATATATCAAATCGCTTTAAAAGTAAAAGGTTTTAGGTGATTATTTGAAAATCTCAAGCATAATTTGCGAATATAACCCCTTTCACAACGGGCATTTATACGCAATAAACAAAATAAAAAGCGAACTTAAGCCCGACGCTGTCGTCTGCATTATGAGCGGGAACTTCACCCAGCGCGGCGAAGCGGCGGTTATGGATAAATATACGCGAGCAAAACATGCCGTTAAAGCGGGGGCGGATATGGTTCTGGAACTCCCCGCGGCGTTTGCGACCGCGCCCGCCGAAATTTTTGCAAAAGGCGCGATAAAATTGCTTAGCGCGCTTAAAGCCGAAAACACCCTTTGCTTCGGGGTTGAAAGCGGAAACGAGAAGTCGCTTTTCAAAACGGCAGCCGCGCTTTCGAACGAAAGCAAACAATTCAAAGCCGACCTAAAAGAAGAACTTGCCCGCGGTTCTACCTTGGCAAAGGCAAAATACGCCGCGCTTGAAAAATTTAACGAGCGCGAACCGAACAGCGGAATCGATTTATCGCTCGTTTCGTCGCCGAACAACATTTTAGCGCTCGAATACGCACGCGCTATTTTAGAAGGTAAACACGATTTAGGCGTGTTTTTAATAGAGCGAAACGGCAACGCTTACCACGCCGAAAAACTTAAAAAAGGCGAAAACCCGTCGGCTGCGGCTATACGTGCGGCGATAGATTCGGGCAAAATAAAAAGAGTTAAAAATTTCGTTCCGCCCTACGTTTTTAACGATTTACCGTCGTTTGTTCCGCGCGCCGACGATATGATTTTAACTTCGCTTTTAACGCGCGACAAAAAAGAAATCAAAGAAATTTTCGACTGCACCGAAGGGCTTGAAAACCGCATTAAAGTGCTTTGCAAAGACAGTTTTACTTTGACCGACCTTTTAAAACGGCTTGCGACAAGGCGTTATACGCAAACAAGGCTTTCGCGCATAACGCTTTCGGCTCTGCTCGGCATTAAAAAAGAGGACGTTTTAAAATTTTTAAAAAGCGACCTTTATTTAAAAGTGCTTGCAATAAACGCAAGCAAAACCGATTTATTATCAGACCTTTCGCCCGATATTCCGTTTATAACGAGAAAAAGCGACGCGAATTTACTTAAAGGCGCGGCAAAGGCATGTTTTGAAACGGACGTTTTTGCGGGCGAAGTTTATTCGCATATAACGAAAAAACACCAGAACGAATTTGCCACGCTTTTCGTCGAAAACGACGTTTAATTCGGGTAAAATCAATGCCGAAAAATCAAAAAAGCCCGCCTATAGGTCGATTATCGGCGCTTTTGCAATTTTTATAGCAATTAAAAAACAGGAACGTGATTAAATGAAAACCGCTTGCGCAACGGGGCACCGCCCCGACAAACTGCCTTGGGAGATAAACGGCGACGAAAAAGCAAAAAAAGAGTTTATCGAACGGCTTAAAGAATATATTATGTTTTGCGTGGGCGAAGGCTGCGATCATTTTATATCGGGCGGCGCGCTTGGAGTCGATCTCGATTTTGCCGAAACGGTTATCGGTTTAAAAAAAGACGGGCTTAATCTAAATTTGGAAATGGCAATTCCCTGTTGCGGGCAAGAAAAATATTGGACGGTGCCCGAAAAAAGGCGATACGTCAGCGTTTTGAACCAAGCCGACAAGGTAACGGTACTTTTTCCGCACTACACGCCCTTTTGCATGCAGTCGCGCAACAGATATATGGTTGACAAAAGCGACGTTGTTATTTGTTGTTGGAACGGCGACAGAAAAGGCGGCACCTTTTCAACCGTTAAATACGCGCAGACGAAACACAAAAAACTTTTGTTTTTAAACCTTAAACCAAACGCTTTAAACGGCGGAAATTCGATGATTTATTTCGTAGAAAAACTTGTTTGATTTGCCTGCATTTTACATAAATAATATAAAAAAGTCCGTCTATAGGTCGATTATCGGCATATAGACGGACTTTTATCGTTTATCGGTTTTTGTTATTTGTTGTTTAATTACTTATCGTCTGAATCGCCTTTTTTGCCGAACGACTTAAATATATTGTTAATCGAGCGATTGATTTTGTTTGCCAAACCTTCGCAAACGGTTTTTTGGTTTACCTTTATATCGCCCGAAACTGTGTTCGCTTCGTATCCGCCTACTTCGCCCCCGAGCGAAATATCGCCGCTTACGCTTTTTAATTTTGCGTTTTCGACGTTTGCGTTTTTAACGGTCATATCGCCCGAAACTGTGCTGAAATCGAGGGTTTTCGCGTTAATCGAGCCAATCGTAACGTCGCCCGAAACTTCCGAAATTCTACAAGCGCCCGCTTTTATTTTACCGCAGATAAAATCGCCCGAAACGCAACTTACGGCGCAGTTTTTTGCCGTTATATCGCCGAAAACCGCGTCGCCGGCAACAAATTCGCCCTTAAATTCGTCGGTGTTAAAATCGTATTTCGACGCTTCGAAATCGCCGCCGCAAGCCGCGCTTATTTCGATGCGCTTAAAAAACAACTTTTTATCTATGAGTATATAAACAGTGCCGTTTGCCTTGTTCTTTTTAAGAACGTTTTCGTCGATCGGCAAAAATTCGTATTTAAAGCCGTCGTCGCTGAATTTTGCCTTATAAAAATCGGCGACGTTTCCGTCGAATACCGTTTTAACCCCCGCTTCGTCGCTCGGCGCTATAACTATATCCACTTTGTCGCTTATGTTTTCAAGGTAAAATTCGTTGCAAATTACGGCGTAGTCGCTTTCCGCATCGCCGAAGCAGTCGCTCGATTTATCGCAATCATCGCAGTTTTTATCGCAAGTTTCGGTTGTTTTTTCCTGCGTTTTTTCACCCGCTTTTAAGGCTTCGTCAACGATATTTTCGGGTAAACCGAATTTTTCGAGCGCTTCGCTTTCCGAAAATCCTGCTTCGAGCGCAAGCGCGAATCGTCTTTTATATTTTTCCGAAATAGCGGCGGCTTCACTGTCCGAAAGCCCTTTTTGTTTTGCAATTTCTTCAAGTTCGTTTAAAAATTTATCAAACATAACTATCTCCTTGTTTGTAAGTCCATAAATGGTTTTTTTAAATGTTTTTATATTTTATAATTTCTGTTAAAAGGCAAAATTCCCGCCGATCGGAAATCGCATCTTAACGAAAAATCGCCTTTATATCTGTTTATAAGCGACTGAATATCCCTTTCGTTCATTCCGCTTTGCTTTGCCGATTGTTCTAATTCGTTTAAAAATTTATCAAGCATTTTAATCGCCCTTTTGTTTTTTTAACAAACGTTGCCTTTTTACAGATTTTTAAGCATTTCTTCGGCTTCGTCGAAGTTTATTTCTCCGTTTTTAAGCATTTTAAGCACGTCGTCGCGCGTGGGAGTTATTTTGCCCACAACCTTTTTATCGAAGTCGAGTTTTTCGATAAGCGTTTCGAGATATTTTTTAACCGTAGGATACGAAATGTTCATTTCGCTTTCTACAGCCTTGATATTGCCCGCGTTTTTTAAAAATATAAGCGCAAAATTCTGAAGATCTTCTGAAAGATAATCGAATTTGCTAAGTTTGAACTCGCCGCTTATTTTAGTGCCACAAGCCCCGCACCCGAGTTCGGTTACGGTAAGTTTTTCGCCGCACACCGGGCAAACGCCCAATAATTTTTTCTTCATATTATAACTCCCTTTTTATTTTTACGTCAGCCGAGCGGGATAAATCACCGCCTATCCTTAAAGGCCCTTTTTGTTTCGTTGTTGCAAGTTTAAATCGTTTATTGTGCCTTTATTATATATCGGCGATTTTCATTTGTCAACAATTTTTACATAGATTTTTAACTTTTTTAATTTTGTTTTTAACTTTTTTAATTTTATAATTAAATATTTTTATTTTTAATGATTTTAAGACGTAATTTTTTTAATTATTTAAAACTTTTTTAAAACGAATAAAAAAATGATAAAAAGTTTGTTTATTTTAAATTAAATATTTGACAAACGCGTTAAATTATTATATACTATATAGGCTTGCAACGGAGAAGGGGTGCGCCGAACTCAATTTAGAGGGGCGAAGCGCAACTTTCCGTGCAATATGCGCCATTAGCTCAATTGGATAGAGCGTTGGTCTACGGAACCAAAGGTTAGGGATTCGAGTTCCTTATGGCGCGCCACAGATAACGTAAATTGAACCGATAAGGTTTGATTTGCGTTATTTTTTTATCGGCAATATTTTATAATTATTATTAAGGGTAACGCTATCCCGGCATGTTATATACCACAATTAACATAATTCTGCAAAACTTTAAAAATACAAGTTAAAAATCGATTGTAATTTTTGCAAAAAGCGTAAAAAAAAGAAGCAAAATCGATTTGCTTCTTCTCGTATTATAAAACGGTTATTAAATTATCCGCACAGCCTGTCAATCTTTAATCGGGTATAAACACGCTTACTTTTGTTCCTACGCCGAGTTTCGATTCGAGTTTTATTTCGGCGCCGTAAAGCGCGCAGATATGTTTTACGATGGCAAGACCGAGCCCCGTGCCGCCCGTTTCGCGCGAGCGCGATTTGTTAACGCGGTAAAAGCGTTCGAACACCCTGCCGACGTGTTCGGGTTCGATGCCTATTCCGTTATCCGAAACCACAAGTAACGCGCCGCCCTTTTGCTTTTCGATATTTACCTTTACATACCCTCCGTCGTCGTTATACCTTACCCCGTTTTCAACGAGATTTTTAATAAGTTCGATGGCGTGTTCTTTTTCGATTTTTGCGGTAGCATTGCCGTTAATTTCGATGTTAACCTGCTTTTTTTCGCAAAGCGGAGCAAGGCTTTCTTTAACGCTTCGGCTTATTAAAGCAAGGTCGGTTTCTTCGGTTATGTCGGGTTTTTCGTCGTCTAAACGCGAAAGCGACAGCATGTCGTTAATAAGCCCTATTATTCGCGTAACTTCTTTATCTATTTTTTGCGATAAAACCTTGATTTCGCCGTCTGCCGAAAGCCCTATCATATCGTTAAAGCCCTTAATTGCGGTAAGCGGCGTTTTAAGTTCGTGCCCGGCGTTGGCAAAGAATTCTCCTCGCGCCTTTTCGGCGTTTTTAACCGCCGTTATATCGGATAAAACTATAATCGTAAACCCGTTTTCAAGCCGATTTATCGAAGTATAAAAAACTTTTTCGCCGTCTGATTCGAGTTCGAAAGGCGCGGGTTTTTCGCCGCCGCCCAAATATTCGCCGATTTTTCGATTGAACAACGCGTTTTCGGTTAAAACTTCGTAATTTTTGCCCCGCGGCGTGTCAACGTTAAAAATCTGCGCGGCGTTTTTGTTTGCGATTTCGATGTTTCCGCTTTCGTTTAAAACGATAATCCCGTCTAAAACGTTGTTAATAATGTAATCGAGCCGCGATTCGTTTTCTTTGGCGACGTTGATACTCGTTAAAAGTTTTTCCGAAAGTTCGTTGATTTCAGCTAAAACGGCGTTAACTTCTTCGTCTCCTTTTACCAAGGTAACGCTTTTATAGGTGCCGTCGTTTACCGCTTTTAAGTTTTTGCTTACTTCTTTAAGCGGTTTTATAAGCCCGTCGGCGGCAAAAAAACTTGCCACAAGCGATAAAAACAGCGCCGCAAGCAAAATATAAAACGAAGTTGCCGCGGTTTTTAAAACGTATTCGTTTACGCTTTCGACCGCGATTGCCGTTCGAACGATAACGAAATCGCCCGTTTCGGCGTTTGTTATCGCCTTTTTTGCGTAATAAACCATGTCTTTGCCGAGCGTCGAACTGTAACGCACAGTAATTTTCGGCGAGTTTTGATAAGCCGCGATAACTTCTTCGCGTTGAGCGTGATTTTCTAATTTATCGGCATTTCCCGCGCTGTCTGAAATAACTTCGCCGCCCGCGGATATTACGGTTACGCGCACGCCTCTCGGCGCGGTTTTCGCTATGTTTTCGTTATAATTTGCCGTGTAAACTTCGGTTATTTCGATAATTCGTTCTTCGGCTTCTTTATAATGCGCGTCTTTGTTCACGCTTATTCCGAACAAAAACAGCCCCGACAGCGACAGCGTTACTATTATAAAATTGAATAATACGATTCTTTTTCTCATAATTTTTTACTTTTTTATTTATGCGTTTATTCTTTACCGGCGGCGCGCAGAACGTAACCCACTCCGCGAACGGTAACGATTTCGGCTTCGGAGCCGTTTAAAAACTTTCTTAAATCGCCGACGTGAATGTCGAGAGTGCGCGTTTCGCCGTAATTTTCGCCCCAAACGGCGTCTAAAATATCTTCGCGTTTAAGCACTTTTTCGGCGTTTTTTACCAAAAGTTTTAAAAGTTCGTATTGTTTTAAGGTTAAACTTAACTTTTCGCCATTTACGGTTATTTCGTGCTTTTCGTCGTCGATAACTATTCCGCAGTAAGAAATCCGCTGTTTTTCGGCGGATTTTTGTACGCTTCTTAATTTTGCGTTCACCCGCGCTATAAGTTCCAAAACGCCGAACGGCTTCGATATGTAATCGTCGGCGCCTAAATTAAGCCCGCGGACTTTATCGATTTCGTCGGTTTTTGCCGAAACCATTATAACGGGAACGTCGGCGGTTTTCGGCGATTTTTTAAGCCTTTCGAGTATTGCGTAGCCGTCGAGCCCGTCGAGCATTATATCAAGAATAAAAAGGTCGGGAACGACACCCCGCAGCGCGTCGAAAAGCTCTTCTCCGCACGAAAAACATTCAACCTTAAAACCCGCCGAAGTTAAAGCATACGAATAAACTTCGCGTATCGATTGTTCGTCGTCTACAGCGTAAATAAGTTTGTTCCATTTTTTGTTTTCAGTGTTCATTTATGCTCCTTTTTTTGCCTCGATTTTTTAATAAGTGAGGCTATAGGTCGATTATCGCCACTTTAGGCATTTTTTTAAAAAACATTTAACGCGTGCCTGTTGCGGCATATTCCGCCCACTCGCCGATGTTCACGGCGTGGTCGCCTATGCGTTCCAAATACTTTGCGATCATCATAAAAAGTATAGCCTGATCGGCGTTTTCGGGATCTTTTCGTATCAGTCCCACGAGTTCTTTTTTAACCGTTTCGAAAAGTTCGTCTACTTTATCGTCGCGCTTATCGAGTTCGGCTGCCGCTTTTTCGTCGCGGTTTATATAACTGTGAACGCCGTCTTTAACCATGCTTATTACGAGTTTTGCCATAAGTTCGATATGTTCGGGCTTTTTAATAAACGGCTGGTCGCCGAACGCAAGCGAAAGTTCCGAAATATCCGCCGCCTGATCTCCTATGCGCTCTAAATCGGTTATCATTTTAAGCGCCGCCGAAACGTCGCGGAAATCGCCCGCAACGGGGTGCTCCATAAGCAGAATTTTCAAACAATCCTGCTCGATTTCGCGTTCCTGCCGATCGACGATTTTATCTTCTTCCATTATTTCGCGCGAAAGTTTGTAGTCGCGGTTTATAAGGGCGTTTATCGATTTTTCGATTGCCGTTTCAACGGTATGACACATTTTTATAAGTTTATTGAAAACGCTTTCAAGTTCTTTTTCGTATTTGTTTCTTATACTCATTATATAATATCGCACTCCTTTTTTCAAGTATTTTTTTTAGTTATTTTAATTCAGGTATTTCATTCGTCATCACAAATTACCGAAAAGGCGACTTTTATCTCTCGTTTTTTATATCAACCGAATCTGCCGGTAATATAATTTTCGGTGCGCTTGTCTTCGGGCGACGTAAAAATCTTTTCGGTATCGCCGTATTCCACAAGTTCGCCGAGTAAAAAGAACGCCGTTTTATCGGCAATTCGCGTTGCCTGCTGCATGTTGTGCGTTACTATTATTATCGTAACTTTCTTTTTTAATTCTTCGATAAGTTCTTCGATTTTGCCCGTGGATATGGGATCTAACGCCGAAGTGGGTTCGTCCATAAGCAGAACGTGCGGGTTTGCCGCCAAAGCGCGCGCTATGCAAAGCCGTTGCTGTTGTCCGCCCGAAAGGGCCAAAGCCGATTTATCGAGCCTGCCTTTAAGTTCGTCCCACATCGAAGCGCCGCGCAAGGATTTTTCTACTATTTCGTCGAGCTCGGCGCGTTTTCTTATTCCTACGGTCCGCGGTCCGTAAGCAACGTTGTCGTAAACGCTCGCGGGGAAAGGATTAGGCTTCTGAAATACCATACCGACGCTTCTTCTAAGGTCGTTTACGTCGATTTTTCCGTAAATATCGGTGCCGCCTATTTTAAACTCGCCTTCGATGCGGCAACCTTCCACAAGGTCGTTCATGCGGTTAAAGCACTTTAAAAAAGTAGATTTTCCGCAGCCCGAAGGTCCGATAAAGGCGGTAACTTTTTTTTCGGGAATTTCGATGTTCACGTTTTTAAGCGCCTGAAAATCGTTATACCAAAGGTTTGCGTTTTTAACGGACAAGTCGCCCGCAAATTCGCCGCTTCTTACCAAATCGTTCAGCATTTTTTCTTTCGCTTTTTTGTCTTTTATATTCATAATTTTATCTTCCGCCTTTTATTTTAAAACGTCTTCGCTTGGTTTTTGTTTAATGCTTTTTACGCTCGTTTAATTTTTTGCGCCGAACAAATTGCGTTTGATTTTAGAAGTTATAAGTTCTGCCGTAACGTTTAAGGCAAGCACTATAACTATTAAAATAACCGCGGTGGCATACGCTTCTTTAACGTGCCAGCCTTCGCCCGAAAGTTGATAAAGCGCAACCGCGAGCGTGGCGCCGCCTTCCGTAAGCGATTTGGGCGTTGCGCATATAACCGAACCCATTGTGTAAATAAACGGTGCCGATTCGCTTATCACCCTGCCCATGCTGAGTATTATCGCCGAAGTTATGCCGGGGAGCGCCGAAGGCAGAACCACTTTGAATATGGTGCGCAGTTTTCCCGCGCCGAGCGCAAGGCTTCCTTCTCGCAGCGAATCCGGAACCGATTTAAGGCTTTCTTCGACCGAGCGGACGATAACAGGCAAAAGCATTATGCTTACGGTGCAAACGCCCGCCAGAATGCTCGTTCCGCCGCCGAACAACGGCACGAACGTTACCATACCGAAAAGTCCGTAAACTATCGACGGAACGCCGCTTAACACGTCTATCGCCGCGCGCACCGCCTTTACGAAAAAGTTTGTTTTTTTTGCGTATTCGTTTAAGAAAATCGCCGTCATAATGCCTATAGGAAGCGAAATTAAAAGGCTTAACACTACCGATATGAGCGTCGTTATTATTGCGGGCAGAACGGTAACTTTATCGCTGCCGAATTCAAACGCGCCGTAAATAAGCGACGGCTGTTTTATAAGTTCGGGAAGCCCGTTCACAAAAATAAATCCTAAAACCAACACCAGCGCGCCGACCGCAAGAACGCCTGCCGCTATCGAAAAGCATTTGCCTATTGTGCACGCGCGGATTTTATCCGAAAACATGCCCAACCCATCGCCTATCGATTTTTTAAAGCGCGAATTAAACAGCGTAAACTTGGTTTCGGGTTTCGTTTTTCCGCTTAATTTTTTAACGGCACGCGTTCCTGCAAAGTTAAGCGCAAGGTTTACGAGCAGAACGAACAGCAAAAGCACTACGCCCGTTGCGATTAAAGCTCCTTCCTGCACTTCGCCCGCATACCCCATTTCGAGAACGATGTTGGCGGTAAGCACGCGGAACGACGAAAATAAGCCGTTCGGGTAAGCAACCGCGTTGCCCGCCACCATAACCACGGCCATAGTTTCGCCGAGCGCCCTGCCTATGCCTAAAATAAGCGAAGCGGTAATACCCGACCGTGCGGCGGGCGAAACCACGCGGAACACCGTTTTATCTTTGGTTGCGCCGAGCGCGAGCGAATTTTCGTAATAACTTTGCGGCACCGCTTCGAGCGAAGTTTTCGAAAGCGAAACTACGGTGGGAAGTATCATGATCCCCAAAATTATCGAAGTAGCAAGCAGCCCGCTGCCGTTATTCGGGGCAATGAACGCGAGAGCGGGAAGTAAGAAAGTTATTCCGAAAAATCCGTAAACGACCGAAGGTATGCCCGCAAGCAGGTTTACGAGCGAAAACAGCGGTTTTTTTAATTTTTTAGGGCAATAAAATGCCAGAAAAACGGCGGCGAAATATCCCGTTATTCCGCCGAATATAAGCGCGCCGACCGTAGCGGCAAACGTGCCGACTATCATTTTGAAAATGCCGTAAGAACCCAAAAGCGGTTTATCGAAAGACGCTTCGCGGTCGGGCATCCATTTATCGCCGAACAAAAAGTTGAAAAAACCTATTTTATTAAGCGACGGAACGCTTTTTATAATAAGAAAAACGAATACCACGGCAACGGCTATCGTGCAGATAGTCGCCGCCGCGGCAAACGCCGCTTTTCCTGTTTTATCTTTTAATTTTACAGAAGTCATAGATATTATCTCTTTTTTCGCTGCCGATTTATGCGCATTAAAGCGGACTTCTTACCCGCTTTGCGTCTTTAAGGCGTTGCGTTTTCCGTTTTTTAAAACTTATTTGCAAAGTCTGTTTGCAAAACTTATTTGCCGAACTTATTTGCTAAGTCCCGAAAACTTTGTTATCGCTCCGGTGTATATCTTATACAAGTCTGCCAAAGTCAAATCGTTTATAAGTTCGTTTTGTTTATTTACGATAACCGCTACCGCGTCGAGACAAACGTTGAAACTGTTAAGTTTGTCGTTTTTAACCGCCGCCGACGAAAGACCTATTACGTTACCCGTAGTGTCGCCTTCGACCGCTTTTCTGCCGACCGACGACCCCTGAAGTTGAACGTCGAACAATGCCGAAGGATCTGCTCCGTAAATATCGGCGTAAGATTTAGCGGCTTTGGTTATAACTTCTTCCATCGAAGTAGAACCGCGAACTACTATTTTGGTCATATCCGTAAGGCTATCGTCTTTAACGAACGCTTCGCCTACTTCGATAGCGGGTTCGCCTTCGTTTGCGCGTTTTGCGGGATCTTTAAGGAAAATAACGCCAGCGGCTTCGCAATCGGCTTCAACCGACGAACTGTGCAGATATTTTACGAAGTCGGCGGTTCTCTTCGTAAGAGTTACCGATTTATTCGTCATAATAACGAACGGACGCTGAATTTTATAGGTTCCGTCTAAAACCGTTTCTTTCGACGGAGCAACTCCGTTTACTTTAACTACTTTAATGCTGTCGTCGACCGAGCCGAGCGAGATGTAACCGATCGCCTGCGGATCCGAACTTACCGCCGCGCGGGCAACGCCCGTTTTTTCGTAGAAGTTTGCCTTATCCGTCGTATAAAAAACTTTTTGACCGTTTTCTTTCATCATAAGGTAGTTAACGCCGTCGGCGGTAACTACGGTATCGAACGCTTCGCGCGTGCCGCTGTTGTTATCGCGGGCAACCACGGTTATGTTTTTTTCTGCGTTAAACCCGCTTTGACAACCCGCCGCAAGGCTTGCGCCTAATGTCAAAGTTGCGCCGAGCGCGATTACCAACATTTTTTTTAACATTTTGCCTAATCTTCTTGTTTTCATAATTTTTACTCCTTTGAACTTATTTTTGACGTTCTTGTTTTTTCTTTTTACGCCTATATTCTATCTCTTTTTTTCGCGCCTTGCATTACAAATATGATAAATTTTATGTAAAGTTTTAGTAAAGCGGCAAATTCGTTTTTATTATGATAAAAAATATGTTAAAATTTTATTATTATGAATAGGTTAAAACTAAACAAAAAATATAAAAAAGCGTGGATTTACGGCAAAAACGTGCTTATAACAGGAGCGGGTTCGGGGTTCGGCAAACTTTTAGCGGAAAAACTTGTAAAACGCTATAACTGCAACGTTTTAGGCGTCGGGCGCACCGAAAGCAAACTTTTAGCCATTAAAAACGAACTTTTATCGGGCGGTTTCGACGGAACGAACGGCAAAGGCGGTTTCGAATATAAAACGTTCGACGTAAGTATCGAGCAGAATTGGGCGAATCTTAAAGCCGATCTGCTTTCAAACGGAAAAACCATCGACGTTTTAATTAACAACGCGGGCGTTCTGCCGCCATTTTGCAAATTTCAAAAACTAAAAAGCGGCATGCTTGAAAACACGTTTGCCACCAACTTTTTTGCGGGCGTTTATTCGATAAAGCACCTTATGGGCTTGATTGACGGCACCGAAACAACGAGGCAGACTAACGATAAATTTAAGGGCGCGATAATAAACGTTTCGAGTTCGGCGGCACTTGCGTGCGTTATCGGCACGGCGGCTTACACCGCTTCGAAAAGCGCGATCGCCGCATTTACGAAAGTGCTGGCACTCGAACGTCCCGATTTATACGTCGGGCTTATACTTCCCGGCTTTTCGGCTACTTCGATATTCCGCAGTCAGACCGAAGTTTCGGAAAAAGAAAAAAGGCTTATCGCAAAAGTTTGCGGCAATCCCGACAAAATGACCGACGTAATGTTAAAACACATTGTTAAAAGAAAAAAACGCATCGTGGTAGGCGCCGACGCGCACGCCATGAGCGTCTTCGGAAAATTATTTCCGTCGTTTACGGATAACGCCATAAAAACCGTTTTAAAACGCGCGAATCTTCAAACCTTTTCAGACGTTTTTTGCGATTGAGCGTTAAAATTTCGCAATAACCGTGTTGTTGTAACGATAATTTTTATCGTATGAACGGTTATCTTTAATCGTAGAAGCGGTCATCGACAGACCTCAATATTTATGAGCTTTTCTTATATATATAGTAGGGGCGATTCACGAATCGCCCTTTTTTTTATTATACAATAATCATAAAATATATAATAGTAGGGGCGATTCACGAATCGCCCTTTTTTTATTATACAATAATCATAAAATAAAAGGCTACTTTGAGCAAAGAGAGCCGGCACCGCAAGTTGACTGAGGGATTGTTGCTTGTCGCCTTTCGATTTTTACTTGCTTCGCCCGTAAAAATCACTTTCCCCAAATGAGAACAGCCGATTATGTTTACGCTTATGCGTGCTGCTTTTTTCGATAAATGGCAGTAATTAAAACCCGCCTATAGGTCGATTATCAAAGGTTTCGACTTATAGACGGGTTTTAAATTTTTATTAAATTTCAAATTGAATTATTGCGGCGCAAGTTCGCCCTGCATAACGTTTCGTTTTTCGAATTCGGCGTTTATATAATTTAAAACGCGCTTTTTGTCGGCGGACCAAAGCGGCGCCGATAAATCTTTTTTAGGCGCGTCGCCCGTTAAACGGTGAATAACTATGTTTTTCGGTATTCGGCGAACGGCTTTGCATAAAATATCGGCGTAACGTTCAAGCGAAAGCGTTTCGAACTCGCCGTTTAAATAACTTTTTTCAAGCGGAGTGCCTTTTAAAACGTGCAGAAGTTGAAGTTTTATGCCGTCGGTATATCGGCAGGCGTAGTCGACCGACGCAAGCATGTCCTCTTCGGTTTCGAAAGGCAGCCCTAAAATTATGTGCGTTATCACGTTAACGCCTATATCTTTAAGTTTTTTAACCGCGCTTTCATAAATTTCGTTTTTATAGCAACGATTTATTTTTTCGGCGGTTTTTTCGTTCGATGTCTGAAGCCCGAGTTCAACGAAAAGCGGCTTGATTTGCGCCGCTTTTTTTAATATTTTTATAACGTAATCGCCAAGGCAATCGGGGCGCGTAGCAATCGATAACGAACATATAGCCCCACTTTTCAACGCGGGCGTTATTAAATTCGTTATATAATCGGCGCTTGCGTAAGTTGCCGTAAACGATTGAAAGTAAGCAATGAATTTATTGCCTGCGTTTTTGTTTTTAAGGCGGTTTTGCGCCGCGATAAGTTGTGCGTTAAAATCGCCGCCAATCCTTTTTTCGGCAAAATCGCCGCTTCCTTCGCCCGAACAAAAGATGCAGCCGCCCGTTCCCGCCTTGCCGTCGCGGTTGGGACATGTATACCCGCCCGCAAGCGCAAGTTTATACACTTTTTCGCCGAATTTCCACTTGAAAAACTCGTTTGCCGAATAATATCTTTTTTCCATAAAATAGAACGCAAAACTTGCGGATTATACGCCGAATTTTTCTTTTTTTAAGGCGCGGAATTCTTTAATTTCTTTTTCGAACCCGTTTTCGGTAGGCTCGTAAAACACTTCCCCCTTAAGCGAATCGGGCAGATATTGCTGCTTTACGTAGCCGCCGTAACTGTGCGGATATTTATACCCCGCCGAAAGTTCTTTATCTTTATCGCTTGCGTAAACGCTGTTTTTAAGGTGTGCGGGAACGTCGTCGTTATAAACGCTTTTCGCCTTTTCGGCGGCTTTTTCCATTGCGATGCACACCCTGTTCGATTTAGGCGCTTCACAAACGTAAACTATGGCTTGCGAAAGCGAAAGCATGCCTTCGGGCAGCCCTAAATTTTTTATCGATTCTATAGCCGTAACCGCCTGAATCATAGCCATCGGATCGGCAAGCCCCACGTCTTCGGAAGCGTGCGCCACAACGCGGCGGGCAATTAAAAGCGGATCGCATCCGCCCGAAATAAGACGTTGCGCCCAATAAAGAGCGGCGCTGCTGTCGCTTCCGCGCAGACTTTTGCAAAAAGCCGAAAGCACGTCGTAATATAAACTTTCGTCAAAAGAAAGCGCCTTTTTTTGTATCGATTGCTCGGCGTCTTTAAGCGTAACGCGAATAACCCCGTCTGCTCCTGCGGGCGTCGTTAAAACCGCCAGTTCGAGCGCGTTATACGCCACCCTCAAATCGCCGCCACTGGTGCGCGCTATGTGCGTTATCGCTTCGTCGTCGACTTTCGTAAGATAGTTTCCGAGCCCCCGTTTTTTATCTTCGAGTGCGCGTAAAAGCGCCGTTTTTACGTCGTTTTCGCCAAGGTGTTTAAATTCGAACACACGGCACCGCGAAACTATTGCGGGAGTCATCGAAGCGTAAGGGTTTTCGGTGGTAGAGCCTATAAAAATAACGGTGCCCTGCTCGATAAGCGGCAAAAGCGAATCGGACTGCGTTTTGTTGAATCTGTGACATTCGTCTAAAAGTAAATAGGTTTTTTTGCCGAAAAGTTTTAAGTTTTCGCGCGCTTCGTCGGCAACACGCTTAACGTCGGCAACCCCGCTCGAAACCGCGTTTAATTTTACGAAATAGCCGCTCGTCGAGTTTGCTATTATGTTTGCAAGCGTGGTTTTTCCGCACCCCGGGGGACCCCAAAAAATGCAACTTCCCAGCCTGTCGAGCTGAATGGCGCGGCGAAGCAGACTGCCTTCTTCGGCAATGTGATTTTGCCCCAAAAATTCGCGTATGGTTACGGGGCGCATGCGTTCGGCGAGCGGAACAAGTTTTGCTCTGTCGGGGTTTTCCGTTCCCGCCCCCGCGCTAAACAAGCCGCCGTTATCGCCTTTTTTGAACGCGTCGTCGCCGTTATCCGAATCGAACATGTTTATGGTCTGATTATCCTGCTTTTTCATTTTTACCTTTTGCCAACGAAAAATCGCCTTTTTGTCGAAAAAATTCGAGTGCGTTTTCCTGCGGGCGTTTCAATCGTTTTTAATCGTTTTAATTTTTTAGTTATTTTTACTTAAATATGATAACACAATATCCTTTTTAATACAATAGAATATGAAAAAATTTCGAGTTTTTTTGTTATCGATTTTTTTATGCGCCTTATCGCTCGTTTTAATTTTGCAGCCCGAAAAATATATAAATTCGGCTCTTATGGCGTTAAAACTTTGGGCTTTGGTCGTTTTGCCGTCGCTTTTGCCCTTTTTCTTTTTGACTTTGATGCTTACAAAACTCGGCGTAATCGAAAAAATCGCGTTAAAACTTTCACCCGTTACAAAGTTTTTATATAACGCAAGCGGCATAAGCGCTTTCGTGCAGATTATGAGTTTTATTTCGGGCTATCCCGTGGGCGCGCGGCTTATCGCCGAACTCAAAGCCGAAAACGCGATAGACGAAGCCGCCGCAACCAAAATGTCGGTTTTTTGTTCTACTTCGGGCCCTTTGTTCGTTGCGGGAAGCGTAGGCACCGTTATGGTAGGCAACAAAACCGCGGGAACCATTTTGCTTTTAAGCCATGTTTTGTCGGCTGTTTTTAACGGAGTTTTATTCAGGTTTTATGGCGATAATCGACCTATAGCCCCGCTTTTGCAAAAAAAACCGCCGCAAAATCTTCTTGCCGACTGCGCATATTCGGCGTCGGTTTCAAGCATTACGGTAGGCACGCTTATATGTGTTTTTTACGTTTTATCCGACGTGCTTTGCGATTATAAAATTCTTTATCCTCTCGAATTTTTGCTATCGTTCGTTTTTTTCGATAAACAAAAAGCCGCCGCTTTTTCGGCGGGGCTTATCGAATGCACGAAAGGTTGCAAAATGCTGTCTGTAACAAGCGGATTTTTACGGTTACCGTTAATTTCGGCGATAATAGCGTTCGGCGGAATTTCGGTCATCGCGCAATCGCTTGCGTTTTTAAAAAGCGCAAAAGTCAAAACAAAAATTTTCGTGCTCGGAAAAATCACTCAATCGGTTTTTGCTTTTTTGTTTTGCGCGATTTTTTGCGCCGTTTTTAAAGTTTATTAGTCTTTTAATTTTATCGTGCTTGTTAAGTTTTATTTAGCGTTTTTAAATATTTTTTCGCTATAAGCTCTACTTCTTCGGTTAAAAATTCGCTTGATGCTTCGTCGTTTTCTCCGTTTAAAGCGAGTTTTGCCGCCGTAGAACTTACGTTTTTAAACGCGTCGTCAGCCGTTATATAAACGTTTTTTATTTCGGGGTAAAGTTTTTCGTTAAATTTAAGCATTTCGTCTTCGTATTTTTCGTCGGCTTCGTTACGGATTCCGCGCACGTTGTAACGGACGCGGCGCGAACGCATAAAATCAACCAGATAACCGTCGAAATCGGTCACTTCGACGCCCTCAATTCCGCCGAATGCGGCGGCAAGCATTTCGAGGCGCGCTTTTTTATAAAAAGTGTAGGTTTTATTTTCGTTCACACCCAAAGCGACTATCACTTTTTCAAAACGCTCTTTCGCTTTTTTAACTATTTCGATATGCCCTTTCGTTACGGGATCGAAACTGCCCGCAAACACGCAAGCGCTATCGTCGCATTTACGATAAAAAGCGAAGTGCGCAATGCCGTATTTTTTTGTTTTTTCGATAAAAAGCCCGTCAATAGGTCGATTAACGGCACTTTCGCTTTCTTTAACGCAAAGCCCGTTTTCGTTTAAAAGTTTGCGCCGCGCTATAATTTCAAGCGCATCGTCGGCAGCCGACGACTTATATGGCGGGTCTAAAAATATTATGTCGAACTTTTCGCCGGTCGTGCTTAAATAACTTAACGCGTCTGTGTTTAAAACTCGAACGACCGCGCCGAGCGAATCGGCGTTTTTTTGCGCGAGCATGCACGACGTTTTCGCTTTGTCGGTTAAAATCACCTTTTTTGCCCCGCGCGACAACGCTTCAAGCCCTACCGCGCCGCTTCCGCAAAACGCGTCTAAAAAAGTTTTACCTTCGATTTCAAATTGCAAAACCGAAAAAAGCCCTTCGCGCGCCCTGTCCGACGTGGGGCGAACGTCTTTCCCTTCAAATTCTTTTAATTTTCTTCCTTTGTATTTTCCCGCGATTATACGCATAATTTCCTTTGCTATAAGCCCAAAAAGCGGTAAAACTCCGCTTTTACAAGCTTTTTGGGTTTATTTATCGTTTATATATAAAATTTTTGTATATTGCTTGCGCGCGTTAAAACGTTATAAACGCTTGCGCCCGTTTTAAGCGCGGTTTTTTGTGCGTTCGACATAACGCAAACGTATTTTTCGTCCGCAATTAAAACGCGTTTTTCGCCGCCCGAAACGGCGCACAAGTTCATGCACGTTTTGTTCAAGCACCCGTTAATTCCGCAATATTCGCCGTAATAATAACCGTAACTTAAAATATCGGCGGTTTGATCGCCGTTCAAGCGATAATCGCCGTAAAGCAAACTTTCGCCCGTCGATAAATTTCGTGTCTGAATAAGCGGCGCATAGATTTTTAGCGCGGGTTTAAGGTTTGAAAACGCGCTTTCGTTCACCGAATTTGCCTTATTTTCGCAAAAGCCGCCGCCGGAGCGCAAAAGCGGATAGCCGTAGCCGTATAAGCCGAGTCCCGCTCGAACGCAGTCGAGTTTGAATTTATCGCCGTAATAAAGCCCGCCGCCCGACGAAATATGCGTTTTTATGCCCGAAAATTCGCTTTTAAAAACTTCGGCAACGCTTAAAAACCGCTTAAATTGCTTTTCGCAAGAGCAAAAATCGCCCGCGTTATAAAAATGCGAAAACACTCCCCTTAAAGGCAGGTCGCAATCGCATATAATTTTAAGCGCGGCTTTCGCCTGATATTCGTCGTCGATGCCGAGCCTGTTCATTCCGCTGTTTATCGCCAGATGAAACGCGGGCGGAACGTGCGTTTTTGCAAATTCTTTAAGCGCGTTAAGCGAATTTAAATCGTTTATGCAAATTTTTATTCCGTATTTCCGTGCGCGAGAAAACTCGGATTTTTTTGCGGGAATAAGGCATAAAATCGGGTTTAAAATGCCCGCTTGCCTTAACGCCGCGCCTTCGGAAACGCAACCTACGGCAAAGCAATCGGCAACGTTTTCGACAGCCCGCGCTGTTTCGATTAAGCCGTGTCCATATGCGTTCGCTTTTATAACGGCGCAAAATTCGGCGGGGCAACACAAATCTTTTAAAATTTCGGCATTGTTTTTAAGCGCGGCAACACTTACTACGCCTATCGGCGCGTTGTTTCCGGCAAACGCGCGAATAAAATCGCTTGCTTGCTCGCCGAATTTTTGCAAATCGTTTGAATTATCAGAATGCTCCATTATAAAGCAACCCCGTTCAAACGCTATTATATGATATTTTAAAAAAAGGCGTTAAAAGGCAGATAAGCGGATTTTTTGCTTTATCCGACTCATTGCACACGCTGTGCGCATAGTGCCGTTGCGACTTTACTTGTTATTTTACCTTAAACTTCGTCGGTTTTTGCAAAACTGAGCGAAATAAGTTCGTCGAGAGCGCTGTAACCCAACTGTTCGAGCCTGTATTTGCGCGCCGCCGTTTCGATAATCACGGGGATATTGCGACCGGGGCTTACGGGGATAATGTGTTTGGGAATTTCTACGCCTAAAAGTTTTGCCGAATTTTTTTCATCGCCCAAGCGGTCGTATTCGCGTTTTTCGTCCCAGTGAACCAAGTCCACAACCAGATCGACCGTTTTTTCGGGGCGGATAGCCCCTGGACCGAACATGGTTTTAACGTTTATTATTCCAAGTCCCCTGACTTCCATAAAATAACGGATTTTGTTTGGGCATGTGCCGACCAGAAGTTCGCCCGTGTTTTTTATCAAAACCGAATCGTCGGCAACGATGCGGTGCCCGTGCGTTATAAGTTCGAGTGCGGTTTCGCTTTTGCCTATGCCCGCTTCGCCCGTGATTAAAACCCCTACGCCCGAAACGTCTAACAGTTCGCCGTGCACGACGGTTGTGGGGGCGAGCATGTCGTTAAGATAAAGCATAAGGTCGTGGATAAGCACGGTTGTTATGGCAGGCGAGCGGAACAACGGGCAGTTATAATTTTTCGCCGCCTCTAAAATGTCGGGCATAACTTCGAGTTCGCGCGAGATTATCATGCACGGAAGTTCGCATTTAAAAAGGTCGTCTAAACTCTTTTTGCGCGCGGCGCTTCCAAGCGATTTTAAATATTCGTGTTCGGCGTTGCCGATAACCTGCACCCTGTCGTTTGCGAAGTGTTTATAATACCCCGCAAGTTGAAGCCCGGGGCGCGATACGCTTATCGACGATATTGAAATTTCGCTTCGCCCTTCGAAAATTATTTCGAGCGAAAGCGTTTCGCCGAATTCTTTTACGCTTGTTATAAGAGTATCTTTTTCGGCTTTTTTAGATAGTCTGCTCATTTTGCTTCTCCTTTTAGTTTAATTACCCGAATCGTCGGCGTTTTTATTTTAGTTTTTATTTTCGTTTTCGTTGTTGCTTATATTATTGGTATCGTTGCCTTGTTTTTTATCTTCTTTTTCAAAAAATTCTTTTATGGCGCGGGCTTTTTCTTTGCCTATGCCGTCAACCTTTAAAAGGTCTTGCTCGGTGGCTTTTTTAATTTCGGCAACGCTGCCGAACGTTTGCAACAAATCGTGAATACGCTTTTTGCCCAAGCCGTCGATTTCGGAAAGAATGCTTTCGAAACTGCGCTTGCGGTGAGTTTGCCTGTGATATGTTATGGCAAACCTGTGCGCTTCGTCGCGCAACCTTTGCAAAAGCCTTAAACAATAATCGCGCCGCTCTAAAATTACGGGTTCGTTTTTATTTAAGGTAAAAATTTCTTCTTGCTGCTTGGCTATCGATATAAGGTCGGCGCCGCCGAAATTCATTTCGTCAAGCGCGCTTTTAACAGCCGAAAGTTGACCTTTGCCGCCGTCGATTACTATAAGGTCGGGGCATTCAAAACGTTCGGGATCGGTTTTAAGGCGCTCGATACGGCGGGTTAAAACTTCTTTAAGCGAAGCGAAATCGTCGCTCCCTTCAACGGTTTTTATTAAAAAACGCCTGTATTCTTCGGGGCTTTTTACCCCATCGATAAACACCACCATCGAGCCGACTTTATCCACGCCCGAAATATTCGAAATATCGTAACATTCGATTCGGCGCGGATATTTTTTTAAGCCTAAAACGGTTTTAAGCCGCTCGCAAGCCGAAACGGTCATATCGTCTTTGTGCCTGATTTTATCTATCGTTTTTTCAAGATAATCGCGCGCGTTAAGTTCCGCCATATTCGAAAGTTGCTTTTTAAGCCCTTGTTTGGGGCAATAAATGCGCACTTTTTTGCCGTAATTTTTAATAAAATATTCTTCGTAAAGCGCTTCGCTTGCAATTTCGCGGTTTAAAATAATTTCGTCGGGCAGTTCGTTGTTTTTATCGTAAAAGCGGGTTAAAAAGTTTTCAAGGCACTCTTCTTCGCCGATAGATCCGTCTTCGAAAGCAAAGTGCTTGCCTCCCTGCATTCTGCCGCCTCGCATGATAAGCACGTTTATGGCGGAGTGAATGTTGTCGGTGGCAACCGATATTACGTCGCACGAAACGAAGCGGTTTAGCGAGGTTATCTTTTTTTCGCTTATCTTGTTTAAAACCGAAATTTTATCGCGGTATAAAAGCGCGAGTTCGAATTCTTCGTTCTGCGAAAATTTAAGCATTTTTTCGCGCAGAATCTGCTCTGCCGTTTCGTCGTTGCCGCTTAAAAAATCGATTGCTTCGTCTACGCGCTTAAAATATTCTTGTTTCGTACAAAGCCCCGCGCACGGAGCGGCGCATCGCCCTATGTGATATTCTAAACATTCGCGCTTTTTCGCCCCGCCTTCTATTAGTTTTTGGCGGCACGAACGAAGGCGGAAAGTTAAGTTAAGCGTGTCGATTATGTCGTTTGCGCTTACGCCGCACATAAACGGGCCGAAATAGCGCGCGCCGTCCTTTTTAATGCGCCGAACCACTTCGAAATAAGGGAAATCTTCTTTTACGTTTACGCGGATATACGGATAGGTTTTGTCGTCTTTTAATAAGATATTGTATTTGGGCTTGTTCTTTTTTATAAGGTTGTTTTCGAGCGACAGCGCGTCGGCTTCGGAATTAGTTATGATATAGTAAAAATCGGCGATGTTCGCCGTCATTGCCGAAACTTTTTCGGTTTTTACGTTATCGTAAAAATACTGCGTTACGCGATTTTTTAAGTTTTTCGCCTTGCCGACGTAAATTATCGTTCCGTCTGCGTCGAGCATAACGTAAACGCCGGGGTTTTTAGGCAATAAGCGTATTTTTTGTTCTAAATCAGCCCGCATTTTTATCTTTCCCGTGGTTTAATCTTGCTGTGTTTGTATCTTTTAAGTGCTTATAGCGTGCGTAATAAAGCGAAAATTAAGCGTTTTAGTTGCAAAACAGCCGTCCGTTTAACAGTAAATCTGCCGTCCGCTTTAATAACAAATACCTCCCCCGCAAGCGGAGAAGGTATTTTAATTTTGTTTATTTTAGGTTTCTTTCCGCGCGCAATTTTTCATATTGCGTTTTTCCCGCGCGAAAAATTATGCGCAAAAATTACTTGGCGTATTCGACCGCCCGCGATTCGCGGATAACGTTGACCTTGATTTGCCCCGGGTATTCGAGTTCGCTTTCGATCTTTTTTGCGATGTCTTTGGCAAGGAACATGGCTTTTGCGTCGTCGATTTGTTCGGGTTTAACGATTACGCGGATTTCTCTGCCCGCTTGAATGGCGTAACTCTTTTCGACTCCGCCGAACGATTGAGCGATGCCTTCGAGCGCTTCGAGACGTTTAACGTAGTTGGTGCTGGTTTCGCGCCTTGCGCCGGGACGAGCGCCTGAAATTGCGTCGGCCGCCTGAACGAGAACCGCTTCGATAGTTTTTGGTTCGACGTCGCCGTGGTGCGCCTGTATACAGTTAATAACGTTTTTGTTTTCTTTATACTTTTTTGCAAGGTCGGTGCCTATCTGAATATGCGTACCCTCTACTTCGTGGTCAACGGCTTTGCCGATATCGTGAAGCAAACCGCCGCGTTTGGCAAGATTTACGTCGACGCCGAGCTCCTGAGCCATAAGCCCCGCAAGATAAGATACTTCTATCGAATGCTGTAACACGTTCTGCCCGTAACTCGTTCTGTATTTAAGCCTGCCCAAAAGTTTGATAATCTCCGGGTGAATTCCGAAAAGACCGCAATCGAACATAGCGGCTTCGCCCGCTTCTTTGATTTTTTGGTCGAGTTCTTTGGCGGTTTTTTCAACCGTTTCTTCGATACGCGCGGGATGAATTCTGCCGTCGGCGATAAGTTTTTCAAGAGATAATCTTGCAACTTCGCGGCGAACGGGATCGAATCCCGACAAAATAACCACTTCGGGCGTGTCGTCGATAACGAGTTCGATGCCCGTTGCGTTTTCTAACGCGCGGATATTTCTGCCTTCGCGCCCGATAATGCGCGCTTTCATGTCGTCGTTGGGAAGCGGAACGACCGAAACGCTTATTTCCGAAGCGTGATCGGTGCAGCAGCGTTGAATGGCAAGGCTTATGATGTCTTTCGCCTTTTTGTCTGCTTCGTCTTTGGCTTCTTCTTCGATGCGGCGAACGGTTACCGCCGCGTCGTGACGGGCTTCGTCCTGAACCGCTTCGATTATCTGCGCTTTTGCTTCTTCTCTGCTGAGTTGCGCCACTTTTTCAAGTTCGGCAACCATAAGTTCGTGCTGTTTCGAAAGTTTTTCGGTAAGAGCCGAGTTCTCGGCAAGTTTGCTTTCGAGTTTGCGTTTTTGTTCTTCTACTTCTTCGTTCTTTTTAAGAAGGTTTGCGTCGCGCTTGTTTAAAACTTCGTCTTTCTGAGCGAGTCGCTGTTCCATTTTTTGCAATTCGACGCGTTTTTCTTTAGATTCGCGTTCGAATTCGTTACGCATTTTTAAGTCCTGTTCTTTTGCTTCGAGAATGGCTTCTTTTTTAATCTGTTTACATTCCGCTTCGGCTTCTTCTTTCATTTTTGCGACGATTTTTTCCATCTCAGAAACTCTGTCGTCGTGCTGTTTTTTGAATAATCTGTAAGCGATAAAGAAACATATTGCGCCGACAACGGCAGCCGCGGCTACGGCAATGCCCACGGTGGCGCCAGCCGACATAAGGAACAGGGAGTAAATTTCGTAATGCATTGTTGTAATCTCCCGTTAAGTTGTAGTATAAAACGATATAAAACACGTTTGTACGCAGGCGTTAAAAAAAGAACGGCGACAAACGCTTTGTATATAATTTTATCACGTTCTATTTTATACCATGTAAGGCGTAATGTCAATCGAATATAAAAATCTAAAACAAATTTTATGCAATTATTTCAAGATTTTATTAGTTTTTTGTATTTTTTAACACCTTGTGGTCAACTTACTTTAAAAAACAGCCGTTTTTTATGGCTAAAACACGGAATATAAAAAACAAAGCCGCAACTTTTTTCAGCCGCGGCTTTAAAAATGATTTTTTTGTTTTTATAATCGGTTAAAACGCCGAAAAGCGGGTTCATCGACTTATAGGCGGGTTTTTAAATTTTTTTTGTGCTTTTTTATTCGCCGACTATGCCGTCTATTACCGTGGGTTCGGTAACAACTTTCGTTCCGGCGGGAACCGACCTTATGATAAAGGTGTTGCCTCCTATAACGCTGTTGTCGCCGATAATCGTTCTGCCACCCAAAATTGTGGCGTTTGCGTAAATAACCACGCCGTTTCCTATTGTCGGGTGGCGCTTTTCGCTTGCCGAGCAGCGCCCTTTAAGCGACAATGCGCCCAGCGTAACCCCTTGATAAATGCGACAATCGTCGCCTATTTCGGCGGTTTCGCCTATCACGACGCCCGTTCCGTGGTCAATTAAAAAGTTTTTGCCTATTTTTGCGCCCGCGTTTATGTCTATTCCCGTGCGCGAATGGGCGTATTCGGTTAAAATGCGCGGAAGATACGGCACTTGCCTTATATAAAACTCGTGCGCGACGCGATAAACGCTTATGGCGAAAAACCCCGGGAAACAATTTTTAACGATGGTTTCGTCTTCGCACGAAGGATCGCCTTTAAAAGTCGCTTCGGCATCTTTCGAAAGCATAACGCAGATATCTGGTATGCTGTTCATAAATTCGCGCGCGACGGTTTTCGCCTTTTTACTGCACGAACAATCGTCGTTTTTTTTGCAGCGTTCAAGCCCGCATTCCGAGCATACGAGCCCTTTTTGCTTAAAGCACCCGCGAACGCATTTTTTAACCAGCGAATATATCTTTTTTTCGAGCGAACTATGCGATAACGGGCTTATAGGGTTACTTTTTGCGTTTTTATTTAAAGTAATGCCCGCGCCGAACGAATAAAAATCGACGTCCTTTTTTATGTAGTTTATAAGTTTTTCGACCCATTTTTCGTCGGGCAAAAAAGTGTGCTTAAAACTCATTTTTTCCTTATGCTGAAATTTATGCTGTAACTATTATATGCTTGTTTGCTTTTGCGGCTTATAACCGCCGCCTTTTGAAAAATTTAATAAATTATTCTGCGGCGGGTTCGGATTTTTCTTCTTTTTCGGCGGGTTTAAAGCAGATTTCGCGAATTTTTGTTTCGAGTTCTTTTGCAAATTCGGAATTGCTTGCTATATAATCTTTAGCCTTTTCTCTGCCCTGTGCAAATTTATCGCCGTTATACGAGAACCAGCTTCCGCTTTTTTCGATAAGCCCTTTCTCTACGCCTATATCCAGCAGACAGCCTTCCTGTGAAATGCCTTTTCCGTAAATCATATCGAATTCGGCTGTTTTGAAGGGGGGTGCAAGTTTGTTTTTAACGACTTTAACCTTGGTGCGGTTGCCGTAAACGCCCTCGGTATCCTTTAACGCGTCGGTTTTTCTTATATCGAGACGAACGCTCGAATAGAATTTAAGCGCCTTGCCGCCGGGTGTGGTTTCGGGGTTGCCGAACATAACGCCCACTTTTTCGCGCAGTTGGTTAATAAAAACCACGCACGTTTTCGATTTGTTGGTGATAGCCGTAAGTTTACGCAAAGCCTGCGACATAAGGCGCGCCTGAAGCCCGACGTGCTGATCGCCCATATCACCTTCGATTTCGGCTTTGGGGGTAAGCGCGGCAACGCTGTCTACTACGATAAGATCGACCGCGCCGCTTCGAACCAGACTGTCGGTAATATCGAGCGCCTGTTCGCCGGTATCGGGTTGCGAAACGTAAAGGTTATCTAAATCTACGCCTAAATTAGCCGCATACGCGGGATCGAGCGCGTGTTCTGCGTCGATAAACGCGGCGATTCCGCCCATTTTTTGGGTTTGCGCGATAATGTGAAGAGTAACGGTCGTTTTGCCCGAAGATTCGGGACCGTAAATTTCGATGATTCTTCCGCGCGGAACGCCGCCGCAGCCCAGCGCGATGTCAAGCGCCAGACACCCCGTAGGGATAACGTCTACCGTCATTTCGCGCGCGTCTTCGCCCAAGCGCATAATAGCACCCTTACCGTATTGCTTTTCGATTTGCGAAAGCACCTGCTCTAACGCTTTTTTCTTGTCGTCCATAATAGTTTCCTTTATAATAATTTTTATTTTTTTTTGTTTTGTTACCTGCGGGAGACCGATGGCCTCCCCTACGTTTTAGGGAAAATGATTTTTTTCGAACAGTCAACTACTTTTATGCGGATTTTACGATTTGGATATAAGTTTTATAATCATAAAAAGCGCGGCGTTTTTGCCCTGTTCCATAATATCTTCGCGGCTGCCCGAAAAGCGATAGCGGCACACGTTAACGTTAGAACCCATACCCGCCGCAATATAACAAAGCCCACACGGTTCGTTGGGATTTCCGCTGTCCGACGCATAGCCGGTAGTGGTCGCCGCCACGTTGCAATCTCCGCTTTGCAAAAGTCCGCGCGCCATTTCGAACGCAACTTCGCTTGAAACCACGCTTTTAAGCGAGATTGTAGAAGGCGAAACGCCGAGCATTTTTTCTTTTGCTTTGGGCGAATAAGTTACAAGCCCCTGATAAAACACCTTGCTTGCCCCTTCTACCGAAACGATAGCCCGCGCAAGCGCTCCGCCCGTGAACGATTCGGCGGTGCAAAGGGTTAAGTTGCGCACTTTTAAATAGTCTACCGCGCATTTTTGCAAGGATATATCCTGCGTCGAATAAATATAATCTCCGTAAGTAGTTACGATAAACTTAACCGCCTGATCGACTTTGGTTTTGGGCGCTTCGTCCGAATAGCAAAGCGCAACCCTTACATCGCCGTGATTTTCTTCGAATTCAAGGGTTAACCCGTCGATTTTGTTTACCGTTTCGGCGGCTTTTTCGCATGCGCTAATAGGCAGAGCGAACATTTTAAAAATAATTTTATTTTCGTAAGATTCGAACATAATTAAGCCTTTTTAAGCCTTTCAGCCGCCTGCAAGCGGCAAATTATTTAAGCACCGCGCGGTTTTTATAAACGTAAGATACGCCCGAAATAACGGTAAAAATCACGCAAAGCACAAATAAGGCGTAACCGATATAATAAATAATCGTAAACGCGTCGAAATTTGCGCCGAACGGTTTATATTCCGGTGTTTCGAACGCCTTGCCGACGAGCAGAAAAACGACCGACAAATCTTGCGTTACGGTTTTTATTTTTCCAAGTTTATCGGCGGCGATAACCACGCTTTTGCTTGCCGCCACCATTCTAAAACTTGCAACTATAAATTCGCGCGCTAAAATTATCGAAACGCCTACGCCTCCCGTTATCGGGGGCAAAACGCCGCCGCCAACGTTTGTGAGCATAAGCGAAAACGCCGCCAGAACAAGCACTTTATCGGCGATAGGATCTAAAAACTTGCCGAAATCGGTAACCAAGTTATATTTGCGGGCGATATAGCCGTCTAAAAAATCGGTGAACGCGGCAACGCAAAAAACTATTGCGGCGTATAAAAAGTTGCGGTTTATCGCCGTTATATAATAAAGCGCGATAAACACGGGGATAAGCGCAATGCGGCTTATCGTTATTTTGTTAGGTAAATTCATATTTTTTATCCTTATTTCGTCAGCATTGCCGACCGTTATCGCGGTAGCAGGCCTTTAAATTAAAAACAGGCGTTGTAAATAATTTAAATCAATGCAAAAAAAAGCGAAAACTTTCAAACGGTTTTTCCGAACAAATCGTAAACGCCGGTGCGGGTAATTTTTACGTTATACGTTTCGCCTTCGGATACGGAATCGGCAGACTTAAAAAACACTTTTCCGTCGATTTCGGGCGCCTGAAAATACGCTCTGCCGTAAAAACATTGCTTGTCGTAATCGATACCTTCGCACACAACGGGCAAAACTTCGCCCTTAAAAGCCGCCAGATTCTGCTTCGAAACTTCCTTCTGCACACCGTAAAGCGCCTTTACCCTTTGGCGTTTTACCTTTTCGGGTATCTGATCAGGCAGTTTATAAGCGGGTGTGCCGAGTTCGCGCGAATAGGCGAAAAAGCCCGCGTTGAACAGTTTTGCCGATTTTAAAAATTCGCATAATACGTTGAAATCTTCGTCGGTTTCGCCGGGAAAGCCCGCAATAAACGTAGAACGAACGGCAACGCCCTTTATTTCTTTTTTAAGTTTTTCGATTAAGGCAAGATATTTTTCGTGATTGCCGCGGCGGTTCATGCGCTTTAAAACGCCGCCCGAAGCGTGTTGAAGCGGAATGTCGATATATTTTATAACCTTTTCGTTCCGTGCGATTTCGTTTATAAGTTCGTCCGTAAGCATATCGGGATAGCAATATAAAAGCCTTATGCCCTTAACGTTTTCAAGCGCGGAAAGCCGTTTTATAAGTTCTACGATTTCGGGTTTGCCGTAAAGGTCTTCGCCGTAACGGGTTACGTCCTGCGCGACTAAAATAAGTTCGTTTACGTCGCCTAAATTTTCGGCTTCTTTAATTAGTTTTTCGATAGGTTCCGAAACGTATTTGCCGCGGATAGAAGGAATTAAGCAATAGGTGCATTTGTTGTTGCATCCGTCGGCAATTTTCAAATACGCGTAATAATCGGGTGTGGTAAGCGTGCGCGCTTCGGATTTAAGCCCTTTGCCCTTGCCCACGTTGTTTACGCGCTTGCCTTTATAACATTCGGCAACGGTCTGCTTGAACAAATCGTAATCGAGCGTGCCTAAAAACCCGTCGACTTCGGTTAAAGGCTTAAAAAGTTCGCCGATGAATTTTTGGGGCAGACAGCCGCTCATTATAAGTTTTTCGAGTTTTCCCGTCTTTTTATATGCGGCACACTCGATCGCCGTATCGATGGCTTCTTTGCGCGCGCTTTCTAAAAAGGCGCACGAGTTTATCAAAATTATCTGCGCGTTCTCTATATCGTTGGTAACGGTAAAATCGCCGAAAACCGAGCCGATAAGTTTTTCGCTGTCTACCCTGTTTTTGTCGCACCCCAGCGATATTACGCCGAGAGTCTTTTTTTGCGTCATTAGTTTTTCTCCGTGCTTTAAAAAACGCCGATTGTCGTTTTTTAAAGCGTTTTATCCCTTTCGTTTTTACGAAAATCGTTATTGTTTTTGCGAAGCGTCGAAAGGTTCGCCGAACACGGTTTCGAATTCTTCTTTGGTCATGTTTATTTCGCGGTTACGCGAATTAAGCGAATCCGAAACGTATTTGCGGTCAACCAGAATATCCATAATTTTGCCTGCGCGCGGATAGCCCAGCCCCAAACGCCTTTGCATCATCGAAATGCTTATGTTGTTGTTGTTTATGGCAAGCCGCATTGCGTTTTTAACTATTTCTTCGTCAGACTTGTTGCTGCTGTCGCCGCTTTCTCCACCCAAAACGTCGGTGGCATTAGCGGCGTTTGCCGCTTCTTCTTTTTCGATATTCTTATTGATTTCGTCTAACGCGAACTCGTTATAATAGCACTTGTTGTGTTCTTTTAAATATCGGCAGATTGCGTCGATTTCGGGTGTGTCGATAAACGCGCCTTGCGCACGCTCGGTACTCATCATGTTGCTGGTGCGATACAGAACGTCGCCGCGACCTAAAAGTTTTTCGGCGCCTATTTCGCCCATAATGACTTGAGCGTCCGTGGGGCTCGACATTTTGAACGCCACGCGTGAAGTGAAGTTGGTTTTAATCGAACCTTCCATAATATCGACCGACGGGCGCTGGGTTGCCATTATAAGGTGAATACCCGCCGCACGCGCTTTCGCCGCGATTCGGCTTATCTTGTTTTCGATATTCTTTTTGTCGTTCGAAGTAGCCATTAAATCGGCGAATTCGTCGATGATTATTAAAATTTTATAAAGCGGTTTTCCGCCCTTGCTTGCCATAAACGAGTTGTATTCGTCTACGTTTTTAACCAAATTTTCGTTAAGCAGGCGATAGCGGTCGTCCATTTCTTTGCACGCCCAGTCGAGCATGGCGCACGCTTTGGGCGTTTCGGTTATAATTTCGTCGAACAACAGGTTAGGCGTGCCTTTAAACAGCGAAAATTCTACGATTTTGGGATCGACGAGAACTATTCGCAACTCTTCGGGCGTGTATTTATACATCAGGCTTATAAGAAGCGTATTCAGAAATACGCTCTTGCCGGTGCCGGTTGCGCCCGCCACCAAAAGGTGCGGCATTTTCGAAAGATCAAGGTTTACGGGCGAGCCCACCAGGTCTTTGCCCAAACAGAACGTAAGCGAAGATTTTTTGGCATTTTTAAAGCCCTGATCCATTACGAGTTCTTTAAGTCCTACCGTTGCCGGCGCCGAGTTGGGAACTTCGATACCTATGCGCGAAGTGCCCGGAATAGGCGCCACTATTCTTATGGTGCCGTGCGCCGCTATGCGGAAGTTGAAATCTTTTTGCAATTCGGTAACGCGTTTTACCGAAACGTCGTCGGGAATCGTAAGCTCGAAACGCGTAAGCGCGGGACCGTATTTCACGTCGACTATCTGCGCCGAGATTTTCGCGTTCGAAAGCACCTGTAAAATTATGTTTTTACGGCTTTCCTGTTCGCGCTTGGTTTCGGCTATCGCCATTGCGTTCGGGCGATAATCGTTCATAAGATTATACGGCGCGAAATGATAGCGATAATTTAAGGGGATTGTGTCGATGGGATTTATAAGTTTGCGTTCGTCGCTTATGTTAAGCCCCGGCTTTACGCCCGAAGCGTTTGTCGCGCTTTCCGAAGAATTGCCTGCCACGCCGCCTACGTTGCCGTTTGTCCCCAAGCCGCCTATTTCCATTTGTTCGGCTCTGCTTAAAATCTTATCGGAAAATTGCCTTGCGGCTACGTCGTTTTCGGCAAAGCCCTTTCCGCGCGAATAATCGGCAGCAGCCGCGTCGTCTCCAAAACGATCTCCCGATAAGCGGTCGCCGCCTAAACCGGTAGATTCGCGTGAATTTTCAAAATTATCTTTAACGCGTTTAAGCCCGTTTATACTCGAACGTTCGCCGGAATTTGTATTTTCGGTTTTTTCGTCGCCGAACAAACTTTCGAACGAAGACTGTTCGCCGTCGCCGCGATTTTCCTCGGAGCGCGGGTTTTCGTTTCGCATATCGCCCTTTCGCGGGCTTTGCGCGCTTAAATCGCCGCCGTCGGAAAAATTATATCCGCGTTCACGCCCCGAAATTTCGTCGGAGTTAAACGAATCGCCGAGTCTGCCGCCGCGTTCTCTGCCGCTTTGCAAATCGAACGAACGTATTCCGCCCGCCGCTCTCGAATTGTTTTTGCCGTCGTTTATAACGTAAACGTCGCGGTCGGGCATCGACTCGTCTACGTCTTCGAATCTGTCGGCGTTGCGTATAGCAATCGATTCGGGCACGTCGTTACCCATGGGTGAACGCGCCCCTTCTCGATAGTCGGGCGATACGGGGCGACGGATGTAGTCGAGTTTTGCCGCCATATCGTCGTCGTAATCGCTTTGATAACTTTTTGAAGAACGAACTTCGCCCGGTCTGTCGTCGTAAAACCCGCGCGCGGATTCGCCGCGGTAACCGCCGTTTGCATAGTTGCCGTTGCCGCATGCATTTTCGGGATATCCTTCGCGCGAAGAATCGTTTATGCCGTTTGAAGAATTTCCGCCGTTTGCGCCGTAGTATGTTTGATCGCCGAATAAAAGTTTTAAACTGCGTTCTCTGTCGTCGGTTTTTTGCGCGTCGCGCTTGGATTTAAAGTTGAATTTTTCGTTTCCGTAAATACCGTCGAGCCCGACGGCGTGATACGAATCGCCTATCCCGTCGAATTCGCGGGGATAATTTTCAGCCGAAGACGCACCGCTAGAACGCCCTTGCCCCTGCAGTATATCGTCGTTACGGTTTTGCGCCGCACTCTCGAATCCATTTTCGGCAAAGCGATCGGCCGAGCCTATAGCCGTTTGTTCGCCGCGGTAATACCCGCGTTCGACGGCGGCGTTATATCTCGAACGCTTATCCGCCTTAACGTATTCTACCGAGCCGCTTACGCCGCGTGCCGCAGCCTTTTTGCGCGCGCTTTCAAACTCTTTGGTCTTTTTTTCAAGTTCTCGTTCGGCGCGTTCGTCGGCACGCCTTTCGCGGCGTTCGTCCGCTTCGGCAACGAACTGTTTAAAGCGTTTTCTGAAAACCAAAACGGTGATTACGATTATGTTGAGCGCATAAAACACATCCGCCATCACGGGTGTTAGTAGCAGCGAAATCGGGTATGCGATAAGTCCGAAAAACGCACCGCCGAACGTGTGATTAAAAGCGCCGTCGTGATGATAACAATACGCCAAGTATTCGCCGAACGGAATTTTATTTGCGAGTTCGCCGTAAGTAGTAGCCGTTTGCACGATAAGCCCCGCCAGAAGCAGATACACGAAAAACATGGTTACGCCGAGTTTTACCCCACGAACGCGCATTTTAAAGCCCACCACGAGCTTTATTCCGAGATATAAAAACGATATTAAAACGGGATACGACGCAAAGCCGAGCAGTCCCAAAAAGAAGTTCTGAACGGCGCCGCCTACTGTGAAAAACACCGAATCTCCCGTGATAAGGCATAAAAGCCCAATAATTGAAAACAATGCCAAAAGCATTCCCGTCATTTCAGACGAAAACAACAAACTGCGTTTACGTTTTTTTTCTTCGTGTTCTGCCAAAACCCTTTTCCTCCCGAACCGATTTTTTAACCGAACTTCTTACCTAAACTTCCTGCCGAATTTTTATCTGACCAAATACGGACGTGCCATCCGAATTTATAATTCAAAACTTAAACCCCGAAACGTTTGCGCCGATATGCGCGCGCATGCGGTGTATTCAATGTAAATTACATTATACCATGTTACCCGATTTTTTTCAACGATTTAAAAGCAGAAAATAAAAGCCGAAAAATTTTTTTGTTTTATGCGATTTAAACGGATTTATTTTTGCTTTTTACGTTGCGCGATAAAAACACGAACCGCCCATACCTTTGCCGAAACGTAATAAAAAAACGAGCGACTAAAAGTCCCTCGTTTTCAAAAGAATATTTTGTTACGTTTGGCGGCAAAACGCCCGAAAATCGATAAAAGTGCGGCTATAAGCCCGTTATCGGCACTTTCGCCTTTCTATCGTCGGCATTTTTGCCTTGCTTTATTTACTCTTTACCCAGTCAATCGCGGCGTCTAAATCGGCGGTTATTAAATCGTTCGAACGCATTTGTTTAAACAGTTTGTTTAAAACCGCGGGCGAGTTTTTCAGATAAATCTCGTTGCGAAGTTCTTCGATCGAATTGTATTTTTCAGCGCCTAAAACCGATTTTATTCTGGTAGTTCCGCTTGCGAACACGTCTACCCCGTCGAGCGGAGAAAACGCTATTTCGTCGCTTAACCTGACCACGCAGTTGCACACGCGTTCGGTTTCGGCGGCTAATGCCGCCGGCAGATTTTTCGACATTGCGGTAATAATAGTCAAACTTCCGCCGCCCTTGACTTTTTTGGCGCGGCACAAAAAGTTTTTGGATTCATCCAAAGCGGTTTCGTCGCTTTCGTAAAAGTTTTTAAACGCTTCGTATAATTTATCGAGCGAATATAACACGATAACCACGTTTTCGCCCTGTTCAACAAGCCTTTTCGCGCGTTCGACGTAAACGCTTACGCGGTTTAAAGCCGAAATCAAATCCTGCGAAAAATCGGTTGCAACGATGTCGGCTTCGGGTATGTTTTCGATTGCGGCGCCTATCATTTCGGGCGCAACGCCTATCGGCATGTAGATAACGTGGGCTTGTTTTACAAGTTCTTTCGATATGTTTTCGATGATTTCAACGGCTTTTCTGCGCGAGCCTTCTATTATAACCGCCCTTGCGCCCTTGCCTATCGGCGAAAATAAATCTATCGCACGGCAAGCCGAATCGTCGCTTTCTCCGAGATTAAAAATTTCTTCGGGATAAGAAACGGGTATTAAATCGAACGCTGCGCCGCGAACGAATTTTTCGCGCGGTTCGCCGTTGATTTTTTCGACTTCGTAAATGGTATATCTGCCGTCGTTTTTGCTGCGGGCATAGCCCGTTATGCGATCGCCCGTTTCTAAATCGTAAGCCTTAACAAGGTCTTTCTCCATTAAAAACACGGGATATTTTACGCGCGCGTCGTAGTTTATGCAATAAGGCACGTCGTATTCGGTAACAACTACTCCGTCCGCCGCCGAAACGATTTCGGGTTCGGCTTCGGGCGAGCAGACCATAGGCTTTACGGGCGCATAAACTCCGTTTGCGAAAGCGGGCGCTTTACGCCCCTTATATTCGGGTTTTTCCATTTCGGCATAAGCAAGCGGAAAAGGTTTTTTGCCGTCGTTGCTTTCGCCGAAAAGGGCGTTTTTAATGCGTTCGAACGAAGTGCTGTCTATCCCCTTGCAAAACCCGTCCTTTTCGTAAGCAAGATATTTCGGTTTTCTGCCGCGGTTGCTTTTTTTAACCGGAGTTTTGCCGTTCTGAATTTCTTTTATTTCTTCAACCAAAGCAGCACTCGATTTATTTAACGGCGTACCCCCAAGCAGTTTTAAAACTACCCTTAATTCGTAAATGCTTAAACTTTGCAAAAAACTGTCGCTTAAAGTTGCAGGTTTCATATTTTCCTCTTACGGGCGCACGCGCTATCAAAACTCGCGGTCGTCTACGTTAAAAACGGTTAATTCTTTTGGTAAATTTTTAACGCTTATTTCAAACGGCGAAGTTACGTTTTTAATGCTTTTATCACAAAAAAGTTTTAAAAATTCGTTTTTATCGCTTATATCCAACGAGCTTTTTCGCGTTTTATAGTGCATAGGAATAACTATTTCGGGGTTAAGCCCCAAAACGTAACGCTTCGCCTGCCTTGCGTCGATAGTGTATCTTCCGCCTACCGGAATAAACAAAACGTCGATTTTTCCTATTTTTTGCGCTATATCGTCGGCATAGTTTTCGCCCGCGTCGCCCAAATGACAAAAAACAACGCCGCCTGATTCGAACACGGTCGCGTAATTTTCTCCGCGAAGCGCGCCGCATTTATCGTCGTGGTAAATTTGCACGCGTTTGAAAACGCCTTTTTTATCTGCAAGCGTTTCGGTTTTTTCGGCGACGCAATTTTTATTTTCGTCGATTGCCACTTTGTTTTTGCCCGTTATAAGATATTTATATTTTACAGCCCGATACGCCGCGTGATCGAAATGCCCGTGCGAACACACGCAATAATCGCACGTTACGGGTTCAATATCGTAACCTATATCGCAAAACGGATCGAAACATACCGAAAAATCTTCGGTTTTTATTAAAAAAGCGGAATGCCCCAAATATTTTATCTGCATTTTTCGCGCTCCTTTTTAATCCTTTGAAAAAAATTTTTTCAAATTTTTAACTAAAGCAAGACTTTTTTAAACCGATGCTTTTTGTGCCAAAATAAGCGCGATTTTTATTCCGTCGGCGGCGGCGCTCGTTATTCCGCCCGCGTATCCCGCGCCTTCGCCCGCAGGAAAAATCCCTTTAAACATCGGGCTTTCTCCGTTTTCGTCGCGCAAAATTCTCAGCGGCGACGAAGTTCTGCTTTCAACGCCCGTTAAAAGAGCTTCGGGATTGTAAAAGCCTTTAAGCCTTTTATCCATGTCCATTATAGCGTTTTTGAACGAATTTGTCATCTCTTTTTTATAAAATTTACAAAAATCATAAAATTGAGTTTTAAGCGGATACGTGGGCTTTATTTCGCCGAATTTATAACTTTCTTTATCGTTCATAAAATCGCCGAGTTTTTGCACGGGCGCGCTATAATTTCCGCCGCCCGCAAAATACGCTTTTATTTCGAGTTCACGCTGAAAACGAACGCCTGCAAGCGGATCGCTGCCGCCGAAATCGGCGGGAGTTACCGCACATACAAGCGCGCTGTTTGCGTTTTCGCCGTTTCGCGCGTATTCGCTCATTCCGTTGGTCACGACGCCGCCTTCTTCGCTTGAGGCGGGCATAACGTAGCCGCCCGGGCACATGCAAAAGGTAAACACGTCGCGTTCGCCCGCGTGCGAAGTAAGTTTATAGTCGGCGGCGGGCAGCCTTTTATATTCTTTTCCGTATTGCGCAAAGCTTATTTCGCTTTGCAGATGCTCTATCCGAAAACCTACGGCGAACGGTTTTTGCTCCATAGGCACGCCGTTTTTATAAAGAGTTTCGAACAGGTCGCGCGCGCTGTGTCCCGCCGCGATAACGCAGTTTTCGCACTTAAAAAACTCGTTTTTTCCGTTTTGCTCGTAAAAAATCCCGCCTAAAACGCCGTTTTTAAACTCAAAATCGGTAACTTTGGCGTTGAATTTCACTTCTCCGCCGAGTTTTATAATTTCGTTGCGAATGTTTTTTACCACTTCGGGAAGTTTGTCGCTTCCGATATGCGGTTTTGAAAGATACGTGATTTCGCTCGGCGCGCCGAAAAACGCAAAATCGCGTATAGCCATAGAAACGCGCTCGTTGTTTACTTGCGTGTTAAGCTTGCCGTCTGAAAAAGCGCCCGCGCCGCCTTCACCGAACTGAACGTTGCTGTTTACGTTGAGTTTTGCCGTTTTTATAAAGTTTTCGCAGGTTTTTTTGCGGTTTTCAACGCTTTCGCCTCGCTCGAAAACAATGGGTTTTATGCCGCAACGAGCAAGATAAAGCGCGCAAAAAAGCCCGCATGGTCCGGCGCCTATAACAGCTACCGTTCCGCTTGCTTTCGGCAAAACAGGTTTTTGCTTTGGTTCGTCGAAAATGGATATTTCGGCGTTATAGGTGTAAAAAACGTTGCCTTTGTCGCGCGCGTCGAGCGACTTTTTTAAAATTCTAAAGTGCTTAACGTCGCTTTCTTTAACGCCGGCTATTTTCGCACATCTGCTTTTTAAAATCTGCTCGCTTTCGCCTATTTTAAGTTTTATTCCGTTGATTTTTTGCATTTTTTATTTTCTTATTTAAACATTTCTTCGGCGCATACAGCCGCGCTCGTAAACGCCCATTGCAGATTATATCCGCCGCAATCGCCGTCTACGTCGAGCGCTTCGCCTATTATATAAAGCCCTTTTTTAAGTTTGCTTTGCATATCGAAACCCACGTCGATAACGTTTATTCCGCCCGCCGTAACCTGCGCGCTTTCGAAGTTTAAAACACCTTCGATTTTTACGATAAGTGCCTTTATAAGCCTGTTAACGGCACTTACGTTTTTCTCCGACGCTATGTCGGTTGGGTTAAAACCCGCGCGTTTTATAAGCGTTTGCATAAGTCTTGCTGGCAAAACCGAAACGTAAACGCGCATTAAGTTTTCGCCCCTGCAAAGCGGAATAAGTTTTTTGTTTAAGTCGCTTTCGGTAAAATTCGGCAAAAATTCTATTTTTAAAGTCGGGTTTAAAACGCCCTTTAAATAAGCCGAAAGCGAAAAAACCGAATTTCCGCTTACGCCGTAATCGCAAAACAACAAATCGCCCGAAAAACTTTTTATAAATCGCGGCGCTTCGCCCTTTTTCAACGAGCCGAACAAACTTAAATTTACTTCTTGCTTTAAGCCTTTAAGCCCCTTTAAAATTTCGCGCTCGGTTTTTATCTGCACGAGAGAGGGCCAAAGATCGGTAATTTTATGCCCGAAACTTTTTGCCAGGGCGTAACTTTTCCCGTCGGTTAAAAATCCCGCGCCGCTCGCGCCGCCCGTTGCAAGCACTGCTTTTTTTGCAAAAATCTGCCCGCCGTTTTGCGATTTTATTATAAAACAATCGTTTTTACTATCGAACGACAAATCGTTTACATAAAACTCAGTTAAAACGTTCACGTTATTTTCTTCGAGCGGAAGCCTTAAAACGTCACAAACGGCACCCGCCGAAAGCGAAGCGGGATAAACGCGCCCGTTTTCTTCGCACGTTATAAGCCCGAGCGAATAAAAAAAGTTTAAAAGTTCGACGTTCGAATATTTTTTTAAAGCCGCCGCCGCAAATTCTTTGTTTCCGTGGTAAAAATCGGGCGAAATCACGGCGTTGGTAATATTTCCCCTGCCGTTGCCGGTTGCGAGTATTTTTTTGCCCACCCTTTTGCCCCCTTCGAGCAAAACCATGTCTGCAGGCGAAATTTTTCCGCTTTTTAAAAGCAGATTGCACAGGCACAGCCCCGAAAAACCGCCGCCTATTATTGCAAGCGAATAAATTTTCATCGAAAACGCTCCTTATTTTTTTCGGCAACTTTGCTTATTTTTACAACTTTGCCCCTTACTCTTTGTCAAAAACTTGACTAAATTTTTAAAATGTATTAAAATGTCGATAGTATTTTTAACGGCTTATAAGCCACGATTTTTATTTTTGGAATTTTTATGGAAAAAATATCTGAATATTTAAAAAACTTTCCCCGTTACGCAACGGTTTTATACGTTTCGGCTGCGGTTATTATCGCCGCGATAATTCTTATTTTCGTTTTCCGCGCGGTCGTAAACAAAAAGCGCGGCGAAAAAACGGAAATTGCCGAAAAAAGCGCAACGAACAAAACGCAGATTGAAAACGCCGCCCATTTGAAAAGCCCCGAAAATGCACAAAAAACCGAGAGCGACTTAAATTTCGCCGCAGAAAATTCGGTTAAAGAAGTTAAACCCGAAACCGTAAAAAAAGAAACGGCAACTTATGAAACGAGCGAAGAATTAAACGCGGAAAATGCCGCCGCACAAAAAGCGCAAACGAGCGACGACTCAGGCGAGACGGGAACTTGGCAGATTGAAGAAGAAAACGGGGTTTTCAGCGCAAAACTTGTATCTGTCGGCGGAAAAATTCTTTTAAAAAGCGACGATTATACGTCGCTTTCGGGCGTAAAAAGCGGAGTCGACACCTTAAAAAACAACGTAGAATGCGAAAATTACGCCGTAAACGTAAGCCGCGGCGGAAAGTTTTATTTTAAAATATTTTCAACCGCCAACCGCCTTTTGTGCGTAAGCAACGAATTTTCTACCCGCGACGAATGCGAAAACGCTTTTATTTCGGTCCGCCGCGCTTCAAAAAACGCGTCCGTTAAAGATCCGCAAAAATAAGATAAATTTAGCGCGAAAAAATCACGAAAAAAACCGCATATTTAAAAACGAATCGAACAACTTAAAGCCGTCGCCCTTTAAAGCGGCGGCTTTTTATTACTTTTTTATTGCGTTTTACGTGTTTTTACGATTTTTTATTACGCTTCGCCTCAAATTTTTTCAGCCGCCACCGCTTTGTCAAGGTCTTTTATCCACAAGTTTTTAACCGCGTCCGACGGCATACGCCAGTCGCCTCGCGGGCTTAAACAAAGCGCGCCCGTTTTAGGACCTTCGGGCAAACAAGAACGTTTGAATTGCTGCGCGAAAAATCTGTTTATAAAATTATAAAGCCATTTTTGCAAAGTTTCGGGGGCATATTCGCCGGCAAAAGTCCGCTTTGCGATATAATACACTTTCGACGGGCAAAATCCGTGTTTTATCGAATAATACAAGAAGAAATCGTGCAGAACGTAAGGTCCTACTATGTCTTCGGTGACCTGCGCGATAACGCCGTTTTTAGCAGGCGTAAGTTCGGGGCTTATGGGTGTTTCGGCAACGTCGCGCAAGATTTCGGCAACCGCTTTCGAATAGTTTGCGCCGAGCAGAATTACCATTTGTTTTATAAGCGTTTTCGGAACGCCCGCGTTTACGCCGTACATCGATATATGATCGCCGCCGTAAGTGCACCAGCCGAGCGCGAGTTCGGATATGTCGCCCGTTCCCACTACAAGCCCGCCCGTTTTATTGGCTAAATCCATAAGCACCTGCGTTCGTTCGCGCGCCTGCGCGTTTTCGTAAGTTACGTCGGTAACGGCGGGATCTTGCCCTATATCTTTAAAATGGCTTAACACGCTGTTTTTTATATTTATTTCTTTAAGCGAACAACCCAGTTCTTCCGACAAAGCGACGGCGTTGTTTTTGGTACGGCTGCTCGTTCCAAAACACGGCATCGTAACCGCGATAAGATCGGACGCGGGGCGGTTTAATTTTTTAAGCGCTTCTACGCAGACCAAAAGAGCAAGCGTACTGTCGAGTCCGCCCGAAACGCCGAGCACCAGAGTTTTCGCGTGAACGTGCTCTACCCTTTTCATAAGCCCCGCAACCTGAATGGCAAACACTTCGTCAACGCGCGATAAAAGGCGGGTTTCGTCTTCGGGAACGAAGGGCGTTTTCGAATATTTTCGCTCTAAATCAAAACTCTTTTCGGCGTTAAAACCAACGATTAAATGCTCGTCGGGCTTGGCGGAAGTGTGGAATTTTCTACTGCGCTCGAACTCTAAAAATCCGCAGTCGGCGTCGGCGTAAACTTTGCCTTCGCAAAACGGTTTGCTTTCGGCAAGCAGTCTGCCCGCTTCGTAAACTATGTTATGTCCGCCGAAAACAACGTCGCCCGTCGATTCGCCGTATCCGCACGAAACGTAAACGTAAGCGCAAAGTTGTTTCGAAGAAGCCATCGAAACCATAGCCTTGCGATAATCGGCTTTCCCCGCGCTTTCGTTGCTTGCCGACAGATTTATTATAACGTTTGCGCCCGCCATACAATGCGAAACCGACGGAGAATCGGGCACCCAGATATCCTCGCAGATTTCGACCGCAATTTTTTGTTCGGGCATTTTTTCGTTTTTAAATATTATATTCGCGCCGAACGGAACTTTCTTGTCGAAAAGGTCGATATATTTTACTTCGCGCACGCCTTCGCAAAAGGTGCGTTTTTCATAAAATTCGTTATAGTTAGGCAAATTGATTTTGGGAACGACGCCTAAAACTTCGCCGGCAGAAACCGCCGCCGCGCAGTTATAAACCTTGCCGTCTACCCGAAGCGGCAAACCGACGAACGCGATAATTTTGCGATTTAACGTGCTTTTGGCAATTTTTTTAAGCCCCCAAAGCGCGCCGTTTAAAAGCGTTTCCTGCAAAACGAGGTCGCCTACCGTATAAGCGGTTATCGATAGTTCCGCAAAAGCGGCGACGGTAGCTCCGCGCTCGTCGGCTTCGGCAATATCTTCTATAATATTGTTTACGTTGGTTTCAACGTCGGCAACTTTAATTCTGCCAGAAAATCCCGCTATGCGGCAAAACCCGTAACTTTGCGCCGAGTTATAGTTTTTTGCGCCGGCTTCGCCGTTTTCGTCTAAGTCGCACGGAAGAACGGCGACGGGCTTTAAAACGCTCGAAACGTCGGCACCGAGCGCCGCGACTATTTTTTGAAGCGTTTCGGTTTTTATGCTTTTTATTCCGCCCGAAAACAATTTGTTTACCGTGCCCTGCGACACGCCCGAACGGTCGGATATTTCTTTTAAGGTCATCCCTTTCTGTTTTTTAATCGCCTTTAATTTTTCAATCGAGTTCATGCAAAAACACCTTTTTAGTTCGATACTTTAAGTTGAATTAAAAAATATATCTTAAAAAATAATTATATCTTATCTTTAATTTGCCGATATATTTTACCACAAGTTATAAAATCATGTAAAGTGTTTTTATGCCGAAAATAAAAGTTGTAGCCCGAAAAAAATAAAAAAATTTACCGCCGGACGGGAGCAAAAGCGCACGCGTAAAATATTTGACAAAATTTCGTTTAAGATATATAATGAAATCAATAAAAACAAAGCGAAAATTTTTAAGGAAACAAAACGATGAACGTAAAAGTAAACGATTATAAAGAGTATTATTTCAACGCGGCAAAACAGATTTTCGCGGCGCCTTCGCCCAGCGGATACCACGCCGAAGTTGCCGAAGTTTTAAAAAAATATGCCGACGAATTGGGCGTGATTTTCGAACGCACGCGCAAGGGCTGTTTTATTTTAACATACAAAGGCAAAAACGGCAGAACGTTGGGGTTTTCGGCACACGCCGACACTCTGGGCGCAATGGTCCGCTCGTTCGAAGGCGATAAAATACGCTTTTCGAAAATAGGAGGTCCCATACTTTCGACGTTCGACGGCGAATATTGCACGGTCATCACCCGCGGCGGAAAAAAATACCGCGGAACGTTTTTGTCGGTTAAACCGTCGGTGCACGTTTACGAAGACTGCGACGGGCTTAACCACACCGAAGACAATATGTATATCAGACTCGACGAAAACGTAAAATCGCCCGAAGATTTTAAGAAATTGGGCATCGAACACGGCGATTACGTCGCGCTCGACACCAAAACCGAAATATCCGAAAGCGGATTTTTGAAGTCTCGTTTTATCGACGACAAGGCGAGCGTAGCGGCGTTTTTAACCGCGATTAAAATTATGAAAGACAACGACTTCGTTCCCGAATTTACCCTTAAATTTATGGTTACTATTTACGAAGAAGTAGGTCACGGCGCAAGTTGGGTTCCCGAAGACGTTGAAAAACTTTTGTGCGTGGATATGGGTTGCATTGGCAAAGACCTTGCTTGCGACGAACACATGGTAAGCATCTGCGCGAAAGATTCGCACGGACCTTACGACTACGACTTTACGGGCGAACTTATTAGCCTTGCCAAACAAAATAAATTAAACTATGCCGTAGACGTTTACCCCCACTACGGTTCGGACGCCGACGCCATGTGGCAGGCAGGCTACGACGTTCCCGCCGCGCTTATCGGAACGGGCGTTCACGCTTCGCACGGAATGGAACGCACACACTTCGACGGCATTAAAAACACCATCGAACTTATGCTTTTATATATCGGAATGTAAAAAGCAGAATTAAAAATCAATTTAAAAACGAAAAAGAAAAAGGCTTATCGCGGTAAAAACGATAAGTCTTTTTAATTTATATTTTTTTATATATGATATTATAAAAAATTATATATCGGTTTACGTATATTATATACCGACCGAAAAACCTATAAAACGTTTTTCGGCGTAAAAAAGCCCTGCCCGTTATTTTAAGTTATTTTAAACTTTCGGCGATTTTGTTGATTTTACGCAGACGGTGATTCAAACAACTTTTCGAAACGCCCAAAGATTCGGCAAGTTCGTTAAGGGTTAAATCGCTTTTTTGCGCCCTTGCGATAGCGGTTTCTTTAAGTTCTTCGGGAAGAACGTCGAGCCCTACGGTGGTTTCGATCGTTTTTATGGCGGCGCACGTTTTCAAACTTGCGTCGATCTGGCGCGAAATATTGTGATATTCGCAGTTGTTTGTGCGGTTTATGTTGTTTTTAACGTTGCGCAAAACAACCAAATCCGCAAGCGCGATAACCGATTTTTGCGCGCCCATAAAAGCTAAAATATCTTTGATTTCTTCGTTTTGCTTAAAATATACGACGTAATTTTCTTTGCGGTCGATAAGTTTGGGCAAAAATCCTTGTTCACACAAAAGTTCCGAAAAAGCCGCCGCCGTTAAATATTTAGAAAACACAAATTCTAAGTGATAGCCGGTCGACGAAGCGCGTTCACCGTCGGCGTTTGGCACGGTAACGCTTCCGCTTCCCATAAACGCACCCGCGACGTAGGCTTTTTTACAGCAATCGTTTTCGGTAAGATAACTTTCGGGCTCAAGCGAAATAACAAGTTCGCCGTTTAAAATTTTAAAAATGCCGAGTTCTATTAAAATATCCGTCGATTTGCCGCTTATAAGCGAAAACCCGACCGGAATTTTTTTCTCTTTGCCTTTTTTGCCGATAAAAGCAGCTTTTTTATCCGACGTATTAGCAGATTTTTCGGCGCTTTTCGACGAATAGTTAAACTCTACGTTTTCGGAAAAAAGTTCTTTTATAAGCCGCGCAAAATATTCTACGCATTCGGGCTGGGCGGTAACGCAAAAGCCGTAAACTTCGTTTTCCGAAATTATACTGCCAGCCGTTCGGATAAACGCCGAAAGAGCGGCGAGTTTGCAACAACCCGATTCGTAATTTATCTTGCAAAGTTCGGCTTTCGTGCGCGAACTGAAATTCATGCGTTTCTCCTTTTATATTCCGAAAATCTTAAAAACACCTGCTTTTCGGGCTTATCTACGTTTACTATCCGATCCATGGGAAAATTCACGCGCGACAAAAGACTTAAAAAAAGTTTGTCGTCGCCTACGCGGTCAGGCGAGTGCGCGTCTGAATCCACCACGAATTTAACGTTGGTTTTATCTATGATATTTTGCCATTCTTCATCGGAAAGGTGCGTCTTTTTGGTGTTTATTTCAATATAAGTGCCGTAATCTTCGCAACACTTCGCCACCGTAAGCGAATCGGCAAAACAATAATAGTTGACGTGAGTAAGAACGTCGAGCGGGTTGTTTTTTATGGCGTTGACGTAAGCCTTGGTGCAGTTTTCGATAAGTTTCTTCGATGGCTTCGCGTTAAAAACAGCGGCGGCATAATTCGGTATGGTCAACTTAAAATAATCTGAAAACCTGTCGCACAAAACCGCACGATGCACACCCGCAAGATATAAATCGAGATATTGCATATCGCTCGGTTTTACGTCGGTTGCGCCCGAAACGCCGATAATGTTCGACTCTATTCCAAGCATAACCTTAACCCCCGTCTGCTTTTCGGCGGCTATGCACTCCGCTTTCATCTGCGGCAGAAGCTTGCGCTTAACGCGATAAAAAGGGTGATTGAACCCGTGGTCGGCTATTCCGATGAGTTCTACCCCCTTGTTTTTCGCGGCGAGCGCGTTATCCATAATGCTGCCCGTACCGTGGCTATAAGTAGTGTGGGTGTGAAAATCTTTGTTTATCATTTTTTCGCAAGTTAAAATCAAAAAGTTACGGCGATTTTGTTTGTAACGCGCAATTTTTACGAAGCGCATACTTTCATAAATCGGTTTTAGTCGATTTTTATTTAAAATCTCCGATATATTTTATTTCTTCTTTAAGTTTTACGCCGTTTAAGGCAAAAACCCGTTCTTTTATAAATTTAATAAGGTCGTAAATATCCTGCGCCCGATTTCCGTCGTTGATAATAAAGTTTGCGTGCTTTTCAGATACCCTCGCGCCGCCTATGCGATAGCCTTTAAGCCCTGCGGCGTCGATAAGTTTGCCCGCAAAATAGCCGTCGTTAACAAAAACCGAACCGCAACTTTTGCCGTGCGGCTGGCTGTTTTTGCGCATACGGCGATATTTTTCTTTTTTGCTTTCTATTATATCCGTTTCGCCGGGTTTTAATAAAAAGCAAACCTTTAAAATTATTTCGCCCGACGATATAAATCGGCTTTTTCTGTAATCGAATTCGCACGCCGCCCGGTTATAAACGCCTTTATCCGTAACGACGTAGGCAACTTTATCGCCTACGCTTTTTAAATAACAGCCCGCGTTCATGCAAATAGCGCCGCCTATCGAAGCGGGAATACCTTCGGAAAATTCAAGCCCGCCCAAACAGTTAAGTTCGGCAAGTTCCCTTACGCGCGAAAGGCTTGCGCCGCATTCGGCAATAATGCTTACGCCGCTTACTTTTACGTCGCTTGCCCGCTTTACGTTTATCACCGCGCCGCAAAATCCGCCGTCAGAACACAAAACGTTAGTTCCTTTGCCGAGCGCAACGCGCGCAACGCCGAATTCTTCGGCTAAAACCGCGGCGGTTTTTATCTGCTCGCAGTTTTCGGGAAAAACCATAACCGCGGCGTTTCCTCCCACACCGTAAGAAGTATGAGTCGCCAGACTTTCGTTCTGCTTAAAGCAAACGCCCGCTTTTTCAAGCGCCGCGATATACCCTTCGATATTCATGTATCATCTCCTATTTTACACCAAGTTTTATTTTATTTCAATCTTTTAAGCGCACTTTTAATATTTTGCTCGCAATTGGCAAAGTCGTCGGTTTGTTTTTTAAGATTTTCTATCTGCCCGCGCGACGAAAAAACGCTTAACGCAAATTCTGGCTTATATCCGTTTAATCGACCTATAGGCGCACTTTTATCGTTTGCTTCGCCATTATAATTCAAAAGCCCTACGGCCTTTGCCGACGGATTTTCGGTGCAGACGATATATTTTAAAAGCGACTTTGCCGTTTTTATCTTTTCGGCTTTTATTTTTTCGCTTTGCTCTTTTGCCACGCCCGTTTCGCTTGAAACAACGGCGGCGCAACAATACAAATCGCTGTAACCGCTTAAGGGTTTTACGTCGGTTTCTATTTTGTTTTCAAGCCGATACAAGTCGCGCTGTGTTCCGATGAGCGCGCAATTTTTGCGCCTATAAAATTCGTAAACCGCTTCTTTAGCGGGGAGTTTTATAACGTTTTCGGGCATTTTTTCGCCCGACATTTTATACGCGAGCATAGGATTTGCATATTCTTGTTCGCAAACGATAACCGAGTTTACTTCCGTTTCGCCCTTGCGGGTTATATACGCGTATGCGCCCTGCGCCCACACCGCCGCGTAACATTCGCCGCCGAATTCGCCGACGGCACCGAACGAATAATCGAGTTTTTCAAGCCGCTCATACGGAAGATTCAAGCCGGCACCGAACGAAATTATATCGGGATAAACCCCGTTTTTAAAAAATTCTTCGGCAGTTTCGGGCGTAATCTGCTTAACCGCCGCCGTTATTCGCGCGGTTTTGCTTTTTGCGTTTACGCTTTTTAAATACGCTTTACACACCCTTTCGAGATACGCCCTGCGCGAACCCGTGCCGCCTTCGAACGTATCGACTTGCCAAATTTCAAGGTAAATATCTACGTTTCCGCCGCTACCGCCGCTTAAATCGTTACCGTCGCTCGCCCCGAAAAAAATTAAAATCGCGCTGCATAAAACGAATGTAAAAATCGGCAAACAAAAAAAGAGTATCTTTTTCATACCTTAATATATGAGAAAGAACTCTTTTTAATGTTTTAAATTTGATTTTTAGGGTTAGATTTTTAACGGGCTTAAATCCCGCTCGGCTAACCGAAAATTACGCGAAATATGCGTGGTTATTACAGAATATCCAGATTCTTTTTGAAAATTCTTCTGAAATCGGCTTGCGCGTTCATCGCGTCTTTTATTTCGAGCGTGGCGTCGGCGGCAAGTTCTGTTTTCATAATAACCGAATCGCCTAAAACGTCGCAGTTAAGCTCGCTTACGCAACTCGACATGCTTCTGTCTAAACTTTCGGCAATTCTTAAAATAATGCCCAGTTTTCTAATAACTTCAACGTCTGATTCATTGATAAATTCTTTGAATTTAACAAGGTCGCTTATCGAAAAGTCGTCGTTTTTATGAACGGCAACCACCATTGCGGCAAGCACTATTTCTCTGTGCGACACGCCGTAAATCGCCGCGTTTAAAATGATGTAACTGCTGTGTTTCTGATAATCGTAATATCTTATGCAGGTGCCCGAATCGTGCAGGAACGCCGCGATTTTTAAAATGCGCAGATACTGACGGGGGAATTTATGCAGAACGCGAAGTTGCTTGAAAAGTTGAACCGAAAGGTTTAAAACCTGTTCGATGTGTTTTTCGTTGCAACCGTAATATTTGTTGAGCGTGCGCAAACTGTAAGTTAAAACGTCGCTTATGGGTTTTTCAAGCGTTATGGGCATAGCGTAGTTGAACATAATGCCTTCCCTTAAACCGCAACCCGAAATTACTATTTCGTTAAAGTTTTTAAACTTGACAATCGACGATAAAGCCGCCAAAGCCCCCGGTAAAATGTCTGCACGGGCAGGCGATACGCCTTTTATGCGTTTCTTTTTGTCTAAATCGAGAACGCGGACGGTATTGTATATGGTCGTAAAATCTTCGCGCGGAATACGGTAGTTATGAACGAGCGTGTATTGACTTTTTTTCATAACCTTGCTTATTCTCGCCAAACTTCTGCACGAACCGCCTACGCCGATAAGTTGCGCTTCGGGGTCTATTTCGTCGAGCCAGTCGATTTTTTTAAGTTGCTCGGTGAAAAATTCTTCGATTTTTTCGGTTTGTTCTTCGGGGGTAAGCCCGTCGCCCGCAAAAAGTTCGGTTAAAGTTACCGCGCCGAACGGCAAAGTTTCGTGATGCAGTAAATTTCTGCGGTTGTAATAAACGATTTTGGTAGAGCCGCCGCCGATTTCGACTATTACGCCCTTGGGCACGTCCATAGTGTTTATAACGCCGCGATAAACGTATAACGCTTCTTCTTCGGCAGACAATACTTTTAATTTAATGCCGCAGGTGGTTGCAACTTCGTCGAGAAAACTGCGCTGATTTTTGGCGCGGCGGACGGCAGCGGTCGCAACCGCGATTATTCTGTCTATCCCGTGGGCGTCGCACAAACGGCGGAACATTCTAAGGGTTTTTAAAGTTTCCTGTATTCTTGCGACCTTCAAAAATCCGTCGCGCTCCATATCTTTGCCGAGCCTTACGCTTTCTTTAAGCTGATCTACGACGAAAAAGTGCCCGTCGCCGAGCATTTGCACAATAACCAATCTTGCGGTGTTCGATCCTAAATCGATAATGCCTATCTTTTCCACTTTTTATCTCCGTATCCTCGGCGTAAAAATATCGCGGCCGATTTTAAGACGCGAACTTTTGCCGATGATTTTTTTCAAGAAATTTTTTCTGCGGTTATTATATCATATTTTTAAAGATAAATAAAGGGGTTTTTAAAAAATTTGTGCAACTTTTTCGATTTTTGTTTTTTAAAATGCCGAGCGTTTACTTCCTTTTAGAGGTTTTTCTCTTTTTATGCATTCTTTTACTATGGTTTTCACAGATTTTTTCATATTTTTTAATAATTATTCATTCTTTTTTTGTTCGGCATTTTGCACAAATAAAAAACGAGTAATAAAAATAAAATTTACCCGTTTTCTTTTTTTATCATAAAAAATTGAACAACAGACAATATAACCAGAAAACCGCCGAAAAGTTTGGTTTGCAGATCCCCTTCGATAACTCTTACCAAAAAACTTCCGCTCAAAGCGAAAACCGATGCAGGAATGGCAATTTTTAAAACGTCTTTAAATTTTATCAACCTGTTTTTAGCGTGTATTATAACGGCGATTATCGCCATGGGGATAAAACTTATAAGGTTTATTCCCTGCGCTTCGGTTTGCCCTATCGAAAAAAATATGGTAAGCGCGGGGATAAGCACGGTTCCGCCGCCCATTCCCATTCCGCCCAGAACGCCGCTTAAAAACCCCGCCAAAAACAACAAAAAGAATAAAAGCATATATGTAAAGTTTCGATAATCACCGAAAAAAAACGATTAAAAACGCAATAAGTGCCGATATAAGCCCGTTAACGGCACTTTCGGTTTATTTATTCCATAAAAAAAGACTGCTAAAAAATCATTTTAAATCCTGCGACTATCATAATAACGCAAAAGGCATAACCCAAAATTTTTGCCTTTATTTTTTTAAGCAAAAGCGCGCCCAAAACGCCGCCCGCCGCCACACCGACCGTAGACGGAATTAAATTACCCCAAGTGATTTTTCCGCCGAAAAGATAAATTATTCCGCTTATAACCGTAACGGGCAAAATAACCGCAATGCAACTTGCGTGAGCCTTTTTCCGTTCGTATTTAAGCGCGTAAATTAAAAGCGGCACTATTATCATCCCGCCCCCGCCGCCGAAAAATCCGTTTATAAAGCCGCCCAAAGCGCCCACGCCCGTTTCGATTAAAAGGCGTTTTTTTGCGTTTTCCTTATTTTCGCAAACGTTGTTTTCTGCCATAAAACGAGTTTGCGCAATAATTTTATTTTTAGGCAAATTTTTAAGGCGAACTTTTTTTTCAGCCCGAAAACTTACGTTTTTTGATTTAAAAACCGCCGCAAAAACGCGCCTTAGCCAACTAACTTCCCGCTATTCGCTCGCGCATGCGCGCACATGCGGGCGTATGGGCAGGCGCGCGCAAAAACATTATAGTCAAAATCAAAAAAAACCTTTAAAAGCGTTGCAATATCTTTTCAATTATAGTATAATAATCAAAGTGCTAATTATCACACAAAAACAAAAAAAGGTGAAATATGAAAACAGCAACCAAGTTTAACTTCAAAACTCTGACAGTTCTCATTCTTTCGCTCGTTCTTTGCTGCTCGCTTGCCTTTACCGGGGCTTGTTCGAACAGCAACGGCTCAAGCAGTTCGTCTTCTTCAAAAGACGAAACTGTTTACCCCACCGACGTTCAGTCGGTGACGAACGGCGACTTCGAGTTCTCGACCTTTAAAACCGAAGCGAAAAACTTCCCCGTTTCGTCGTCGATCGGCTGGTCGTTAACGCGCGATTCGTATAATTCGTCTTATGCTCCGTCGTCTACATATTCTTCGGGCATAATCAACACCGACGAAACCGCTTATAACGAAATTGCCGAGAAAGCGGGCTTTGCAAAACTCGAAGACGGAACTTATTACAATCCGCAAACCCCCTATTATAGTTCTCTCGTTAAAGAAGGCGAATACGTCGTTCGTAACGAAAGCGGTAAAACCGTAAACGACGACAAGCTCCCCATGAAAGGGGACAAAGTCCTTATGATCCACAACGCCACGGGCGACGCCGGCGAAGGCACCGCGCAAAAATTTACGTCGAGTTCTTCACTTTCGCTTACAAAAGGCAAATACGGTAAAATTTCGCTTTGGGTAAAAACCTATGGGCTTAAATCGGCTTATAACGCAAGCGATTTCGGCGCATACGTCGCTATCGAAAATACCGTTTCGTCGTCGCTTAACCCCGTCGTTATCAAAAATATCGACACCAAGGGCGAATGGGTTAAATACACTTTCTATCTTACGGCGAACGACCTTACCGATTCTTCGTTTAAAGTAATTTTAGGCTTAGGTTTCGGTTCGGGCAAATTTAAAGACGAATACGTTGAAGGTTTCGCTTATTTCGACGACGTTAATTTCACCGAACTTTCGGCGGCCGATTTCGCAAAGGTTTCGGGCGTAAGCAAAACCTTTAACCTGTTCGAAGCAAACGGCGACAAAGCAAGCGAAAGCGCGCTTATAGCAAAAGCCGATAACACAACCAAACCCAATGCCGATAAAGAATATGCCGAAAAGGTATACGCCGTTAACCACGCGGGCGCTTCTTATGCAAGCGTTAACTTCGGCGGCAGCGTTGTAGGCGGTAAAGCCGACTTAAACGGCAGCGACGTAAGCGTTGCAACCGCAATAAACGCAGTTAACGCGACCGAATTCGTAGGCGACGATAAAGTAGTTGCTCCCCTTTCGCGCGAAGGCAAAGCGATTTATGCGATTAAAAACACCGCTACCGATTCCGACGACGGTAAGTTCGAATATACCACTTCTCCGTTCGTAGTAGGTTCGGGCAAATATTACGCATATACGTTCTTCGTTAAATCTTCGCTCGAAGTTAAAACCAGAACCGGTCTTACCATTACCGTAAACGATCTCGGCAAAACCGGCACCTTAGAAACCGACAAGAAGACCACTTCGGTTGCCGATAACGTCTGCACCGACGGTTACGAAAACGAAGACAACAACGGCTGGCGCAGATATACGGTTTTAGTTTCGAACACCATCGACGCAGCCGAAGCGTCGCCCGCTGCAAGAAACTTTTCGCTCACTTTCTCGTTCGGTAACAACGACGGCGACAACTGGAAAAAAGCAAAAGGCTTCTTCGTAATCGCCAACTTCGAAGCAAAAGAACTTACCGAAAGCGAATATAACTATGCAAACACTTCCGACGCGGTTAAAGTAAGCCTTACGGCAGACCTTCCGAACGGCGTTAAAGGCGACGACGAAAGCACCGATTCTTACGGTTTCGCTTATTCCGTTGCAGACGCGCTCGAGATTAAAAACGGCGTTGCCAAAAACGTAATCGGTTATAAGGGCGTTAAGGGCGGCTCGGTTGCGGTAGGCGGTAATAGCGACAACGTTTACGTCGACGAAAACTCGATTGCGGGCGTTATCAACACCGAAAAACTTGCAAGCGGTAACTCGGCAAAACTTACCGACGCGCAGATTGCCGAAATTAAAAAACTCGGTAAATACAATTCAACCAACAAATATTTACAACCCCTTATTATAAACAACACCGCCGCTACGAGTTACGGCTTCTACGGCGAATCGCAAACTCTTGCGGCTAACACCACCACCCTTTTCACCGTTAAGGTTAAAACTTTGGGCGACGCCAAAGCGTTTGTATATCTTGCCGACGCCAACGCACTCGACGGATTCGGAATGCTCGCTGTAAACGGCGAGGCTTACGACGACGTAGCCGCAGTTAACAAGCCCTTTGCAACCGAAGTTACTTCGGGCTATCAGTCGATTACCGACGACGGTTGGTATATCGTTCGTTTCGTGGTAACAACCGGCAATTCGTCGAAGAACGTTCGCATCGAACTCTTTAACGGTTCGCGCGACGGCGAAACCAAATCAAGCGGCGTTGTTCTGTTCGATTCTGTTTCGAAAACCACCGTTGATATCGAGGATTTTAAAACCGAACTTTTCAACAATTATGAAGGCGACGGCGACGAAACCGCCGAAGTTACCAACTATACCAGAAAGCCCACGGTCATCAAATACGACGACGATAAAGGCTCGCTTACGAACAGCCTTACCGGTAAGAAATATTCCGAAAAGACCATCACTTACGACGAAAGCGCAGTATTCACCGTTTATAAAAACAGCAAAGCTATCGTTGGTACGTTCGAAACCATCGACGTTACGCACGAAGTAGATAAAAGAACCGCAGGCGTTACGTCCGACGAGTCTTCGAGCGATTCGTCTACCGACACCAACGACGATCAATCGTTCAGTTGGGCTCTTCAGATAACTTCTATTATAATCGCCGCCGTATTGATTGTTCTTCTTGTGATAGTTCTTGTCAAAATGATCGTTAAAAAATCGGGCAAAAACAAAGCGGTTACAAAAACCTATTATAACCGCGACAGCCGCGACAAAGCGCACGCCGCAATAGCCGACAAAAAGGTAAAATCGGCAAGCAAAGCGGCAGTCGATGATAATCCCGACGACGAAGCCGAAGAACAAGCCGAAGTTAAACCTTACGACTACGACAATATGGAAAATAACGTCGAGCCCGATGAAAACGAAGCGGTTGAACCGGAAAACGAAGTAGTTGAAGAATCTGCGGAAGTTCCCGAAGCAAGCGAAACGCCTGCCGAAACCGCGGAGGCAACCGAAGAAAAAGCCGATGCTCCTGCGGCAGACGACAACAAAGCAGAATAATTAAATATTTCACCACAACATATAAAAAGCGGAAAGCAAATTGCTTTCCGCTTTTTTGTTGCCTGTTATTTCATAAAACATGCAGGATATCGATGGTCTCCCCTACGTTTTTCGCAATATAATATTCTATTTTACTCCACGATCAATCGTCTTTGTTTTCGTCGCCAAAACTCTGTTTTTCGCCTTTAAAAATGAATTTTTTACGCGTGTAATAATTAAAAATTAAAACCACGAAAACCAAAATAATTTTAACTACCCATTCGTTTATATTTAAAATTTCATAACCGACGTAAACCCCGACCGTTTGAATAAGCAGCCCTATTAGCGAAAACAACACGAAAAGCATAAAACCTTTACCCGTTTTCGCCGACCTGTTATCCCCCTTATAAACGAATATTACCGAGAACGCATAGTTGAACAAAAGTCCCGAAACAAAACCCGTAGCCGTGCCGAAAGTCACCCAAAACGCACTTGCCGCTTCTTTATATAGAAACACGTTTATAAACTTATTGTCGAACAGTTCGGCGTTGGGAAAATAGATAACGCAAGCCATAACAAGCATATCTAAAAGCGTGGCAAATCCGCCGATAAGCAAAAACCTGAACGCTTCGCAAAACTTGGGGCATTTGTTTTCTAATTTTATAATGAAGTTTTTCATAAACAATAAATAAGCAGCGTTTTTTGTTTTTTCGCCGGATAACGCGCAAATATCTGCGATAAATATCAGCGCAACAAAACGTTAAGTTCGCTTTCGGAAAAAGCGCAAAGTTTTACGCCGCTATCGGTGGCAAGCGCAAAAGTTATTTTCGCGCCCGAATTTTTTTTATCGAAACGCATAAACGGAATATACTTATTAACATTTTTTTCGGGGCAGAATTTCGGCACGAATTTTATAAGCATATCTACGACGGTTAAAAAGTTTTTTTCGCTTAATCGCCCCGTGATATACGAAATTGCGCTTTCAGAAAAAATGCCTTTGCTTACCGCTTCGCCGTGCGTCATTTTATAGTTGCTGTTTTGCTCTAACGCGTGCGCGACAGTATGACCTAAGTTTAAAATCTTACGCTCGTTTTCGTCGCGCTCGTCTTTTAAAACAAGTTCAACTTTTATTTCAAGCGCTTTATAAATAAGGTTTTCAAGGTCGTTTTTTAAATCTTCGGCGCAGTTAAAACCGTTTAAATATTTGCAAAAATCTTTTGAAATAAGCGCGTATTTAACGATTTCGGAAACTCCGCCGAAAAATGCGTCGCCGTTTAAGTTCTTAATTACGGAAGTATCTACTATCGTAGCCGCGGGCTGATAAAAGGTTCCCCAGCCGTTTTTAACGTGCGGAATATCCACCGCCGTTTTACCGCCGACGCACGCGTCTACGGCGCATAAAAGCGTTGTGGGCAGATTGTAATAGGTTATGCCGCGCATATAAACGCTTGCAACAAACCCGCACAAATCGCAAATGGTGCCGCCGCCCGCCGCAACCAAAACGTCGCAGCGCTTAAATCCGTTCACCGCCAAAAACTCGGTAATAAGCCCCGCCCATTCGGCGTTTTTAATTTTCTCGCCGTCTTTGATTTTAAACGAATAAAAATCAAAGCGCGACAGTTCGGTTTTAAGCGCGTTTTCAACGTTTTCGCTTAAATTTTTGGTGTAAACAAGCGCAACTTTAAGTTTTTTAAAATCGCTTACGTCACCGCGATTTTTCGCGTTTAAACCGATTATATCGGCAAGAGATTTTATTGCGTTGTCGCCTATTAAAACGCGTGAATTTAAGTTTTTTAAATCGATTTCTTTCATATCGTTTTGTGTTTAAATGCCGTTTTATAGCGGCATTAACGGCTATGCCGGATTTAATTTAAACAAAAATATATCGGAGCAAGTTTTTTGTTGTGACCGTAATTTGCAGAATTAAACGTGCCTTTGTTAAAAAAATCGGGCGGAAGCAAAATTACTCCCGCCCGAAACGCATTTTTTAAAATTACTTTTTAGCGACGGGATCTACGTTCTCGTCGGCAGTTTTATCTTTGGGTTTAACGAATATCAGCAGAACGATGCCTATTGCCGAAAGAAGCGCGATTGAAAGGAAAATTATCGAGAGATAATTGGTTTTCATAAACGCGCCGAAGTCGAACGCGCGTTTTACTTCGCTGAAACCTTCTTTAACGGCGATGGGGTTACAAACTTTGATTGCGCTGCCGTTTTCATCGGATACGCTGCAAATAACGTAGTAATAACCTGCTTGTTTTTTCGGGGTGAACGTAAGAGCCGAAGAATTAAAGTTGATTTCTTCGTCGTCGGTAACGTCGGTTGCCTGCGTTCTGACGACATCCCACGCGTTGGCAAACGCGTCTCCTAAGTCTTGCGAAAGATCTTTGGTGCTGAAATAAAGTTCGTATTTTTTGGCTTCGTTGCTGCCTGCGGTAACAACGGTAAAGCTTTCTACTTCATATTTCAAACCGAAATATCCGTTGGGCGATTTGCTCTTTACGGTAATTTCGGGTGCTTTGCCTTTTTCAACCGTAAACGTGAATATCGGAACCACGAGCTTGTTCGATTTATCGTAAAAACCTTCAACTTCGTTTACAATTTTGCGTTCGTAAACGGCATTGCCGTCGTCGTCTTTTTCGTTAATATCTACAAAAGCACTCGTTTTCGCATAGTCTTCGAATAGTATATAGAATTTATAAGAGCCTACGTCCGAAAGTTTAAAATAAGAACTCGTGGTCGAAGTGAACGAAGAACTCGAAGCTTTTGCATAGTAAACGGTTTTTCTAAGGTCGTTTACGTCGTAAAGGTCGGATGCGACCAAACTTTTTTTCGCGCCCGAAACTTCTACTTCGAAATCGGGATAATAGAAGTTTTCGCCGAGTTTTTTATTTTCGAGCTTGCTCTTTATTGCATCGTTATAAGCGTTTAAAACAGCCAAATCGGTAGCGTAACTTATCGAATTTTCGTTGGCTTCTTTGTTAACGACGTAGAAAGGAAGCGAACTTCTGCCGCCCATGCACGAATAGTCTGCCGCGTCGCCGTTTTTGGTGAACACGCGGAGCGCCATCGCAACTTTGCTGCCTTTTGCGGGGTTTTGTTTGAACGTAACGCGCGACGAAGAACTTACTTCGGCTTCTTTGCTGTAATCGCTCGTTCCCGCTACGGCGTAATCAAAATAATATTTGATAGTATTGCCGTCGGAATCTTTTTCGGTAAGGGTAACGCCGTTTTTCGCGGTTACTTTTTTAACGATGTAATCCGCTTTATATTCGTCGTAGCCGCCGACAAAGTCTGCGGTAGACGACGCCGCCTTGACCGGCTTATACGAAACCGGAACGGAGGCAAGACACACGACGGCTAAAACCGCCGCGAAAAATAAGGACAATTTCTTGATTTTCATAATAACGAAACTCCTAATCTCTTTACGTTCTTCTGGTGATATTCTGATGATTTCAGCGCACCGCTTTTAAAAATAACGACAGCAAGCGCATATTATCATTTTAATCTATTATATTTTAAACCAACTATAAATTTTTGTCAATTAAATAAAAGCAAAAACCGCTAAATTATACCCCAAACAGTCATTAAATTATCCAATGCGTGAAAACTTGGCTTTTATTCGCGGCAACCGCTTTAAATTTAAGGTTAAAAAGTTTCGATGATCGGCGAAATATCGAACAATTTCCACGGAACGCCGTCGATCGGCGGTTCGATTTTAAAAACCAAACGCTCTTTCGAAACGGGGTGCGAAAACGAAAGCGAAGTTGCCCAAAGCGCGATGTTGCCTTTTTTAGCATTTTCGCCGCCGTAACGCATATCGCCGTAAAGCGGACAGCCTATCGCCGACATCTGCACGCGAATTTGGTGCGTTCTGCCCGTGTGAAGAACGACTTTTGCAAGCGTTAAGCCTTTTTCTTCTTGCAAAACGTTATATTCGAGTTCGCAAAACTTCGCGCCTTCGACGGTAGGCGGGCAGGCGTAAACCATATTGTTTACGGGATTTTTCTTTAAATAATGCCTTAAAATCGCTCTGTCTTCGGGCGGGCGCTTTGTAAGCACGGCAAGATATTTCTTTTCAAAATCGCCGCTCGCCATCTGCTCGGACAAACGCGACGCCGCTTTGGTGCTTTTAGCAAACACCATAACGCCGCCCGTTACCCTATCGAGACGGTGAACAAGTCCGATATAAACGTTGCCCTTTTTGTCGTATTTTTTTCTTATGTATTCTTTAACCAAACTTAAAAGATCGATGTCTTTTGTATGATCTTCGCAGCACGGAACGTTTTGCGGTTTAAGCACAACTATTACATGGTTGTCTTCATATAAAATCGTTAAATCGTCAGCCGTCATGTTAACCATATTAAAACTTTTTTCTCCTTTTATCTTTGCCTAAAAGCCTTTTTAGCGCGTGTTTTAATGCGCCTAATTTTTAAAAAACTGGGCTATAGGTCGATTATCGCATATTTCGGCACTTTTATCTTCGTAAATCGGCAAATTTTAGTTTACGCCGAAAAAGCGTTATCGTCTGCAAAAAAAACCGCTTGCGCCGCACGGCAAAATTATGCCTTCTTCGGTAGGAAGCCCCACTTCGTAAGCTTCGATTTCGCCGCTTACGTCTTTAAGCGCAAGGCTTAAAACGTTGTTTAAAACCTGCGGCTGAAGCCCCGTAGTGTAACTGTTTACTAAAAAGAAAAGAGGATTATCCGAAAGAACGTCGCGACAAAGGGTTACGAGCGAATAAAGTTCGCTTTCGATTTTCCACATTTCGCCGTTAGGTCCCCTGCCGTAACTCGGCGGGTCCATAATAATCGCGTCGTAACGCCGCCCGCGCTTTATTTCGCGCTGAACGAACTTTTTGCAATCGTCGATTATAAAGCGTACGGGCGCTTTTTCAAGCCCCGATAACCGCACGTTTTCGCCCGCGCGTTCTACCATGCCCTTGCTCGCGTCGACGTGGCACACGCTCGCCCCCGCTTTTAAACATGCAACGGTCGCGCCGCCCGTATAGGCGAACAGATTAAGCACGCTTATCGGGCGCCCCGCGTTTTTAATAAGCGAAGCCATCTTATCCCAGTTGGCGGCCTGCTCGGGGAAAAGTCCGGTGTGCTTAAAGCCCATGGGCTTGATTTTAAACTTCAATTCGCCGTAACTTATATTCCACTCGTCGGGAGTTTTTTTATAATATTCCCACGCGCCGCCGCCCGATGAACTGCGCGTATATTTGGCGTTTAAGCCTTGATAACCGTCTAAATCGATCGAAGCGGGCCATATAACCTGCGGATCCGGGCGAAGCAAAATAACGCCGCCCCATCGTTCGAGTTTATAGCCGTCGCCCGTGGCGATTACCGAAAATTCTTTCCAATTGTTTGCTGAATTCATAATTTATGATTTTATTTATGATTTTTAGCCGATTTTTTCAACCGATAAAGCAACTTTTTCGCCGTTTATATCGAATTCTTTTTTATAACCCGCGTTTAAGTCGCCGCCCGAAATAACGTTTTCGGCAAGAACGGCGGTTTTAAGATCGTTTGCCTTTTCGGTTAAAACTTTTAAAGCATTGCCTTCGGCGGTGTAACGCAAAGTAATTCTGTCGGTAACTTCGAAGCCCGCTTCTTTGCGCATCGTCTGAATTTTCGAAACGAGTTCGCGCATAACGCCTTCGAGCAGAAGTTCCTCGGTGATATGAACGTCGAGCACGACCGTCAGACCGTTTTCGCTTGCCGAAACAAAACCTTCGGCGCTTTCGCTCGAAATCAAAAGGTCGTCGAGCGCAAAATCTATTTCTTCGCCACCGATATTCGCCTTATAAACGCCACCCGCTTTCACCGTCGAAACTATTTCGGCGGCATTGCAATTATCTAAAAACGCGCGGATTTCACCCAATTTTTTGCCGTATTTAGGCCCTAACGTTTTAAGTTGCGGCTTTAATTTATAGGTTACGAAACGCGAAGCATCGTGCAAAATTTCGACCTGTTTAACGTTAAGTTCGTCGCGCGCGATTTCGTAAAGCCCTTCGGTTAGTTTAACGGCGCGGTCGCAGGCAACGTAAAGTTTGTTAAGCGGCTGGCGGTTTTTAACGTTAGCCGAATTTCTCGCGCTTCTGCCGAGCAATACGATTTTTAAAACGTCTTCCATTCCGTCTTCGAGATCTTTATCCACCATTTTTTGGTCGCAAACGGGGAAGTCGCAAAGATGAACGGATTCGGGTGCGTCTTTAAAAAATTCTGGAACAAGATTGCGATAAATGCTTTCGGCCATAAACGGAGTGTAAGGCGCAAGCAACTTCGATAATGTTACGAGCACCGTCCACAGCGTGGTATAAGCGGCGATTTTATCGTCGCTCATATCCTTGCCCCAATATCTTTCGCGACCGCGGCGGACGTACCAATTCGAAAGTTCGTCGACGTAGGCTTCGATAGCGCGCGCGGTTTCGAATATCTGATAACCGTTAAGCCCGTCGTCTACCTGCTTTATAAGCGTGTTGAGTTTAGACAAAACCCACTTATCCATAAGGCTTAACTTGCAGTTTTCAAGTTTATATTTCGAAGGATCGTATTTATCGATTTCGGCGTAAAGCACGAAGAACGCGTAGGTGTTCCAAAGCGTGCCCATAAAGCGGCGTTGACCTTCGCTTACCGCTTCGTCGTAAAATCTCGACGGAAGCCATGGAGCCGACGAAGTGTAGAAATACCAACGGACGGCGTCGGCACCCTGTTTGTCTAAAACGCTCCACGGATCGACGACGTTGCCGATGTGCTTGCTCATTTTTATGCCGTTTTTATCGTTTACATGCCCTAAAACTATGCAGTTTTTAAAGGGCGCTTTATCGAACATAAGCACCGAAACGGCAAGCAACGTATAAAACCAACCGCGCGTTTGGTCAACCGCTTCGCTTATGAAATCGGCAGGAAAACGCTTTTCGAAAATGTCTTTGTTTTCGAACGGATAGTGAAGTTGCGCGAACGGCATCGAACCCGAATCGAACCAGCAGTCGATAACGTCTTTAACGCGGTGCATTTCGCCGCCGCATTTATCGCACTTAAAGGTAACCGCGTCGATATAAGGACGGTGCAGTTCGACGCCCGAAACGCCGCTTAAATCCTGCAATTCTTTGCGCGAGCCGATAACGTGAACCTTGCCGCAGTCTTTGCAAACCCAAACGGGAAGCGGCGTGCCCCAATATCTTTCGCGCGAAATCCCCCAGTCGATAACGTTTTCTAAGAAATTGCCCATACGACCGGTGCCGATCGTGGGCGGAATCCAGTTGACCGAAGCGTTCGCCTTTAAAAGTTCGTCTTTTACGGCGGTGGTTTTTATAAACCAACTGCTGCGGGCGTAATATAAAAGCGGAGTGTTGCAACGCCAGCAGAACGGATAACTGTGTTCGTAAAGCATTTCCTTGAACAAAACGCCGCGCGCCTTTAAATCGGCGATAATCTGTTTGTCGGCGTCTTTGCAGAATATGCCGGCATAGTCGCGCGCGGCTTCTACAAATCTGCCGCGGGTATCGACCATCTGCACGAAAGGCAAACCGTATTTTTTGCCGACGAGGCTGTCGTCTTCGCCGAACGCGGGCGCAATGTGAACGATGCCCGTGCCGTCGGTTAAAGTAACGTAATCGGCGTTGGTAACGTAATATGCCTTTTCTTTGAACGAACCGAGCGCGTAATCGAACATCGGCTCGTATTCGGTAAATTCGTATTCTTTGCCCGTTTTAACCGAAACGGTCGTATAATTTTCAAAAAGTTTATCGCAAAGCGCCTGCGCCAAAACGTAGTGCATGCCGTCTTCGGCGATAATTTCGCTGTAATTTTCGTTTGCGTTCATGCACAGCGCCACGTTCGAAGGAAGAGTCCACGGCGTGGTTGTCCAGGCAAGAAAATACTTGTTTTCGCCCTTTACTTTGAACTTGACGAAAATCGATTTTTCTTTAACTTCTTTATAGCCTTGCGCCACTTCGTGCGACGAAAGCGCGGTGCCGCAACGCGGGCAATAAGGCACTATTTTATAGCCCTTGTATAACAGCCCTTTTTCCCATATTTTTTTAAGCGCCCACCATTCCGATTCGATGTAATTATCGTCGTAGGTAACGTAGGGATGATCCATATCGACCCAATAACCTATGCGGTCAGACATTTGGCGCCATTCGTTAACGTATTTCCAAACGCTTTCTTTGCACTGTTTTATAAAGGGTTCGATGCCGTATTTTTCGATATCCTGCTTGCCGTCGAGCCCTAATTTCTTTTCGATTTCGAGTTCTACGGGCAAACCGTGAGTATCCCAGCCGGCCTTGCGCGCGACGTGCATGCCTTTCATCGTTTTATAGCGCGGAATAATATCCTTCATTACGCGCGTTAAAACGTGCCCGATATGCGGTTTGCCGTTAGCGGTGGGCGGCCCGTCGTAAAAACAGAATTCTTCGCCGTCTTTGCGCTTATCCATACTTTTTTCAAAGATTTTTTCATCGTTCCAGAACTTCAAAACTTCTTTTTCACGGTCTAAAAAATTAAGCGAATTGTCAACTTTTTTATACATATCGTCTTCCTTTTTAATATCGTTTATTTCAAAAAAAACACCCCCGCCTTTTATTCAAAGACGGAAGTTCCGCGTTACCACTTTGATTCGACCGCTTACGCCGCGGTTTTTTAACTTTATGCCGATAAAAAATTAGGGCAAGCAAAACCCGCGCGAACGATCGCACTTAAAACGCCTTTTCGCGGCGATACGCGCCCCGCTATTTCGCCCGCCCCGACAAAGCAATTAAAAAAATCGCCGTGCCGCAAAGCCACGCTTTTGCAAGGCGTGCTGCGGAAGGATACCGCTACGGACGTTTAGTTCGGCTTACACCGCCCCGAACTCGCTTTTTAAACGCTGCCCGCGCGACTTGTTTCCGCTATGCACGGATGTTTTCGACTTGGCATATAGCAAAGGCTAAAACAAACCGTGAACACGCATCTATGTTTTTATATGCTATTATTTTAACAAATAAGCAAAAAAATGTAAAGCGTTTTCGCTGTTTTTCGCGTTATTGTTTGTTTTGGTTTATTTTGGCGCGCGCTTTTTATCTAAAACGCGGCGTTTTTGCTTGCTTTGTTTTTAATTTTGTTATAAAATAATAACGCTGTACTAGACGGGGAGTTAGCGGTGCCCTTAACTTGCAATCCGCTATAGCAAGGTCGAAAAGTCCGCCTCGGCGTAACGCATGGATGGTCTGAAGGCGATAAGGAGCGTTGATCGCAAGGTCTTATGCAACGGGCAGCCGTGAACCGTGTCAGGATAGGGATATAGCAGCACTAAGCGGTGTCGCTCGTGTGCCATAAGGAAACTTTGCAGTAGCCACCTGCCGTTTTACCGCGTCGGTGTGTTGCGTCAAAGCGGAACGTACAGTTTTTTTTGAAACTGAATGCCGATTGCTTTTTATAAAATCCAAAAAGCGATCGGCATTTTTTTGTTTTAACGCGGCAAAGCGTTTTATAAAAAAACCTTTCGGAATTTATCCGAAAGGTTTTTATTATCGTTTTAACGTTTAACCCAAAGTTTCGGTTATAACGAATCTATGGCAGTTAGCGCAGATAAAGCCTCTGTATTTTATGCCCTTGATAAGAACCTCTATGGTTTCGGGCTCGTCTTCGTTAACGTGGACGGACATGCTGTCGGTAACTACGGTAAATGCCAATTCGGGCAAGCCTGCGTTTGCTAAATCGCCGGTGTATTTATACGTATATTTATCCTGACCGCGACTTACGCAAGTTTGTTTAACAATCGTTTTGCAATTGTAATCGGTTTTGTTAAGTGCGGGAAGATCTATCGTTTCGTCGAGATCGCAACGTTCGCAAGTAATTCTCGCCGAGCCTGCGCTTTCAAGCGTGGGTTCGCTTATTACTTCGATTTTTGCAATATGACCGAGTTTCGATTCGCCTTTTTCGTGAACCTCTTCGTTGCAGACGGTGCAAACGTAAACGGTAGATTCGTCTTCGGTGCAGGTTGCGGCGTGATGTTCGACGTTGGCGGGTTTAGTGTGCGGGTATTTGATTAAAACTGTGTAATGCTTGCCGCAATCGGCGCAAGTAAACAACGCCTCGTTGCCGAGTTCAGAGCATTTATCGTGCTTAGGCGTTCCTAAAATCGAGAGATTGGGGTATTTTGTCGCATCATAAACAAATCCGGTTTCCGAAAGTTTAAGGCGGACGTCGATATTCGATTCTGCGTCTACGTATCTGTGATTAAGAGTTTCGGTTTCGTTAAAGGTACATTCAACGCCTTTATATTCGTAAGAACGAACGGCACCTTTTGTGCAGGTCGCTACTTCTTTAACGCCTACAAGGCTGTCTGGGATTGCAGAAACATCGTCGTGTTCGCCGCATTCTATTCCGTTAACTTTGTTTTTGCAAACACCTATAACTTTCCAGGTATGCGCTTCGGCATCGTCAACTTCGAGAGTATATTCGAATTTATGACCGGTTGCGGGAAGAATTTCTTTAACCTTGGTTACGTCGTCGTTGCAATTCGGGCAATCGTAATAATACTTTTGCTTATCGTTACACGAATCAAACTCAACGGTGATTTCTTTTTCGTCGGCAGGTCTTACGTGATCTTTTCTTACGTAAATATCGTAGTGTTTACCACATTCGTCGCAAGTGTAAAAACCGCGCGTACCTTCTTCGGCACAAGTAATAGCCGCACCGTCGTACACTTCGATTCCGGTATAATCGTTTATCGATTTAATAGTGCCGTCATTATAAATCTTTTTGCCGTTCAAAATATGATAAATGGGAAGCGTCACTTTAAATTCAAACGACTGCCCGTCGACTACGATCGAATAGATTCCTTCTCCCGCAACAAGTTCTTTGCAATCTTGTTCAGTTTCGGAATAAGAATAAGAATCTTTATTGAGTTTGGGAAGAACGTATTCGGCTTCTTTTGCGCAGTCGGAGCAAATGCCTGCGAGCAAACCGGTTTCGGTTAAAGTAGGTTTGCTTTCAACAGTCCACTTATCTGAATGAGCGAGTTCGTATTTGTAGGCTACGCCTTCACCGCCGGATGGCTGTTCTTGGCAAACCGAGCATATCTTAACGAATTTATGCCCCTTGCAAATTTCAACGTCTTCGATAACGGGATACCAGTTGTAAGTGTGAGCAAGGGTATCGCCATATTCAAACGTTTCGTTCGACCTTTCACCGCATTCGCACGATTTATAATAAACCGCCATTTGTGTACAAGTTGCAGGAGTTTTTAAAAACTGACTTTCGACAATTTCTTCAAAAACGCATTCATGAACTTTAATTTCGCCGCAAGCCGAAAAGGCACAAACAGATAAAACGGCAACCACCGCTAAAATTGCGGCAAATAAAAGTTTAAACTTTTTTTTCATGATACCTCCGTTACAGGACAAGTTAATCGTTTTCTACTTAAATAATATGCGGCAGCAAATTTTAAAATTCACCTCGCTTATTTAAGAGCATACACTAACCCAAAGTATTATATGGTTATATTGTAATATAAAAAAAAAGTTTTGTCAATATTTCTCTTAAATAAGTTTAATAAAAAAATAAAATATTTTTAAAAAGCCTTTTTCGTTAGCAAAAGAATCACGCGCAAGATAAACGAAGTAAGCTTTCTCCGAAGGGGACGCCTTTTTTTTCGGCTGCGGCTGGACGTTTCGACTGCGCCTTGCGGCTCCGTTCAACATGACCAGTTCCCGCTGTCCCCTTCGGGGAAAGTGGTTTTTATAAGCGACAGCGAATAAAAATCGAAAGAAAACAATCAAGAAAAAAGATAGCGACAAAAAAAAAGCCCTCCTTGTGTAAAGGAGGGTGGATCGACGAGCTAAAGCGAAGTCAAGACGGGAGGATTGTAAAAAACGTTTGATTTTAAATTAAGCAACAATCCCTCAGTCAACTATCGTTGACAGCTCCCTTTACACAAGGGAGCCAATTATTAACATACCCTACCCGTCATCCTGAGCGTTAGCCGAAGAATCAAGCGCAAGCGAAATGTCCCCTTCAGTCTGCGGTCTGTGCGATTGACGCCCGCTCTGCCGCGGCGGCCATCCTTTTGTCGGCTTTGCCGACATTTCCCTTATTAAGGGAATCGCCCCGGCTGGGTCGCCTTCTGTTTGACAGTACAGAACTTTCCCTTATTAAGGGAATCGCCCCGAATGGTGGTGCCTTCAAAAGGCTTGCTATCGGATATAATTATACAAAAAAACAACGCCTTTAACTAATGACAATCGTTAAAGGCGTTATTTTTTGCTTTAAGGGTTTTTACTTAGCAGCGCGCCTTACCAAAAGCGCGCCGCCTTAGTGTGGATTTTGTGATTAGCCAATTTTTACGGCACTTTCGATAACAACGTTACCGCAAACTTTGCAGTATCTACCGGTGTATCTGTAACCGTCGTTTACCCAAACGATAGTAGAACCGGTAGTATTGTGGTCAGCGCTGAACGAAACTTCAAATTCAACTTTATGATCGAGATCGAAGTGTGCAACCTCGCTAGCATCGTGACCTTTTTCGATAAGAGCCGCTTTTAAAGCTTCTTTGTAAGCAGCTTTGGTGAGAGCTAACTTATAGGTGCCTTTGTTGGTGCAGGTGCCTTCTACAACAGTAGTTACAGTATAGCCGGCAACAGCAG
>JAXEDY010000002.1:0-27402 GCA_034104345.1 Christensenellaceae bacterium | reverse complement strand
TTCAAAGCAACTTGCCGTACATCTGAAACGTTACAACTCTTTTCCTATGCGGCCTCTTGCCTGGAAATCTCCTAAACAATACCTTTCAGACTACTTATATCTTGGACTTATACATAATTGATTTTTTTTCAAAATCTGTCTCATATGTTTGACAAACCTACAAAATGTCCCTTATATTGTCCCTTTTTATGCCATATTTTAAAATTATTATCGACTTAGTAATAAAAGCATATTTAAGAAAAATAAGCAAAAACACTTGACGAACAAATGTTCGCATGCTATAATAAAATTGACTTGACATAAGGTCAATTTTTGCGCCGTAAGAAAAGGCGCTGTCGGGTGTGAAAATGTTGCCCGATCGTCCGTTCCCTTTTGTGGATTCGGACAGGATAATTACCGTCGTTTACCATAGAGTTGCTATTAAGTGTAGCAATTCCGCGGCGGGCGTTGAAATCGTTAAAAAAGAGAGATTTCAGCGTGGGTTTTGTTGTTGTACGATTTTTTAGATAAAATCGACCACAAATTTAATAATCGGGATTAAAATCCGTGCGAAGAACGAGCCTATAAAGGCAACCGAAATCGCACGGATTTTTTGTCTGCGGATACAAATCGGAGGCGTTTTATGTAACAAAAATAGGAACTTAATACTAACTTTTAAGTCGGTGATAGAAAAAAATATCAGCGGCTTTTTTGTCGTCTTTCGGGAGGTGAAAAAATGACAAATTACAATCAATATCGTCCGCCGTAGCGGGAGAAAACTTTGAGAAAAATGTGGAGCAAAACAGAATACTTATGAGCAAAGTGTAGCACACTATACTTTGCTTCGCAAAATAGTGTGCTCTGCGAGGCTGTGAATCCACTAATAAAACAGTCGGCAGAGGAAATTCTAACACTTTGCTCAATGAGAATAAAAACAAATTTCAGGAGGAAAATCATCATTTCATATTTAGTGTGTCATATGGAGAAATACCATAAACAAGACGTCGCACCTATCGAAAAGGAAAACGAACGGGACGAGAATTACGAAGCGTCAAATCCACAGATAGACACCGAGCGGACAAGAAACAATTATCGCTTTACGCCGTATTTCGGAAAGACTTACACGGAGTTCATAAACGGCAGAATAAAAGAGTTAGGTTTATCCCCTCGCAAAGACGCGGTTGTAATGAATTCGTTCGTGTTAGGCTCGGACAAAACTTTTTTCGACGGTTTAGTCAAGATAGAACAATATAACTTTTTCTCGGACTGTTACCAATTCTTTGCGGAGCGTTACGACGAAGAAAACATTATCGCGGCGGTAGTACATAACGATGAAACAACGCCGCATATGCACTTAAACCTGATGCCCGTAACGAAAGACGGCAGACTTTGCAGTAAACAACTTTTCGATAAACCGCAGTTACGGCAGTTGCAAACGGATTTTTACGAAGCCGTCGGGAAACGTTGGGGCTTACAACGCGGCAAAGAAGGCAGTCAAAAGAAACACCTTTCCACCGCCGAATATAAGGCGAAAAAGATAATTGAGCAAGCGGAAGCCATACGGGAAGAAAATCAAGTGTACACGGATGCTTTAACCGAGGCAAAAAGCGGGAATATTCCGAGAAAACGCGGCAAGTTACAAGAGCAAGTAATCGCTTTAACGGCAGACAACAGCGACCTTTCAAAGCGGCTTACAAAGGCTATGGACGAAACGCTCGAATACGTCCGAAAAGCAGAAACTTTGCAAAAGGAAAAGGATAATAATTCCCATTACACAAACGTTGGCAAAGAACTTGCAAGAACAAATCCGACGGAATATAGACGTATAGTCCACGGAAAGCCGAAAACAATCAATAACTTTTTCGATTCCGTTCTATCTCTGTTTACACCGGAAGCAACGAAACAAATTCCGCGTCTTCAACAGATAGAAGCGGAACTCGAAGAAGAACGCAAAAAGCAAGAAAAACAAAGCAAAAATAATAGTTATAACAGCAAGTAAAAAATTTGTTGTTTGATTTTTTATTTCAAACATTTGTAATTGCCTTCCCGGCAAATTTTACAAAGCAAAACCGATTGACAAACTCCGAAAAATATATTATAGTATATATACGATAATAAAATTTTTGGAGGAAAGTTATGGTCAAATGCAAAGACGATACACCGCAAAGAATTGCTAATAGAAAATACGAAGCAAAGAACAAAGAAAAACGCCGTGCGACAAACGGAAATTTTCAGACGATGATCCCGCGGGATTTGTATGTCGAAATCAATGCGTTCTTGAAGGAGCGCAACTTAACAAAAGTGGACTTTATAAAAAGAGCGTATGAAATTATGAAGTCACATAGCAGCGGAACACATTAAGTGCTTATTACACCCGTAATGGCGGGAAAAGATAAGGAGATATTGTGTGATAGGGGTAGCCGTGTTTATCTTTCCGTTAAAAGCACGGCGGGAGAAAGAATAAAAGTTATAGTGTTACTACGGAGAGTAGTCGGTAAATTAAAAATGATAAAAAATAGTAAGACAAGGCAGAAATCCCGAGTAACGCGACCTATACGAAACACAAATAAATTTAAGGAGATTTGAAACGGCAAGAAGATGTAAATAAAAGGGAAAATGAAACTTACAATGCGTTTATTGATATAATGACGCGTTTAGTGCAAAAATACGGCATAACCGTATTAGGTAAAATTGGGAACAAGAAGGAGGATAAAGATGAATCGCGAAGGTAAAAGATGCTTATTATATTCACGTGTAAGTACGGAAATACAGGTTGACGGATACAGTCTTGATGCGCAAAAGAATGGGCTGAAACGGTTTGCCGAAAGAGAGGAAATGACAGTTGTTGACATATATGAGGATGCGGGTAAATCAGGAAAATCAATTGAGGGGCGACCGGCATTTAAAAAATTATTGTCAGATGTGGAAAACGGACTGGATGTCGATTATGTCCTTGTATACAAACTTTCGAGATTTGGACGGAATGCCGCTGACATATTAAATTCCTTGGCTTTATTGCAAACTTATGATGTAAATTTGATCTGTATCGAAGAAGGAATTGATTCGTCTCAAACAAGTGGGAAATTATTGATTTCTGTATTATCCGCCGTGGCAGAGATAGAGCGTGAAAACATATTGGAGCAAACGATGAACGGTCGTAGGGAAAAGGCTCGCCAAGGAAAGTGGAACGGCGGACCGCCTCCGTACGGTTATATGATTAAAGACGGCATTTTACAAATAGAAGAAGACGAGGCTAAAATCGTCAAAATGGTTTTTGAAATGTACACTACGACAAAAATCGGATATACGGGTATAGCCAAATATCTTAATTTGCAAGGCATAACAAAGAAAAAGAGAAAAGAAAGCGACGTTACGATATTTAGCGGGCGATTTATACAAATCTTATTAGACAATCCCGTTTATTGCGGTAAGATTGCATACGGACGAAGAATGCGCGAAAAAGTAAAGGGGAAGAAAAATGAATATCGGGTTGTTGCGAAAAAAGATTTTTCTATTACTGAAGGGCAGCACGAAGCAATAGTGAGTGAAGAAATTTGGGAAAAGGCTCATTCAAAAAGAATTAATACCGGAGTTAAATTTGCATCTAAATCGGGACAGGATCGAGCGTATTTACTCACGGGCATATTGAAATGTCCTAAATGCGGAAGCAGTATGTATGCCAATAGAATAAGATGGACGAAAAAAGACGGGACAGAAAAAGAAATAATGTACTATTCTTGCAGTCGCAATAAAATGAAACGCGGCGGCTTTTGCGATTATAATGCAAACCTGAAAAAAACAGATATAGAGCCTCTCGTTGTTGAGGTGATTAAACAACTCATACGAGATAAAGAGTTTGCAATCGGAATAAAAAAGCGGATAGGGATGAATGTCGACGTGAGTCGCATCATTAAAGAAATTGACAATTACGAGCTAAAACTAAAGGAAGTTAAGTCCAATAAAACCCGACTTGAAGAAGAACTCGACTCTTTGCCGTTAAACATAAAGTATAGAGAAAGAAAGATCTGCGATATGACAGCGAGAATTGATTCCATGTACGATATAATTACGGAACTTGAGGAAAAAATAGAAGATGCGCAATATAAAAAACGCGCGATTGAAGAGAAATCTTTAACATTAGAAAATATATATCGCATTTTAGAACATTTTTCAGAATTTTATGATATTATGAATGACGAAGAGCGAAAAGAACTTCTCTTGGAATTAATCAAAGAAGTACATATTTATCCTGAAGGAGAAAATGAATATCCGCTAAAATCGATAAAATTCAACTTTCCCGTATTACAGGGCGGCAAAGAGGTCGAAGAAATTTTTTTGAACAAGCAATCAAACGTCGAGACACTTTGCGTTTTTACAAAAAAATAAAAAATCGCGGCGCGGAAATATTTACGCGGAAATATTAAAAAAAAATAAAAAAGCGCCGCATAATCGCCCCATAATTTGTTTAACGTTGTTAAAGATAATTAAAAACAAAAAAAGTGGCTTAAACTGCAAAAATTAAAAAATAAAAAATTGTTTTAAACGCTTTACACCAACGCAAAATGCTGATAAAATATAATTGCAAAAAACGTTGGATTGATAAAAAAATCAATTAAAAGGGAACCGATTAAGATCATGCAAAACAAAAAAATCGAAAAAATAAAACTCGGCTTTATAGGTCTCGGGCAGCGCGGACCCGGGCTTGCAAGCAACGTTCTGAATAATTTTAAAGACGTAGACATTGTTGCCGTTTGCGACGTTTATGCCGACAGGGTAGACGCCGAAGCCGAAAAGGTTAAAAATTCGCGCGGATACGAACCAAAAAAATACACCGACTATAACGACCTTTTGAATGACGAAAACGTAAACGTAGTTATAATTTCGGCGTCGTGGGAAGCGCATATTCCGCTTGCGATCGCTTCTATGAAGGCTAAAAAAATTACCGCGCTTGAAGTAGGCGGGGCTTATGCCTTAGACGATTGCTACAAACTCGTAAAAGCCTACGAAGAAACCAAAACGCCGTTTATGTTTCTTGAAAACTGCTGCTACGGCAAAAAAGAACTTCTGGTTACGTCGCTCGTCCGCAAAAACAAAATGGGCGAAGTTACCTATTGCAGCGGCGCTTACGGGCACGATCTTCGCGGCGAAATCTGCGGCGGACTTAAAAACAGGCATTATCGTTTGCGCAACTATTTAATAAGGAATTGCGATAACTATCCCACCCACGAACTCGGACCTATCGCAAAACTTTTAAACATCAACCGCGGAAACAGAATGCTTTCGCTCGTGTCGATGTCTTCTAAGGCGCGCGGACTTCACGAATACGTTCAGGATAAGCCCGAATACGAATTTTTAAAGGACAAGCACTTTATGCAAGGCGACGTTGTGCAAACGCTTATCACATGCGCCGACGGTACGCTTATTTCGTTAAAACTCGATACCACTCAGCCCCGTGCCTACAGCCGCGAATTTGCCGTTCGCGGAACGAAAGGGTATTACAGCGAACTCGGCAACACTCTTTTAATCGAAGGCGACGATTACAATCACGAACACGACGTTGAGGAATATATCAACAACGTAAACAAATACGACGAATATCTGCCGCAGATATGGAAAGACATTACTCCCGAAAAAATCGAAGCGGGGCATGGCGGAATGGATACTCTTATGTTCGAATCGTTCTTCGAAGCGGTTAAAAACGGCGACGAAATGCCTATCGACGTTTACGACGCGGCGGCTTGGATGGCGATAACCTGCCTTTCCGAATCTTCTATTTCGCGCGGAGGCGTTCCCGTTGAAATTCCCGATTTTACCGACGGCGAATGGATAATGCGCGAACCCAAAGACGTTTGCGACCTTAAATAATCGAATAATAAAATCAAATATAACTTAAACTTAAAAGCGACTTTCGTGTTGTGATGTGAACCCAAAAGTTTAGACAAAAAGGGAAAGTGCATAAGTCGTTTTTTTCAACTTACACACTTTATTTTACAATCTCGACAAATAATTAAATTAAATATATTGGAATTGAGTTCGGTATTTTACTGGACTCATTTTCAATTTTAAAGATATTCTTTCGTTGTTGTAATAGTTAATATATTCGTGCAGCTTTTGTATGAAAGCGTTAACGCTTTCAAATTTTTCGCCATAATACATTTCTACTTTAAGTCTACCAAAAAAGTTTTCCATTACACTGTTATCTAAACAGTTTCCTTTCCTTGACATACTTTGTGTTACGTTATGTTCTTTAAGCAAGCGTTGAAATTCTCTCATTTGGTATTTCCAACCTTGATCAGAGTGTAATAGTGGCGTTGCCGTTTTAGGTAGTCTTTCAAACAAGCCTTTAAGCATTTCTCTCGTTTGGCAAAAGTTAGGGCTTGTTTTTATCTAGCTTTGGTGGTCTGCCACGTTTCTTTCCCGTTAAACTTGGTCTTCCACGATTGTCTTTCATTAGCCCTCCATATCCTTCTTCTAGATATTTGCGTTCCCACTTCAATAAAAAACTAAAATTTTTAGATTGTAAATAGGGAAAATGTTTTCTCATTGTTTCGGAATAACTTAAACAATGTTCACGCATATCTAGTATAACTGATAATTTGAATTCTGGCGAGTATTTTTTTAAATATTTGTCCTTTTTTTGCCATAAAAAATGCACCTCCTAAAAGTGTCTAACTTTTGGAGTGCATTTCATTTTATGCGCTACGTTTTTTTGCTATATTCAAAAAATATAGTTTAAATTTTAAACATTTCTGATTTGATTTTTTTTATCGGGGTAAACGATTTTCGCCAATTGACTCTGTAGCGTTAAAATCGTTGGGTTTTACAGACTTTTCGCTTATTCTTGCCTTGTTTTCTTTTTCGGTTTTAATACCTGTAACAAGATTTTTTATAGTTTCTGCGGCGCTTTCGTTTTTAACGTTGCGCGGTTCGAACTTTAAAATTTTGAAAGTTACGTGCATCGAAAGCCCGCAACCGAAACAAGCGATAATCGTGCCTATTCCGATAGTCGCGCCGAACAGATAGCCCAAAACGAGAACAACGACGTTTACCATTAAAGTTACCGCGCCGATAGGCACTTTTTTCATACGTTTACCCACGGCGATAACGAACAAATCGCGCGGTCCGCACGAAAGCCCCGTGCCGATATAAAAATATTGCCCGATATTTTCGATAAACATTCCCGCGCATAAAATTGCGATTCGCGCGGGGTAACTTATGCTGTTTGTTATGGGTATAAATAAATCGTAAAGTTTATAGGCAAGCCCGTAAATAAGCGCGTCTAAAATAGTGCCTAAGCCTATTTTTTCTTTTAACAAAAGGTCGGCGACTATAACTATAAACGCCACGAAAATCGACGACCAGCCGTAATCGATATTAAGTTTTAACGCGATATTTTCGGGTAGAATTTTTTTAAAAATAACCGAAATTCCGTCGTTTAAAGTTTGCCATGCTCCCGTGCCTACGTTTGGCTTTACCATGAAAAACTCGCCGAGCGCGGCTATAAACAAACCGAAAACCGCAACCGAAATTCGCTTTAAAAATTTTAAACTTGTTTTCATAACGCACAAAATTATAGCATTTCGCTTGACAAACGTGAAGCGAAAAATTATAATAGGGGTGTTAATACCTTTAACAGCACGGCAAAAAATATAACAATAATATAAAAGAAAACTCTGCTAAAAAACGTTTGTTAAAAACGAAAAATAATGGGGTAAGCGTAACAAAATGAACGAATTTGAAATTAAAGCGATTTTAAAAATTATCGAATGCGGCAGTATAAAAAAAGCCGCCGAAGCCGAAAACTATACGCCCGCTTCGTTTTTGCATACGGTGAACGAAGTAGAAAGCGAACTTGGCATAAAGATTTTCGACCGAAGTTTCAGGGGGGTAAAACTTACCGAAAGCGGAAAAGCGATTGCCGCCTGTTTTGACACTTTAAACGCCGATTATGCGGCGCTTAAACAAACGGTTGAAAAATTGAGCGGGCAAAAAAGCGAGGTTAAAATAGGTGCGTATGCGAGCATATCCAAATACGTGTTGCCCGCTTTGGTAAAAAAGTTTAAAGAATCGTGCAAAGACGCCGACGTTTCGATAGTGGTTGGCGAAAGGTATTTCGGCGACCTTAAAACGGGCGGAATAGATTTGTTTTTTTGCGACGAATTTGTTGCAAAAAAAAGCAATTTCGATTTCGTTCCGCTTTTTACCGAAGATTTCGTTGCGGTTGTTCCGCGGTCTTACGGCATAAAAAAAACGATTATCGATAAAGAATCGCTTTACGATTACCCCATAATAATGCCGAACGAAGAAGCGTTCGAAAACTATTTTACAAAGCCCTTTAAAAGCGAAATTCCCATAAACGCCGACGACGACGAAACTATATTGTTTATGGTAAAGCAAAACCTTGGCATAAGCGTTTTAAGCGAATTATCGGTTAAAAACAATTCGAAAGACTATAAAGTTTTGCGCATCGAGCCGCCGCTTTCGCGCGTGGTGGGCATAGCGTGCAACAAAAAAAATCTGCGCGGAACCACGGCGTATAAATTTGTTAAATTCGTTGAAAAATTGTACTCTTTTTAAAAGAAATCGAACAAAAATTTAAATTTTAAGCAAAAAACTGCAACAATGCTTTGTTGTTACAGTTTTTTTTTAAAAAAACCTATTGAAAACCGCGCAGGTTTATATTAAAATCAAACCAAGAGTGCAAATTCGAATATATTTGCGCAATAATTGCGTAGTAAAATCGTTTTTGCAAAAAATAAATGATACAAGGAGCAAAAAGATGAAAAACACAAAACGATTTTCGATTGTTATGCTAAGCGTGCTGTGCGCAATTTCTACTGCGCTCGGCGTTGCCGTAAACAATACGAAAGTAAACGCGGCTATCGATTACGATAACTATGTGAAAAATTCGTTCGGCGAAGATTTTGTCGCTACCGATTGCAGCATTGTTTCGCCTTACGCGAAAACTTCGCAGCCCCTGTCTAAAGGGAAAGGGTACCTTAACGGTTATTATGCGAAAATGAACAGCGGTAACTCGGTTATAACGACGGCAAACCCAATTAACATCGCCGATAATACTACAAAAGATAAAATAATCGAGTTCTTGCCGCAGATAGCAAAACCGTTCGGACAATGGGCGCTTTTTGATCTCGTTATAAGCGACGCCGAAAATCCGAATATTTACGTTACGTTAAGATTTACCGACAGAGATTCGCTTACGGGCGTTACCTGTTGGGCGAAAGATACGCAGGCAACCTATAAGCAGGCGAGTATCGGTCAGGACGGAAAAACGTATTCTTCGAGTGCTCAATTCGGTTTCCAACTTAACACCGACGTTTCGAACGTTGACCAAAAAGGTTTACAACAGGCGATAACGGTTTATTGGGATAACAACGATAAAACCATAGAAGTTGCCCCTACGAAATGTTCGAATTTTTACGTTCGTAAATTTAACGTAGCCGAAAAAGATATGGGTATCGAAGGATATACCGGCGAAACGATATTCGAAGGATTCCCCAGCGGTAAAGCGAATATATCGCTTAAAGGCATACGCGACGGGCTCGATTTCGATATGTACGTTATTTCGTTAGACGGAAAACAAATGGCTCGTCCGTTCGGGCTTGAATATTCCGAAGGCGGAGCAAAACCCGGCGAAACCGTAACTCTTCCCGCAATAACCAACGGGTGGTCGGTAAAAGGCAAAAAAGCGCTCGACGTTTCCGAAATCGCTTACGAAGTTAAAGTGACCGATCCCGACGGCGAAAGCGTAGCCGTAAGCGCAGAAAAAACTTTCGTTGCCGAAAAAAGCGGCGTTTACACCGCTACTTACTTTGCCGAACAAGACGGAACTACCTACGCGCTCGATTATGCCGTAAAAGTTCAGGGGCCTGTTTACAACGACATAACCAAAGCGTTTACTGCGGTAAACAGCAACGTTTCGGCTCACGCAAAAACGGCTGTCGCAAGCGGAGCCGCTTATAACGGATATCACGTTCAATTTTTAAGCGGAACTTCGCAAGGATCGAACGGTTCGTATATTGAATATAACAAACTTATAAACGTAAACGGTTTAACCGCCGACGACGTTATACTCGAATATTTACCCCTTATGGAAGATACCAAAGAACTTCATCGTTACGAACTTTGGCTTATCGATTCGGAAAACGACAACGTTTACGTTAAACTTACCATAGAAGGCAGGGGCGACGCTAAACAATGGTGTTGCGCCATCGCTTCGGCTAACGACGAAAAGGGCGCTTATAAACCCGCAAGTTATTTCTCGGTTAAAAACGCGTATACCTCGAGCGAACTTTACGGCTATCAAATTCAGAGCAGCGTGTTCAACAAAGATCAGGTTGCGCCCATACGTTTAAGTTGGGATAACGAAACCAAGAGCGTATATCTCGCTCCCAAACGCGCAGATCAGTCGAGCACTTTGGTTCGTGATTTCAGACTTTCCGACAGCGAACTCGGCATCGAAGGATATACCGGCACCGAAACTTTCGGCGGATTTACCAGCGGAAAAATAAAATTAAGAATAGTTGCGCAAAACGTATCGAAAGCGCCGGCAAATGTATATATTTTATCGGCAGGCAGCGAAAAATTCGCTCGTCCGCACGGCGTTACCCCCGTTTCGCAAGCGATAGTAGGGCTTGATTATCCCGTTCCCGCACCCACGGACGTTTGGGACGTTGCGGGCAATAAAGCAGGCGATATTTCGGGTCTTAGTTACACCGTTAAAGTAGTTTCGCCGAGCGGCGAAGATGTTGTCGTAGAAAACGGCAAATTTACTCCCGCCGAAGCAGGCGAATACGAACTTACCTACACTTCGGTTCAGAACGGAGCAACTTATATCACCACCGCAAAAGTCGAAGCGATTTTAAGCGCGGACGCGCCCGCAATCGACTTAACCGTTCAGAATTTCGATAAAACCTATTACGGAAAACAAAACGTAGAAATAAACGCGAGTGCCGCAAGCGATATTTATTTAATCGACGGCGCAAAACCCGTAATTAAAGTTCTGGCAAGCGTAAACGAAGGCGAAGCAACCGAACTTGAAGTCGGCGAAACCCACGAATTCGGTTACGGCGATTGGCTTTTGACCTATATCGCAACCGATTACGTAGGCAGAACAAAACAAGAAACCCGCGAATTTATAATTTATCGTAATCGCCTTATTCTTTCGAACACGGTTAACGATAACATCAGCGTAAACGAAGGCGCCGACGTTGTTATTGCCGAAACCGACGTATCGTTATGGGACGACGAGGTTTCCGACGATAACTTCGTAAACAAACAAATCGAAATAAAAATATCTGAAAAAGGCGGCGAATTCGTCGCTTACGAAGCAGGTAAAAAACTCGAAGTCGGCGAATGGACGGTTCGCTATACCGCAACTTATAAAACCATCGAAGGCGGCGAAACTTACACCGCTTCGTGCGAACGCAAAATCACCGTATCCGACGTTATTCCGCCCGTATTCGGCGACAGCGGCAATGTAGAAGGCGTTTATCCCGACGTTCGTTACGAAGAAGACGTAATTACCTATTACGTTACCGTAACCGGCTTAACCGTTAAATTCAGCGGCTTTACCGCATCCGACGAAAAAACCGACGGTCCGGTAGATTTAACCGATTCGATTACCGTTAAAGTTAAGAAAAACGAAGGCGAACTTGAAACCTTTAATTACGACAAACAAAACGGATATTCGTTCGTTGCCGAAGAAAACACGATTTATTACGTTGCGATGAGCGTTACCGACGGAACCAACGAAATATCGAAAAACTTCATTATCGAAAGCAAAAACGTTTGGATAAACGCGGCGTTCGATAAACAGGAATATACTGCGGAGGTCGGCGCGCAATTCGATTTCGGCGGCAAGGTTAAAGTTTCGTCGTTGGTCGACGGCAGCGCGATAAGCGGCGCAACCGTAAAATATTACCTTATCGAAAACAATATCGAAACCGAAATTACCGAAAAATATTCGTTCAATCAAATCGGCGAATACACCGTTAAAGCAACCGCCGAATACGACGGACAAACGCGGATGACGCTTGCGACCGTTAAAGTTGCAGATACCGAAAAACCCGTAATTGCTTTACCTGCCGACGCTAAAAACACGGCAAAACAGGGCGAATACGTAAACGTTCCCAAGGCTACCTTAACCGATAACGGCGGGAACGCGGGCATTACGCTTAAAATTTTCGTAATCGATCCCGACGGAACCAAAAATGAAATCGTTTCCGACACGTTCTATGCAGAAAAAGAAGGCGTTTACACCGTAGTTTACGAAGCGACCGACGCTTCGGAAAACAAAGCGGAAAAAACCTTTGAAATTACGGTAAGCAAAAAGACCGATTCGGATATAGGTTCGGGTTGCGGCTCGCAAATAGGCGCGCAAAGCGCGATAAGCGGCATTGCGATGCTTTTATTAGCGGCGGCTGCTATAACTTTCGTAAAAAAAAGCAAAAAACAAAACTAATTTAAAATAAAAATAATCGCGCGGCAGGGTGATTTTAATCGTTCTCCGCGCGGTTGTTAAATCAAAATATCAGGAGAAAAGCAATGAAAAAGAAAATCATCTCACTCGTAGCGCTTGCTTTAAGTTTTACTTGCTTTGCCGCATGCGGCGGAACTGTAATCGAAAAAGAAGACAAAACAAAGTCGCACCACTTATACGTCGGCGTTTTTAACGGCGGTTTCGGCATCGAATGGCTTAAACAGGCAATCGACGAATTCGTAAAAATCTATCCCGATACCGAAATTAAATTCGACGATAAAAAAGACGAATTCCAGACTGCGGGATTGGAATCGACCATTCACGAAAGAAGCAACGACCTTTATATCGCGCCCACCAACTATCTCCGTATGATAGCTAACGGCGATATGGCTCAGGATATAACGAGCATAGTTACTTCGCCTATATCCTTGGCAGGCGGCGTAACCGATACGTCGATCGCAAGCAGAATGGACAAATCGTTCAAAGAATTTTATAACGTAGGCACCGAAACCGCTCCGAAATATTACGCGGTTCCCGTTGGCGGAAGCGTTTGGGGCATCAACTACGATTACGACCTTTTCGAAGAAGAAAAACTGTTTATTTCGTATAACGGCGACGGCGAAATCGTGTGGACTTCGGGCATTAACGGCGATCCCGAAAAGAGCGTCGGTCGCGACGGCGTTAAAGGTACTTACGACGACGGAACGCCCGTAACTTTTGCCGAATTCAGAACGCTTTTAAACAAAATGGTGGCTAAAGGTATCACTCCGTTTATCTGGGCAGACGACATGGCATCGTATCGTTTTTATTGGATGATGAGCATGTGGGCGGATTATGAAGGCAAAGAAAGAATGGAACACGCTCTCAGAATGGACGGAACCACTCTCGATATTTACGATACCGAAAAAGCGGGTTTTTCGGAAGCGATGACGAGCGAAGACAGACAGGTTGCAATTACCGACAAAACCGGTTATTATCTGCCGCAGATGAAAGGTAAAGCCGCCGCGCTCGAACTTTCTAAACTTATAATGTCGGACAAAGAATATTACGACGCGCGTTCTATGCAGTCGACCACGAGTTTTACTCAGGCGCAAAGTTTCTACGTTCAGTCTAAGGCTTATGCAAGCACCGGTAAAGGTAACCGCGTTGCCTTCCTTGTTGACGGCGGTCACTGGTATAACGAAATCAAACTTTACAGCGACACCTATACAAAAGAAAGCTATCCGGAATACGCAGAAAAAGGCAGAAGATTTTCGGTAATGCCGTTCCCCGTTGTAGAAGGCAGCAAAAACGAAAAAACTTCGTATCTTCGTTCAAGTTCAAACTTCGCTGCGTTTATCAGACAAAACGCTAAAGAAAAAGAAACCGCCGAAAAATTCCTGCAGTTTCTTTTTACCACCGAAAGTATTAAAAACACCGCGTTAACTTCGGGTATGCTTATGTATTACGATTACGAGCTTACAAAATCCGAAATCGAAGGGCTTCCTTATTATTATCAGATAATCCAACAAATCAACAATTCGGATAAAGCAGATCTTGTAAACGAAAACTGCAACTCCGCGTTCTATAAAGCGAACCCCAACTATCAGGTTAAACAAAACATTTTATGGCTCTCGCAGTATCAGGTTGGCGGACAGACCGTTGCGATCAACAACTCGTTCTATCCGTTCAAAGACTACTCTAAATTAACCGTTCATACCTATATGCTCGGTTCGAAAGATTATTACACCGAATCGTTTTGGACAAATTCGTTTGCTTTCTTGAACAATAACTGATTTTTTTAGTATCAACGGGCTTTTATAAGCCTTAAAGCGGCTGCGGTTTTTGCGATTTTTTTCGCAAAACCGCGCCGTAAAGTTTTTATCCCGAACGTTTTCGTTATTATTTACTCGAATTTTAAACGTGCGGGCATACGAAAGGGGTATATATGAAATTTAAACGCAACGACGACGAAAAAGGGTTTATCGGCAAACAGTTCGATAAGTTAAAAGACTTTTTTTACGGCGTTAAGGTAACTTTACATCAAAAAATAAACGGAAACAAACCGCCTAAAATAACAACAAATTCATCGGTTAAATGGCGTTCGAGGTTATTTATTGTCGCAATGCTTTTTGTTCCGATGGCTATATTTTTAGTGTTTTACGTTTACAGAACGATAAACTCGTTTATGCTTAGTTTCAAGCAGTACGATTTTAGCACCAAAGACTTTTATTGGCTTCCGATAAACGATTTATTTCACAATTTTTCGTATTTCTTCGAACAATTAAGGTCGCAGCAGGCGATGACGATAATTGCCAAAAACTCGGTTTATCTTTTTATTTACAGCATCTGTTTATCGTTCCCGATACATCTTTTAAACGCTTTTTATCTTTATAAAAAGTTTCCGCTTCACGGAACTTTTACGGTATTTTTGTTTTTACCGTCGATAATTTCAAGCGTTATTATGGTTACGATGTTTAAATATTTCGTAGACCTTGGTTTGCCCGAATTATTCGCTAACCTATTCCACGTCGAACTTCCCAACCTTATAAAAGATTTGCGTTACGGATTTTTTACGCAGATAGTTTATTTGCTTTGGGCGGGCTTCGGCGGCGGCGTAATTTTGTATATGGGACTTATGGCGAGAATTCCCGAATCGCTTGTCGAATCGGCTCAACTCGACGGCATAACGCTTATAAAAGAGTTCTGGTATATAACGTTGCCGCTCATATATCCCACGATAGCAATTCAGCTTGCCGCAAACATTGCGGTTATATTCTCCGGCGCCGGCGCGCTGTATACCTTCTTCGGCGAAAACGCGCCTACTGAATTCCAGACGTTCGGTTACTTCTTCTTCGTTCAGGTTTTGGGCGACAACGGTATTCCGCGTTATCCTTACGCTTCGGCAACGGGCATGCTGTTTACTTTGATAGTTGCGCCTGTGTGCTTGTTTGCAAGGTGGGCGCTTCTCCGCTTCGGACCTTCGGAAACTACTTATTAAGGGGGCAAACAAATGAAAAAATCCGTAAAAAGCGCAAAAGCGCCTGTGTTTAAAATAATTTTTTGCACCCTGCTATCCTTTTATACGATACTTTTTATCGTCCTTTTGATGTGGATGCTTTTATCCACCTTTAAATCAAAATCCGAATTCGACTTTTATCCGCTCGATTTTCCTAAAAAGTTCGTGTTCTCGAACTATCCGGAAGTCATGAAAAAACTTTATATCGACATAGTAATTTCGGGCGTAGGTAAAGTAAGATATTCGTTTATCGAAATGTTCGGCACGTCGCTGTTATATTCGGTGGGTTGTACGCTCGTTTCGGTAGGTTTCAAAGCGATTTCGGGCTATGTTTTCGCTAAATATAATTTTAAACTTAAAGGCTTTTTATTCTCGACCGCAATGGTCGTTATGGTAATTCCTACCGTAGGTCAACTCGCTTCCGAACTCGACATCGCAAAAGCCATCGGTTTTTACGATAACATCTGGGGACTTATGATAATGAAAGGCGGCTTCGGCGGAATGGCGTTTTTAATATTTTATTCGGTGTTCCGCGGCGTTCCGTGGGAATATGCCGAATCGGCGCAACTCGACGGGGCGGGGCATTTCAGAATAATGCTTACCATAATGTTTCCCATGATAAAAGCCACTCTCGGTTTTTATCTTTTAACGAGTTTTATCGAATATTGGAACGACTGGAGCGTTTCGGTTGTTTATATGCCGAGCAGACCTTTGGCGGCTTACGCCATTTATTATTTCCAGAAAAGCACCGAAAACGTTATCGCGCTCGGCGGCGTGCCTTACGTTTTAACTTCTTCGGTAATTTTCTGTATTCCCGTATTCATCTTGTTTATGATTTTCAAAAAACAATTATTTACCAACCTTAACTTCGGCGGAATTAAGGGATAAAAATTAAAGGGGTATTATTTTATGATGAAAAAAAGCAAAACTAAAATCGTTGCGCTTTTAACCGCAGTCGCGTTATGCGGCGCGGGCGGAGCGTTGATTTTATCGCAGGCAAACGCAGACGGAGCCGGCGAAAATCAAAAAATATTTTCGGCTCAGTCGGCAACGGTAACCTACGACGCGGCTTTGCCGTCTTACGTTAAAAAAGTAGGGCGCCATGGCAATACCTACGACGCCGATCAGGTTAAAGGCGTTCTGGTTCAGGCCGAAGCCGACGTTTCGAAATCTATTTTAACTTACAACAAAATTATCGACGTATCGAAAAACACCAAAGATATACCGCTTATCGAATTTATGATAACCCCGCAGGTTACGAGCGAAAGCGACAACAAAGTTTTCGAATTCAGAACTTTCAGAATTCGCTTAACCGACCTTTATGACGAAAAAAACTACGTTACGATAACGGCTAACCGCCGTCCGGACGTAAACTATCCGTCGGTTGCCCGCGTAGGTACCGCAAATCAGAGCGAAAGGGGGCTTGTTTATTCAACAGGCTCTTTCAGCGGTGACTTCGGGCTTAACATGGATATGAGTTTTTCGGGCAGACCGTCGAACCCGTCTATCGGACTTTATTATATCAACTATTTTTCGATAGATTATGCGTCGCGCAGCATTTATTGCGGCAAAACGCTTAACGTTCCCGAAAACGTCGCAATAAAAGATTTAGACGATATGTCTTCGATACAAAGCGGCGAAATGCTGTGGAACGGTTTTACCACGGGCGAATGTATTTTAAGCATAGAACTCGACAAGTTTAACGACAATACCGCTTTGCCTAAGGTTATGCTTTTCGGCGTAAACGGCAACGAAATCGAAAACGAATCCTTATCGGATACTACCGCGCCTACTCTTTATTTAAACGATAAATTTACCGAAAACGAAGTTCCTTTCGCCGAAGTAAACAAAGCTTATCCCGTTCCCGCGGTATGGGGGCTCGATAACAACGACGGCAAAATCGCCGCCGCAGAAGTAATCGCAAAAGCGTTTTTCGATTACGGCAAAGAAACTCAGGAAGAAGTTTCGGTGATAAACGGAGGTTTCGTTCCCACGAAAGCGGGCGAATACACTATAGAATATTCGGCTGTAGATAAAGCGGGTAATCAGGGTAAATATCTGCTTAAAGTTACCGCGCAAAAATCGCTTAATCCGTTCGAACTGCCCATAGCAAATCAAATTAAACGCGAATTTACAAGCGGCGAAAAACTCGTTTTGCCCGAAACTATAGTTACGGGCGGGGCGGGTTGCTATAACGTAGATATAAATCTTGTTCGTGCCGACGGCAAAAAAGTGGAACTTATAAACGGCGAAGCCGCGCTCGATACGAGCGGAAAATATCTGCTTTCTTATGCGGTAAGCGACTGGATAGGCAATAAAAAAACATTCACTTACGATTTAACCGTTATAAAGCGCGAACTTCCGCTTATCGAAGATAAATTCATGGCGCGCTTCGCGTTAAAAGGCAAACCGCTTTACATTCCGCTTCCCGAAGCATATGATTTCGCCTCGTTCGACGCGCGCAGACAAATAAGCGTCGTTACTTACGTCGGCGAAAACGGCGGCGAAGAAAAAATTATCGACGAGAAAAATCGTTATTACACTCCCGAGTCTACCGGAACTCTTACCGTAAGATATTCGGCTAAAAACGTTCTCGACGGCAAAAAACAAGATGCGGTTTACAGCGCGGAAGTTGTTTCGCCGCAAAGAATAGGCGAATACGTTATCGCCGAAAAAGGCGAAGCGAGCATTTCGTATTCGAGCGAAGAAACGGGTGCTTTCTATTCTATAAAAGGCGACACGACTCTTACTTTCGTTAACGATATTATTGCAAACGGAATGCTTCTTAACTTCGGTCTGAATCAGGAAAGCGAAAACGTTAAAACCGTAAACTTAATTTTGCAAGATAAAGAAGTTTACGGTAACAAAATAGTTGTTTCGTTCGAAAAAGCGTCGGCAAACAGCACGTTCGTAAGCATAAACGGCGGCGCTAAATCCGAATTTAAGGCTGCGCCTTTTGCGGGCGACCCGTTCTATCTGCAAGCCGAAAACGGCTGGCTTTTATTCGACGGCACCAAGATAATTAAAATGCCGCTCGGCGGGATTTCGGAAACGGTTTTCGTGAGCGTCGAATTCGTCGGCGTAAGCGGGAACCCCGTGGTTTTATTCAAAAGAATAAACAATCAGCCTTTATCCGATTCAAAAATTGACGAAATCGGACCGTATATCGTGTTCGACGCCGATATCGTTAAATATGCTACCGCAGGCGATAAGGTATTTATACCTTACGCAAGGGCGGTTGACGTTCTCGATCCCGTATCCGAAATATCTTTGTCGGTGATAAGCCCGTCGGGTAAAGTAACCGCCATCGAAAATAAAACAGGCGGGCAATATTTAACCTTTAACGAAACCGGCTCGTGGCTTATAACCGCCATCGCGAAAGACAGCAGCGGCAATCAGAAAAAATTGCCCGCGCCTATATACGTTCGTCAATCAGAAAAACCCGTTTTAACTATCGCAAACATGCCGTCTGCGGTTAAAAAAGGCGAAACGGTTAAATTTGCGGCAACAGTCGAAAAAGGCTTACAACTTACCGTTATGGTAGCGAATTCGACCGGCGTTTTCGAAGAAACCAAAGACGAAACCTACACCTTTGCAAACAGCGGCGTTTATTACGTGTTCTTCTATGAATACGACGCCGAAACCTACGCTTATAACGTAAAACGTTTTTGCGTAACCGTAAAATAAAGGGGAATCGATATGAATAAATTTTTAAAATGCATAGCGGCTTTCACCGCTTCGATAGCTTTGTTTTCGGCATTTGCTTCATGCAAAAAAGGCGACGATCCCGTAACTCCGGACGAAGGTAAAAAGGAAGAAATTCCTTTTACCGACGTTAGTTTAAGCGAAAACGGCGTTTCGGGGTATAAAATCGTAGTACCCGCAAATGCAACGGCACCCGAAAAATTCGCCGCCGAAGAACTTAAAAACATCTTTTATAACTCGACCGGAGCCGACCTCGAAGTTGTTTCGGGCGGCGATTATACTCAGAACGATAAAGTCATTTCGATAGGCGACACGTCGGTTTTTAAAACTCTTAACGTAAATTTGTCCGAAATAAATTTTAATTACGACGGTTATATTTTAAAACGCGCTGGTAATGCGGTCGTTATAAACGCAAGCGAAGAAAACGGCAAAATAAACGGCGTTTACGGCTTTTGCGAAAAGAACTTAGGTTATATGTACTATGCGCAAGATTGCGTTAAATACGGCAACTTTAAAAACGCTACCGTAAAACTTCGTGATTTCGACCTTATCGACGTTCCCGATTTCGAAGGGCGCATCGCGTTTTCCGCCGAAGTTATCGCCGACGGCCTTCACAGACTTCGCTTAAAAAATAACAACCAAGGCACCAACTGGTTCGAAAAATACGGCAACGAGGGGCTTTGGAGCGAATTACACGACCAGTCGATAACGATGCAGATCGTAAACGCCGCAAAATATTACGGCGAGCACAAAAACTGGTATTATATTCCCGAAGAACGTAAAGCCGAAGCCGAAGAACTGCTTGTTCCCCAAAACGAAGAATTTTCGTATCAGGGCGACGTCTGGACTCTTATAAAAGAGTCTGTTCAGATTTGCTATCACGAAGCGCTCGCTTCAAAAGGTGAACAGGGCGGACTTTACGAAACCTTTTTAAACAACCTAATAAGCAACTATATAGCGAAAGAAACCGACAAGCGTTTGTTCATGCTCGGCATGTCAGACAACGAAGAAATCTGCAACTGTTCTAAATGCACCGAAGACAACGCACAATACACGGTAACCGGCACTTGCATGCGTTTCGTAAACGAAATTGCCAAAGACGTTGAAAAATGGCGTTTGCAAAATTGCCCCGAACGCGAAATAAATCTCGTTGTGTTTGCTTATCTTAGCACGCAGGACGCGCCCGTAAAACGCGGTTCCGACGGCAAGTATGCGCCCGCAGATCCGTCGGTTATTGCCGAAGAAAACGTTGTTGTTCGTATTGCGCCTATACACTCGTGTCATTATTATACGTTCGATAATAAAGACAAAAACTCGCTTTCGGCAAGAATGTTCGAAAACTGGCGTATGTGCGCAAAGCGTTTTGCCATCTGGGATTATAAAATGAGTTTCGAATATAAAATCGTTCCGTTCCCGACATGGAATTCGGCTCAGCACAATATAAAAATGTATAAAGAAATGGGCGTTATCGATATTTTAACGCAGGGCAACAATACTTCGTATAACACTTCGCTCGGCAGAATGGACGACTGGATTCGCTCGCGCCTTATGTGGGATTGCGAACAAAGTTATCAGACCTTAGCCGACGAATTTATCGAAAACTATTACGGCGAAGCAAGCGAATATATGAAAGATTATCTTGCATATCTCGAAATGCATTACGCCGCCGTTTTAGAAAAGAAGACCAACTTCAACGCGATAATTTATACCTCGCTTTTATCAAGCAACTATTGGCCCAAAGAAACGCTTTTAAACATCGAAGGTATTTTCAATAACGCTTATAACGTTATAAACGGTTTGCCCGACAGCAGAAAAGCGGAATTAAAAACGAGAATCGACCGCGAAAGCGCGTTTTATCGTTTTGCTCTTATCGAACTTTACGGCGCCGATATTTATACTGCGGATCAACTTAAAAAAGCGATTGACGATTATATCGCTATTTCAGACGTAGCAATGGCTCGCCCGTATAAAAACGAAACGACGATCGATTTCGTCCTTAAATGGAAAAGTCGTTACGGGGTTGAATAATGGATTCTTTTAAACTGTTTACGTCGGGCGTTTCCGATTACAAAATCATTTTGCCGTCGGCGCCCGATAAGCACGATTTTATGGCGGCAACGCTTTTAAACTCGATAATATCGAAAGTAACCGACAACTACGAAGGGTTAGAAGTAGTTTACGAAAACGAAACCGACCTTAATTCCGATTACATTTCGATAGGAAAAACGCTTGCCGCCAAAAAGAAATTTAAAAATTTCGACGAAGAACGCCTTTATTACGACGGTTTCGTAATAAGCGCGGCAAAGGGCAAAATTTTTATTTATTCGAGCGTGCCGCACGCCGTTTTATTCGGCGTTTGCGAATTTGCCGAAAGATACTTCGGCTATAAAAAATATGCGTTCGACGAAGAATATGCGCCCAAAAAACAAACCGTCGAAATTCCGTGCGGCGAATTCGTTTGCGCCCCGTCGTTTAAAGGCAGAACGGTTTGCACGGCTAATTTTACCGTTCCCGATTATTCTGAGTTCAGCGTTTTTCAGCGCATAAATAACATGAACCGCCCGGCAAGGGAACTGTTTGCGACCAAAAGTTTCTGGTCGGTTCTGCACGATATGTCTATCGGCTTTCAGATTTTGCCTTATGAAAAATATCGTGACAAAGGGTGGTATTACGAGCACGAAAAGGTCGATTTCGAAAAACTTTCGGACGACGAAAAATTTCATTTCGTGCGCGAAGAAATTCAACTTTGCTATGCAGGCGCGTTAAAACATAAAAACGACGAAAACGGCTGCTTTAAAACTTTCGTGAAAAACCTTATCGAAAACTTTATTTTAAAAGAACCCGATAAAAAGTTTTTTATGATAGGCATGAGCGACAATCCTTATTTCTGCGACTGTGACGAATGTAAAAAAGAAGTTGAAAAATACACATATTCGGGCGTAAACATGCGTTTTATAAACGCCGTTGCCGACGAGGTGGAAGCGTGGCGCAAACTTAATTGCCCCGAACGCGAAATTTATATCATAACTTTTGCGTATCTCGCAATCGAAAAAGCGCCCGTTAAAATCGTTAACGGCGAATACGTTCCTTTGGACGAATCGGTCGTCGCGCACGATAACGTGGTTGTACGCATAGCGCCCATTCATGCGGATTTTTATCATAATTTGCTTGACGAAAAGAATTATACCCGCGGCAACACTCCCGCGCGCGAAGTAATGTTAAGCTGGAAAAATTGCGCTCGACATATCGCGATATGGGATTACCGTATGAATTACGGTTCGCCCATAGCGCCGTATCCCGTGGCGAAATCGGTTAAAGAAAACCTGCTCATATATAAAGATATGGACGCGATAGATATTTTTTCGCAGGGCACTTCGCGTGCCGACAATATCCCGATGCTTGTTATAGACGATTACGTTCGGCCGCGGCTTTTGTGGGATTTATCGCGCGATTACGAAGAAGAAGCCGCCGATTTTATAACGCATTATTATAAATGCGCGGCAGATGATATTCAGACTTACCGCGAAAAATTACAATCGGTTTACGATAAATGGGTTGAAAAAGGCGGCTATCTGCACACGCACGACGATTACGTTATTAAAGAAATGTTTTCGCTTGACGATTTAAAATCGCTTGAAGACTGCTTTTTATCCGCTTATAAAAAAACGCGGAGTTCGGACCTTTCCGAATACGAAAAGAAAAAAGTTTTCGACAGGTTAGACGTAGAGTATCAATTCGTTTTGTTCTCTCTTATCGATTTATACGGCGATACGTTCGAAAAAGGCGAATTAAAACAAAGAATCGACTTATTCGAGCGCATGAAAAAAACCGAATATCCTCGCAGAAAAAGCGCGACGGCATGTATAAACGAGTGGCGCGAAAAATATGTTTAACGGTTAGTTTTAAGTTATTAAAACAACTAAGATTTTTTACTTGATTATTAAGGAGAATTTATGGCAATAAAACACACTGCGGTAAGTTATTACGGCTTGAATTACGTCGAACATGCCGAACAGGATTTTATGGAAATGAAAGAGCATGGTTGCGATACGGTAATACTTGCGATAACCGAATTCGATATGGATTTTTGGTTTCCGAACATAAACAATATCGTTAAAACCGCTCACAAGGTAGGTTTAAGATGCATTGCCGACACATGGGGGATAGGTAAATATTTCGGAGGCGAGCAGGTGAGTTTGTTTTTGCAGAATAATATTCACCATCGTCAGGTTTCGGCAAATACCGACGAAGTGTTAAATGCGGCATGCTTTACGACCAACGCTTTTCGCGATTATTTTACGGGGCTTTGCGTTAAGTTAGCGCGTGAAACCGAAGTAGACGGTTTTTTCTGGGACGAACCGCATTACGCGCTTCCCGCGGCGGGCGGAGCCGGCGAAGACTGGGCTTGCCGCTGCCCCGAATGTAAAAAGAAATTCGAAGATTATTACGGTTATGAAATGCCGCGTTTTATGAATGACGACGTTAAAAATTTCAGACACCGCGAAGCGCTTAAAACTCTGGCGGATTGCTCGAAAGCGATTAAAGAAGTAAACCCGAAACTCGAAATTACTTGCTGCGTTCACGCAACCAAACAAAGTTATTACTTTACCGAACAGCGCGGTTACGATAACTGGGAAACGGTTGCCGCCTGCCCGTATTTCGACGTGTTCGCTTCAACCATAATCGACTGGGCTCAACCCGAAAGTTTCTTTAAAGAAATCACCGAAAGAACGATTAAAATCGCTAAAAAATACGGCAAAGAATGCGAACGCTGGATAAAAGGCTATAATACTCAGCCCGACGATTTCAAAAAAATAGACCAAGTTGTAGACCTTTATGAAAAAATGGGAGTTGACAGGCTTGCTACCTGGACTTACCGAGGCGGCTACGGTACTTCGGTAAGCGCGCCCGACGCCATAAAACTTTGGGACGCAATCGGCAAAAACTTTAAACGCGTTTTGAAAAAATAAGGAGAAGCAAACATGAAAATCAACGTGAAAGCCGTAAACGACGGCGTTAAAAAGGTTATAGATATTTACGAAAACAACGTAAAACAAAGTTTCGAATTTTATTTGAAAGAGGGCGACGTTATTACCGAATTCGTAAAAATCGACGGTAAAGAATATCCCGTTTTTCCGTGGCGCAATCACGCGCCGCTGCCCGGAGCGCAGGGCAAAGCCGCGCGTTCCATCGGCGACAGATGTCATATGAAATGTTCGGAGTACGAACCGAAAACAACGAAAATCAACCAACTTTTGTTCAGAGAAACGGATATTTGCGAATGGTTTTTCGGCAGCAAAATAAAACACGTTTTCGCGCTTAAAAACGGGGATACGATAAACGCTATATTAGACCATGAATGCGGCGGCGTTTCAACGCTCGAACTTGCCGCGGTTATGCCCGAAGAAGCCGAGCCGCAAGGTCAGCGCCGTATGTTTGCCGAACACGGTTTTGTGTGCGACCAGCCTTTGGGGCATAAAATTTCGCCCGAAGCGGTGTATCTTTTCAATAACGGCGAACATCCTTTAACCTTTACCGACGCAAGCGTAGACCTTTACGGGCTTAATCTTGCCGAAATCGAAGCCGTTTCAAGCGTTTATTATATGCTTTTGGGTTCGGACGATAAAGAAGAAATTGCGGCTCAATACGCGCGCCTTAAAGACCTTAACGAAAAAGTTATGGCTAAGCTTAACGAAAAAGGGGTTGCTGAAGTATGGGAATGAAACCTGTTAAAGTTGCAATTCTGCGTTTCGATAACGGGCATGTAAGACCTATATCGTGTGCGTTGAAAGACGATCCTATGTTCGAAATAGTCGCCGTTTCGTATTCTCCGCTTAACCCCGTTTCGATGGGACGGAGTTTTATGAAAGACCTGCCGTTTTATTACGACGACGAACAACTTTTAAACGAACATCCCGAAGTAGAACTTGCGGTATGCGGCGGAACCAACCGCATGCACTTAAATCAGTTCAGACTTTGCGCCGAACGCGGTATTCACGTTATATCCATGAAGGTTCCCACTATGGATATGGACGAATATGCCGAAATGCTTAAATTACAGAAAGAACATGGAATTCAGGTTGCGATAGAACTTGAAATGCGCTGGCGCGCCGAGATTTTAAGAATTAAAGACCTTATAAAATCGGGCGCTATCGGAAAGCCTCTTTCGCTTAACGCATATAACTATTCGCACTTTCCGATGTGGTGGAATCCGTGGATGAACATACCCGAAGAAATTTACGGCAAACGCGTAAAATTAAAGCCGAACGATCCCGAAGATTGCAGGTATCGCGGCGGCGCGCTTACCGACCACCCGCATATTTTCGACTTGGCGCGCTTTATTTTCGAATCGGATTACGACTTTGTTTACGCAGAAGCCGCGCCTAACATGCGTTACGACGCCGAAGTGGAAGACTTGCTTACCATTACCGGGCGACTTAAAAACGGCGTGATTTTCTCGCTCGATCCGTCTTACGGCAACAAAGAAAAACAAATTTTCAAAACCAACGGCGGCGACGATTTTTGTAAATATCCGCGCTGCGTAGAAGTAGAACTTGCAGTTCACGGCGAAAAGGGAAGCATAATTGCGAACGTTTACGGCGCAAAGGCTTATCAGTCGATGTATCTGCCAAGCGAAGATTTTAAACATTGGGGTTCGTCGGGCGCGTCGTTCAGCGATTACAGAAGAATATTTTTAAGAAACTTCGTGCGCAAAATCCGCGGTGAAAACGTCGACGCGGGAACAACTTTAAGCGAACACGTTAACATTATTAAGGTGATGAATGCCGCTTACGACAGCATGGCAACCGGAAAAATAATAAAATTATAAATTAACTTAAGTTCCAAGTCGCTATAACAGGAGAAAAATTATGGCAATAAAACACACTGCGGTAAGTTACTACGGTTTTAATTACGTTGAACATGCCGAAAAAGACTTTTTAGAAATGAAAGAGCACGGCTGCGATACCGTAATACTTGCGATAACCGAATTCGACATGGATTTCTGGTTTCCCAACATCGATAATATTATAAAAACCGCCCACAAGGTAGGGTTAAGATGCATTGCAGATACCTGGGGAATAGGCAAATATTTCGGCGGAGAGCAGGTGAGTTTGTTTTTGCAAAACAACATTCATCACCGTCAGGTTTCGGCAAGAACGGGCGAAGTTTTAAACTACGCCTGCTTTAACACAAACGCCTTCCGCGATTATTTTACGGGACTTTGCGTTAAGTTAGCGCGCGAAACCGAAATCGACGGATTTTTCTGGGACGAGCCGCATTATTCTTATCCTAAGTCTTACGCGTCGATAACCGGCGGTTCGGGGGAAGACTGGGCTTGCCGTTGCCCCGAATGTAAAAAGAAATTTGAAGAATATTACGGGTATGAGATGCCGAAAATTATGAATGACGACGTAATAAACTTCAGATGGCGCGAGGCGCTTAAAACTTTGGCAGACTGCTCGAAAGCCATTAAAGATATTAACCCGAAACTCGAAATAACCTGCTGCGTTCACGCAACCAAACAGAGTTACTACGTTACCGAACAACGCGGCTACGATAACTGGGAAATGGTTGCCGCCTGCCCGTATTTCGACGTATTTTCGTCTACGATTATAAACTGGTCTCTACCCGAAAGTTTCTTTAAAGAAATTACCGAAAGAACGGTTAAAATCGCTAAAAAATACGGCAAAGAATGCGAACGTTGGCTTATGGGATATTATTGCCAACCCGAAGATTTTAAGCAAATCGATAAGGTTGTCGACTTATACGAAAGCCTTGGGGTAGACAGACTTGCCACCTGGACTTACCGCGGCGGCTACGGCACTTCGGTAAGTGCGCCCGACCCGATAAAACTTTGGGACGCTATCGGAAAAAATTATAAACGCGTTTTGAAAAAATAATCAAAATTCAAGGTATTATAACGAAAAATAAATATAATTATGTCAGACATAAAACCAATTAACGTTGCAATTTTGCGTTTTGATAACGGGCATGTTCCTTATATTGCAAATTCGCTTAAAGCAGATCCGCTATTCAATATAGTGGCGGTATCGTTTTCTGCGGGCAACCCCGTGCAGATAGGCAGACATTCTTTTAAAGACCTGCCGTTTTATTACGACGACGAACAACTTTTAAACGAACATCCCGAAGTAGAACTTGCGGTATGCGGCGGAACCAACCGCATGCACTTAAATCAGTTCAGACTTTGCGCCGAACGCGG